>NZ_JBYLHY010000027.1:0-134797 GCF_057749925.1 Paenibacillus sp. sgz302191
CGTCCTTTGGTTTGTTAGTTTCATCGTTTCCAGTTCTTACGCTTTTCAAGCTTGAAACTGGAGCTGTAGACCTGAATTATTTTCATTCTGTGGGGTGACGTCCACGACGTCATGGGGTTTTTGCAGGCTTTTCTCCGCGTTGTCGAGTGGATGTTCTTCCCCCTGCATCGCGAGTTTTTCAACAGCCTGCACTCTCTCAGGTTTTTCGGACTGCTTAGCTTGGAGCCGACGGCCGACGGCATGCAGCAAAACACCGCGCGCTGGGAACTGCGCGCGGCGCCGGCTGCTCTTTGCGGCTCCGCACCGCGCTTATCGGGACTGCCGATACCGCTGGGCGTATTCTTTCGCCTGCTCGACTGTCGCTACGCGGTTGCGGCTCCATTCCAGCAGGATCCGGTCGATGTAGCGAAAATATACTTTGCCGGCAAACACGGCTTCTTTCAAGGCGGTTAAAATCAGCTCGTTCGGATACTGGTCTTTGTCCAGCCACCCGCTGATCGTCTCCAGTTCCATCGGCGTAAGCGGCCGGGCGAATTCGTTTTCGAACGTCGTATAAATGTCTTTGGCCTGCGAGTCGGCCTGGATCGGGCTCCGTACGGCGGCAAAAGCAGCTGTCTGCTGTTCGATCACGAAAGCGGCCAATTTTTGATAAAGCGGCGTTATGTTGTAGCGCTCGCATCTTTTGCCGGTTTCCGGCTCGACATCCTCGTCGATGGCGATGAACTGCTCACCGAGCAGTTTTTGCAGACTGGCGATCACTTGATCCGGAGCCGCCGACATGCGGGCTTGAATTTCCTCGATCGTCGGAAAGTCGTTGCGCTCTTTTTCCAAAAATGCCATCAGTTGGATCAGTGTCATCACTTCGGTTTCATTTAGCCGAAGACTGCGGTAATGTTTCAGCAGCAGGGACGGAATTGCCACGCTGCCTTCTTGAATACCGATCTGAAAAACCGCTTCAAGCTGCCTGCGGTGAGCTTCATTTCGATTCATTTTTCATCTGTACCCCCTCTTTATGCCGATAAACGAACATCGGTTACGGGTACAGGCGGTACATGCCGCCGCCCAAACGGTTCACGTTCAACCGCCGGCTGCGTATCGTTGCGGTATCGCGGAGATGGCGTTCCCATTCATTGATCCTGCATTTCACGAAATGTCGTACCTCCTACCTCTTGTCCAACGTTCATACGAACCTTTTTCTATTGTACACCATTTTCGGCCAACAATCAGTTCGTTTGAACAAGTGCGTAGGTATCCCGGGCAATGACCAATTCCTCGTTCGTCGGAATGACCAATACCTCGACTCTGGAGCCGTCTTTCGTAATTCGGCGCTCCGTCCCTCTGCCTGATCTGTTGCGCTCGTCGTCGAGCTCCACGCCAAGGAAGGAGAGCTTGTCGCAAACCGTTTTGCGCAGCAGCTCGGAGTTCTCTCCGACGCCCGCGGTAAAAACAATCGCATCGATGCCGTTCATCGCCGCGGCGTAGGCGCCGATGTATTTGCGAATCCGATACTCATACATCTCGAAAGCCAGCGCGGCGTTCCTGTCGCCAGCCTCCATCGCTTCCACAACCTCCCGCATGTCGCTGCTGATGCCGGAGATCGCCTGCAGGCCGCTGTGCTTGTTCAGCATGGAGCTGATCTCGCCCAGCGTCAAATCCTCCTTGCCCATCGCGTAAGGCACGATGGCCGGGTCCAGATCGCCGCTGCGCGTGCCCATCATCAGACCTTCGAGCGGGGTCATCCCCATGCTCGTATCGACCGACCGGCCGCCCACGACGGCCGTACAGCTGCATCCGTTGCCGATGTGGCACGTCACGATTTTCAGCTGCTCCAGCGGGCGGCCTAGCAAGGCGGCAGCGCGCTCGCTGACGTATTTGTGGCTCGTACCGTGGAAGCCGTAGCGGCGCACCTTGTGCTTCCGGTACAGCGCCATCGGCACCGGGTACAAGTATGCCGCCGCCGGCATCGTTTGATGGAAGGCGGTATCGAATACGACGGCCTGCGGCACGCCCTCCATGTTCGCCTCCACCGCTGCGATACCTAGCATGTGCGCCGGATTGTGCAGCGGCGCAAGATCGAACAGGCGGCGGATTTCCCGCTTCACTTCGTCATCGACGATGACGGAGTTTTTGAAGCTTTCGCCGCCGTGCACGACACGGTGGCCGACGGCGTCGATCTGTTCGATCGACTCCAGCACGCCGTGCTGCTTATGTACGAGCATGTCCAGCACTTTGCGGATCGCCGTCGTATGTTCCAAAATCTCGCTGACCTCATTGACATCCGCTTTGCCTTCCGGCTCATGGGTCAAGATCGCGGTTTCCATGCCGATGCGCTCCACTTTGCCTTTGGCCAGCACATGTTCGTCGGTCATATTGAAAAGCTGATACTTCAAGGATGAGCTGCCTGCATTAATAACGAGTATGTTCACAGCCGGTCACCGTCCTTATCGTAGCGGAAAAATCCTTCTCCGGTCTTCACGCCGAGATGGCCGGCGCGCACCATTTGCTTGAGCAGAAAAGACGGCCGGTATTTAATATCCCCGTAATCGCGGAACATAACTTCAAGCGCCGCCTGTACGGAGTCAAGACCGAAGCGGTCACACATCTCCAAAGGACCGTAGCGGAAATCGTAGCCGATGCGCATCGCCGTATCGATGTCCTCCGCAGAGGCCACGCCCTCGGACAGCGTATGCAGCGCTTCGTTGATCAGCGTACAAATTAGCCTTGTCGTAATAAATCCTGGCGACTCGTTCACTTTGATGCTCTTTTTTTGAATCAGCTCGTCGACGAACGCTCTTGTATTTTCGTATGTCTCATCCGACGTTTTCATCGCTCTGATAATTTCTACCAAATTGATTTTAGCTACCGGATGCAAAAAGTGCAGGCCAATAATCCGTCCCGGGCTCGTCGTAACGGCAGCAATTTCGGTCACGCTCAGTGTCGACGTGTTGCTGGCCAAAATGACATGCGGCGGACAAATTTGATTCAATTGGAAAAACACGTGCTTTTTCGCGTTCAAATCTTCCGTAATCGTTTCGATAACCATATCGCAAGCGGCCATTTCCTCTATGGACTCCGCTCTCTTGATTTTTGCCAGTATGAGCTTCTTCTCCGCCTCGGTAAGCGCCCATCGTTCTATTTGTTTGTCCAGACTGACCGTAATCATCCGCATCGCATTGTCCAGTTTGTCTGCAGTTTTTTCTGCGAGCAACACTTCCAGACCGCGAGCAGCCAACATTTCGGCAATTCCTTGCCCCATCGTTCCTCCGCCGACAACACCGATCGTTTTGAATGCCATATGTTTCTCCTATCTGCCCCAAGTTCGGCTTTATCTATATGATTCTCAATGAGTTCTCACTCTTCATCATACACCGTTTACAAACTTATTGCATTAGTATACACAAAACATTCATGATGCTTCCGAATATTGGACACACTTTTGCAAAAAAGAAAAAACCGCCGACCCAATAGTCAGCGGCCGCCGGTTGTAAATTATGCGGTTTGTCCGATGTGCGCCCGGATCAACTGCCGGAACTTGTCGCCGGAAATCACTTCTTCTTCCATCAGCACATCGAACGATTGGTCGAACACGTCCCGGTATTGCTCCAGAACTTGCTTCGTACGCAGCATCAGATCGTCCAGAATGGCGCTGTTTTCTTTCATCAGCTCTTCCTTGGTAACCATATTGCGGTCGATAATCCCAAGCGAAGTCAAGCCCGAATCCATCATATTGCGGACCATCGAAAGTGCCTGTTCAAAATCGTTGCGCGAGCCGGTGCTGCGCCCGCCATAAATGATTTCTTCGGCAGCCGCGCCGCCCAGCGCGATCATGATCTGCTCTTCGATGTAATCCTTCGTGTACAAATACTGGTCCTTCGGCGGATTATGGCGCACATATCCAAGCGCTTTTCCCCGCGGACTTACGGTCACTTGCGACACGGAACCGGGGCGGACGATTTCGGCTGCGATAGCATGGCCGAGTTCGTGATACGCAACGCGTTCCTTTTCGTCTTGAGCGGTTTCTCTATCCGTTCTTTCGCCCATCATCACTTTGTCGATCGCGGAAGCCAGATGCTGCTGCTCGATCGCTTCCTTGTCCTCCCTAAGCGCGTAGATCGCCGCTTCATTCAGCACGCTTTCCAGCTGCGCTCCCGAAAACCCGAAAGTTTGCTCGGCAATTTTGTCGAGCGATACGTGTTCGGCCAAAGGCTTGTTTTTCTTATGGATGTGCAGGATGGACAAACGGCCTTTCTTGTCCGGCAAATCGACATCGATATGACGGTCGAACCTGCCCGGGCGCAGCAGCGCGCTATCCAGCATTTCCTTGCGGTTCGTCGCCGCCATAATGAGAATTTTCGGCGCATCGTTCGTATGAATGCCGTCCATCTCGGTAAGCAGCTGGTTCAGCGTCTGATCGTACTCCCGATGCTGGCCGCCGTCCCTTTTGCCGCCGATGACGTCGATTTCGTCGATAAAGATGATCGCGCTGTCCTTGCCTTCCTTGGCGGCACGCGCTCTCGCCTCTTTAAACAGGTCACGGACGCGGCTTGCGCCGACGCCGACGTACATCTCGACGAACTCGCTTCCCGACGCTGCAAGGTACACGGAGTTCGTATAATGAGCCGCCGCTTTGGCCATCAGCGTTTTCCCGGTGCCCGGAGGCCCGGTAAGCAGAATGCCTTTCAGCGGCCGAATGCCGAGCTTCTGAATCTGATCGTGCTTGATGAGAAAATCAAGAGCCTCCATCAGCTCGCGCTTGGCCCGGTCCTGACCCCCGATTTCGTCGAAAGTCAAATAAGAGGGCGTGCGGTTTTTGCTTTTGCGTTCGCCGCCGGCCGCCAGCCCCAAGCCGCCGCGGCTGCGAATCATCAAAAATAAGGAGATGCCAAGTACGCCTGCAAACAACACGGGAACAATGTTAACCCCGATAAATACGAGAAAAATCAGCAGAACCGGAACGAATCCGATACAAATCTCTTTGCCCAATTTACTCATTCGGCCACACTCCTATCTTTCCCGGAGTCCGTGGGAGCATCACGAATTTGCTGGAATCGCCGTCCGTCAAACGAACGTATACGTAATGTTCGTCCATTTCCGTATCGACCTTCAAATTCGCAAGCTGACCCGCGTAGCTTTGCAATGTTTTCGGAACATCGGCATAATGCTTCGTTTCCATCGCCTGGGCGACGTCAAACAAAGCTTTCGACCACCAAGTATCGAGTTCCGCAGAAGTTTTGGACTGCAGATTATAATGAACCGTCCGTTTGCCGATGATCGACGATCCTTCCTTCGAAATGCGGTTCACGATCGTGCGCAAATCGGCATCGGGCTTCAAAGTTAAAGTAATATTTACCTGATCGCTGTCCAATTGTATCGCAGAGCTTTCCACTCCGGTCGTTGCGGTCACAATGTCGGATAACGGATTTTCCATAGCCAGACTATTATATGCAAACCAACCACCGAACAATACTGTGGAAGATACGATGACGCTTATGACAACAGGTAAGAGACGCAGCTTCATCAGACAACGTCCCCCTTTCTATAGTCTATTTTGTTTTGTTTACCGGCTCGCTATACGAAGAGTATATCATAAGCGATATACTTATTCCTTATACAAAGTGTGGAAAGAAAAAAAAGCCCAGCCTATTGCAGGCTGAGCCGGTACGTATCGACAAAAGTTCCGTCTTTAAAAGCGTAATAATCGTAAAAATAGCGTTCTCCATTCGCATCCTGCTTTTTGTAAAACACTTCCCACACGTATTGCGCACCCAGTTTGCCCGGTAAAATGCGCAGCACGTCGATGGCGCTATCTTTTTTAAGCATCTTTTCGCGCACTTGCTCTTCCGTAAAAGCTTCTGCGGCCATCTCCGTATGAACTTCCTTGTCCGAGATCCAGACGATGACGGGCTGGCCGATTTTGTCTTCGCCCCGAACGATTTGGAACGGCTCGTCACCGTAAAAAGCTTCCACTTTTGTCGCTTTGGTCAAAATGGTTTTCTCATAAGCGGTTTCCACAGCTTGGCTGTTCGCATCCCAGTGCGTGTTCTGCACGTTGAGATAAAAACGGCTGATAACAACAACAAGCGTCAAAACGATAAACGTGCCGAACATGACGGTTCTTTTCCAGCTCACTTATGCCGCTCCCCTTTCTGCAGCCGCCCGGGAACGGACGTTACCCGATCAGCTTTTCAAAACGAAGCTCGAATTCGCGCTTGATCTTTTCTTCGTCCAAAGTCAGGCATTCGCCGCCGCGGACGATCCATTTGCCGTCTACGCACACATCGACAACGTCTTTGGCGGATGCGGAATAAACAATATGAGACACGAAATCCGTCTTGGGCAAAAAATGCGGCTGATCGATATCCAGCGCGATGAAATCGGCCTTCATTCCTGGCGCAAGCTGTCCTACCCGGTCCAACCAAATGGATTCGGCACCCATCCGGGTTCCGAGCTGAAGCGCGTCGGCGGCAGGCACCGCAAGCGGATCGCCGGAAACGCCTTTATGAATCAAGGCGGCGAGCCTCATTTCCTCAAACATATCCAAATTGTTGTTGGAAGCCGCGCCGTCCGTCCCCAGGGACACCTTCACGCCTGCGCGAAGCAGTTCAGGCACTCTGGCAACGCCGCTGGCCAGCTTCAAATTGCTTCCCGGATTATGGGAAATCCGCACATCGTACTTTTTCACGATTTCGATTTCTTCATCGGTCAGATGCACCCCGTGGGCGACGAGCGTCGGCCGGCTGAATACGCCGAGCTTTTCCAGGTGGGTGACAGGACGCAGCCCGTACTGCTCCACGTTGGCCTGAACTTCCCGATTCGTTTCCGACATATGCGTATGTATAGGAAGATCCAAATCATGCGCTGCCTGCACGATACGCTCAATGTAATCCGGCGGGCATGTATAAGGCGCATGCGGAGACATCATCGTCGTAATTCTGCCGTCAGCTTTGCCGTGCCAGCTTTTTGCAAACTCGGTCGCCTCTTTCAGCTTCGCATCCTGAACTTCCGGCGGACACAGACCGATGACTCCCCGCGTCAGGCAGCCGCGCATCCCCGATTGCTCGACGGCTTGCGCCACCTCGTTCATATGGTCGTACATATCGACGAAAGTTGTGGTGCCGCCTTTGATCATCTCAACGATGGACAGCAAAGTGCCCCATTTTACATCCTGCGAAGAAAATTTGGCTTCCATCGGCCACATTTTCTCCTCCAGCCAAATTTGCAAAGCCAAATCGTCGCCGTATCCGCGAAGCAACGACATCGCCGCATGGCCGTGAGTGTTCACCAGACCCGGCATGTACAGCTTGTTTGTGCCGTCTATCACTTCATCGTACTGCTCTCCGGCAGGGGGCTCCTGTTCGCCCAAATAAGCAATGCGGCCGTCTTCGATAACCATCCATCCTTTGACAACAGGTCTGGACGAATCCGCCGTTACAAATATTCCGTTGCGTATGCACATTTTTTTCATAGGTAAAGGTTCCTCTCCAGGCATTCTTCTAACGAACACCGCTTTTTCCAATGTACAACTTCGCACCCGTAAAATCAAGAAAACCGGCAAATGCAAAATCCAAGTTATTTAGCATTGCTTTCCGTATAAATGTTATGATATTTTTAACTTCGTGAGTTTTCAACAAATTGGTCTGTTTTGTAGCAAAAATCGATCAAAATTTTGTACATATAGAAAATATTGGGAGGGTTTTATGACAACGTTATTTACTAGAAAAGGGGACGTCGATTTTCTCCAGCTTCTCATCGGGTCTGCCGAGAATGCCTTGGAAACCGCTCAAATGTTCCGTACGGCGATGATGGGTGAGAAACCGCCCGTCGATTATGTAAAAGCCATCCACGACCTGGAGCATAAAGGCGATTCGATCACGCATGAGATTTTCAAAGGATTGAACAAAGTGTTCATCACTCCTCTGGACCGCGAAGACATCATGGAGCTCGCCTCCAAAATCGACGATGTCACGGACGGCATTGAAGCCACGATCGCCCGTTTCGACTACCTCGGCATTTCGCATACCGATCAATTTATGAGAGACTTTTCCGCGGTTATCGTCGACTCCTGCCAACATATGCTGGATGCGTTCAAACTGCTCGCCAAGAAAAAGTACATGCAAATTACGGAGCACACGGTTGCCATCAACAGCCTGGAAAACGACGGCGACCGGCTGATGCGCGAAGGCATACGGCAAATTTTTCTCGCCAAAAAAGATATTTATGAAGATTTCAAACTCAAAGAAGTGTATGAAAGACTGGAAGAAACAACGGACGCGTGCGAAGATGTGGCCAACATTCTGGAGAGTGTCGTTCTTCGGTACTCTTGAGGAAACGGATTAGGAGGAAAACATGTTAACCTATCTAATCGTTATCGTGGCGCTCGCACTTTTGTTTGACTTCATCAACGGATTTCACGATACGGCGAATGCAATTGCAACATCCATCTCTACAAGAGCGTTAAACCCCCGGGTCGCCGTTGTTATGGCGGCGGTACTGAACTTTGTCGGAGCGATCGTCTCTTCCGAAGTCGCCAAAACAGTCGGGGGCAAAATCGCCAACCCGGCCAAAATCGACCACGGCGTTGAAATTGTAATCGCGGCGCTTATAGCCGCCATTATCTGGAACCTTGTGACCTGGTATTTCGGCATTCCTTCCTCCTCCTCGCATACGCTGCTCGGCTCCCTGGCCGGTGCGGTCATTGCCGGAGCAGGCATGAGCTCCGTGAACTGGGGCGGTTTCACCGAAATTATCATCATCCTCATTTTATCGCCGATCATTGCTTTTGCAGCGGGCTTTGTGATCATGATCCTGATTAAGTATATCATCCTTTGGTCGGGCAACACTTCGCGTTCCAAGCTGAACCGGATGTTCCGTTCTTTGCAGGTACTGTCAGCCGCGCTGCTGTCCTACTCCCACGGCGGCAACGACGCGCAGAAGGCGATGGGCATCATCGTGTTCGGGCTTGTTGCAGCGGGTTATCAAACGGATCTGGATGTGCCTTTATGGGTAAAAATCGCCGCGGCTACAGCCATGGGCCTCGGAACGTCCATCGGCGGCTGGCGCATCATCAAAACGATCAGCCGCAAAATTATTAAAATCGAGCCGATCAACGGCTTCGCCTCCGATTTGACGTCGTCGATCATTATACAAGCATCCACCCATATGGGGATGCCTCTGTCAACGACGCACGTCATTTCATCGTCCATTATCGGAACGGGAAGCGTCCTGCGCTTCCATGAAGTCCAATGGGCGACGGTCGGCAAAATGATCATGACCTGGGTCATTACCATCCCGATCAGCATCGTCTTGTCTTACACGATTTACTTCGTGTTGTTTAAGTTGTTTTAGATGAAAAACCCGGGCCAGTATGTGGCTCGGGTTTTTTGTTATTTTTGCAAAGCGCGGCGGGGCGCTGCAATGCGGCTATGGAGCGAGCCGTTTGTGCGTTGCATGTGGCTGTGGAGCTAGCCGCTTGTGCGCTGCATGCTCTGTGGAGCGAGCTGCTTGCATGTTGCTTGCGCTGTGGAGCGAGCGCTTGAACGCTGTATACGGCTGTGGAGTGAGGCACTTGTGCACTGCTTGCGCTCTGGAACGTGCGCTTGCACACTCCTTGCGTTGTTTTACGAGCCGCTTGTTAACGCTCTGCGATAGCCGCTCTCAGCGTCGAATTGAATGGCTACAGCACGTTAGATGTGTGCGCAAGATCGCGTATTTGTTTTGTTTGTTGAGCTTCGCAATCAGGAGCGGTTTTAAAGCCGAACTTTCACCGGTTTCCGCTTCTTTTTGCCGTCCGCCCAAAGACGGCACTTCGCGCCAATGAAACGGTTTGGCTCGACAGCCGGAAAAACCTACAACACTCCCATGACGCCGTAGACGTTACCCCCACAGAATGAAAACAATCGTCTACTGAAACAATTTCAAGCTTTAAAAGCGTAAAAGTTGGAAACGAGTACATTATTTTCGTTAAAATAGAGGCTGCTGAGAAAACATACATTGGAGAGACGCATCATATTACGGGTAGAAAACCAGACTGTTGATAAAGTAACGGGGTAGAGGAACCAAAAGGGGCACAATCACTCTTCAGTAACCTACGGCTCTCTCCTGTACGGGTTACGGCGTTGGAACAAGCAGCCTGGCACAGAAAAAACCTGCGAAAGTGCAGGCTTTTTCAGCAGAAATGGTTCATTTCGGCAAAAAGCCTGCGATTGTGCAGGAATTCTCGCTAAGAACGCCTCTGAGCCCATGTTCGCGGCGAAAAGCCTGCACATTTGCAGGAATTTTTCGTATCCAGCGCATCAGCGAGCAAAAAACTGTACTTTTGCAGGTTTTCTCCACGTTGCTAAGCAAATGTACTGCCTGCTGCCATGCGAGTTTTTCGCCGATCCAGCTTCCGGAGGCTTCTGCAGGGTTTTGTTTCTCTTCTGCAGGTTTCTGCGGGTTTCTGCAGGTTTCTGCG
Source organism: Paenibacillus sp. sgz302191 (assembly GCF_057749925.1). NCBI lineage: Bacteria > Bacillati > Bacillota > Bacilli > Caryophanales > Paenibacillaceae > Paenibacillus > Paenibacillus sp. sgz302191. The sequence goes on from NZ_JBYLHY010000027.1 coordinate 10,454, forward strand.
GGTTTCTGCAGTTTTCTGCGGGTTTCTGCAGGTTTCCGCGAGTTTCCACAGGTTCGTTTCTCCTCCGCAGTTTCTGCAGCTTTCCCCTGCGTTCTGCTGCAAATTTCCGCATAGCGCGAGCCCGTAGGGCCTTTGCGGCCGGAGTCTTGGCCTAGTCCAAATAATAGGCCAGACTCTGCAGCTCGGTCGTGAAATCGGCATGGTGCACACGGATTTCGGGCGGCACCTTAATGATGACCGGCGCAAAATTAAGAATCGCTTCAATGCCGGCTTCGACGAATTGATTCGCCACATTTTGTGCTTCCGCTGCCGGTACCGTAATGATGCCGATTCTGACGCCAAGCCGCGATATCGCTTCTTTCAGCTCGTGCGTCGGCTGCACGATCAAATTATTGATCGTCTCGCCCGTTTTCTCGGGCATCGCGTCGAATACGGCGACAATTTTCATATCGTTGCGCAAATATGTGTTGTAGTTGCACAGTGCCCGCCCCAGGTTGCCCGCCCCGACCAGAGCGACCCGGATATGGCGGTCCAGCTTCAAGATCTGCCTGATCTTCTCGATGAGATAGCCGACGTCGTAGCCGATCCCTTTTTTGCCGAATTCCCCGAAATAGGCCAAATCTTTGCGGATTTGCGCGGGGTTCAAATCGAGCTTTTGCCCCAGATCCTGCGACGAGACCGTCATAATATTTTTCATCGCCAGCTCGTTCAAAAACCGCAAATAAATCGGCAGCCGGCGGACTACAGCTTCGGATATTTTTTGTGTCTTCACCGCTGCGCCTCCCCCATCCATTCCTCAATTCTTGGAATCATTTGTTCCGTCGTCATATGTTCAATCTTCGGACCGGGCAGCGAATAAAGAAAATATTTGCCGTACTGCGTATCGATAACGCGGGTATCGTAAATAATAACGATTCCTTTATCCGTAGCCCGCCGCACGAGCCGCCCGAATCCTTGCTTGAAACGTATGACCGCCTGCGGCACGGAAAATTTCATAAACGGATTTTCGTTCCGCTTTTTAATATTTTCGCATTTGGCTTCAATGAGCGGGTGATTCGGAGGCTGAAACGGAAGCCGAATAATAGCCAAGCAGGACAGCGCATCGCCCGGGATGTCCACGCCTTCCCAGAACGAGCTTGTACCCAGCAGCACGCAGGAATGGTGGTCCTGGAACATGCGGGTCAGCTTGCTGCGGTTGCCGCTGTCTACGCCCTGTCCAAGCACGGTAATCCCATGCGGCTTTAACCGCTCCTTCATGCCGGCATGAATCTGCTTTAACATCCGGTTGGATGTAAACAGCACGAGCATTCGGCCGTTGGTAGCCAAAGCGACATTGCTTAAAGAATCGATAAGTGCTTGTATGAAAACGGCGTCCCCGGAAGGGCCTTTAATCGTCGGAAAATCTCTGGGAATACAGACCAGCGCCTGCTCCCTGTAATTGAACGGGGACGGAAGCTGCACCGTTTTGAGCTTGCCGGCCTCTTCGCCGACGGGAATTTGCAAACCGAGCTGATCGGCCGAGTATTGGAACGATTTGTTCACGGATAACGTAGCCGAAGTCAAAATGATGCTGTCTTTATTTTTGAAAAAATGCTCCTGAAGCAGCGGACTCACATCCGTCGGCACACTGATCAGCTGCAGCGACTTGCTCTTGGAATACGTGCCGGCTTCCATCCAGTATACGTAACCTTGATCCTCCATTTTCATGAAAAAATGAAGCGCATCCCGGTGCCCGTAAAGCTCCTTCAAAGTTCCGTTCAAATCCGTCACGATGCTCTGGACTTCCAGAACTTCCTGCATCTCTTTGATCTCGCTCAGCATTTTGTCGAGCGTGCGGAGCGTATCGTTCATGCTCAAATAAATGTTGTCCTCCATCATCGTCAGCTCGCTCCAATGCGCCGGCAGCGCCTCGGGCTTCATGCGCAGCACATATTGCGAGTTCTCCGATTGCGACGGGTCGCTTTTTGCCGTAAGCAGCTCGTACAACCCTTCGCTCAAACGCTCCCAGTCTTCCTTGATCTGCACGATTTTCGGGTACAAACCGTCTATCGCTGCGCTCCAGGCCAAAGCTCTCTCCTGCTCTTCCGCCGCCTTCTGAAGACGAAAACGGAGCATAGGCAGCTGCCCGCTGCGGTTGTCTTTATACAACCACTGCAAAGAATGGTAAAACGCGCCCGAGTGCAGCTCGATCCCCAGATGCTTGCTGGCCACTTCTTCAAAGTGGTGTGCTTCGTCGATGACCAGATGCTTGTAGCCGGGCAGCAGGCGGTTCTCGGCCTTCATATCGGTAAACAACAGCGAATGGTTCGTTATGATGACATCTGACGTGTTCGCATCGTGGCGGGCGCGGTGGTAGAAACATTTTTTGAACCAGGGGCACATCCGGTTCAGGCAGGAATCGGTATCGCTGGCCACCGAATGCCAGAACTGCGCGCCTTTATTGCCGAAATTCAGCTCCTCTTCGTCCCCGTGTTTCGTTTCGCTGAGCCATACGACCATTTGAGCCGCTGTGACCGAGTCGTCCTTGCCGTACTCGTAATCGCGCGTGACCAGCTTGTTTTCGAACTTGCGCAAGCAAAGATAATGACTTCTGCCTTTCAATACGGCCGCTTTAAAAGGTATCGGAAAAATGTCCTTCAGCAGCGGAATATCCCGCTCGCGCAGCTGTTCCTGCAAATTAATCGTATGCGTGCTGACGATCACTTTTTTATCGTGTTTGATTCCGTAATACAACGCAGGAATCAGGTAGCCCAGCGATTTGCCGGTACCCGTACCCGCTTCAATCATTAAATGCGTGTCGGCCTCCAGCGACTGCTCCACTTCATGGATCATCTGCTCCTGCGCCGGGCGGTCCTCGAACATGTCAAACCGCTGCTGAAGCGCCTGCTTCAAACTATCATGAAATTCGGAAAAAGCAGCACCGAGCTTCTGAATGTCCTGCGCGTCTCTTTCCTCTTCGTCCTCGCCCCAATCGCTTACGTTCATCGTAAACTGCCGGAAATAACGGTGAGTATCGGTATCGATGCTCGTATTCATTTCCTTGTAGGCGCGGATTTCATCCAAAAACCAGCCCAAATCGCTGGCACCGCTTTCGAATATGTGGCTGAGCCGCTGCACGGTCAAGAGCGGAAGACCGAGTATGCGCTCCATGCAAATGATCCAGATCAAAGCGGTAACCTCGGCATCGCTGTCGGCCTGATGCGGCCTCTCATGATCCAGTCCGAACATGTCCGCCACCATGCCAAGCTGCAAGCTCGGCGTCGACGGGAACAGCATGCGCAGCATATCCATCGTATCGAGCACGCGGCCCGAAAACGGAGGAAATCCGCATTTCGTCAAGCCTTTCTGCAAAAACGATAAGTCGAATTGCACATGATGGCCGACGAGAACGCAGTCAAAAAGAAGCGGAAACATCGCCGTCATCACTTCGTCAAGCTGCGGCGCATGCTCCACCATTTCATCGGTAATGCCGGTCAGCGTAGTAATAGAAGAAGGTATACCCATTCCTGGATTGACCAGGGAAGTATACCTGTCGACAATTTGAAATTGATCTATAATGACAAGCCCAACCTGAATAATTTCATCCGAAGACTGGCTTCCTGTCGTTTCAAAATCCAAAACTGCAAATTTCATGACGTATCCTTCAATCCCTTCGTCCTGCTCTTCCTCTAGCATACCAAATCTGTTCAGGAAAAGGGAATACCCACTTGCCGGTTCGTTATGATTCGTCGAAATTAATGAGCGGTTCCATGCAAGTCGGGTCTGTATGATAAGCTTTTTGAAAATATTCGAAAGCTTTTTCCATATTATGATTTTGCACCTGTATGCAGCCCATGGCGTTATAGGAAATGGCTTTCATCTTCGCATTCTCGGTTAGCGGAAGGAGGAATTGGAAATGCCTGTAAGCTTCTCCGAACTCCCCTTTCCTTAAATAACCCATCGCCAAATACATCCGGGCGAGCAAAAAATCCGGCCGCCGCTTCATCAGCGACTCGAACTCCCGAATCGCCTGATCGTACATCGACAGCTTGTAATAGCCCTGTCCCCGCAAAAACTCATCGGTCTGCTTGCCGGTTACATCCAGATCCATGAGCTCTTTATGCAGGGTTTGAGTATCCATCGGTACGCCCCCATAAAACTTTCCCAGTTTCTCCTCGAATTGAAGCCAAGACTCGATAAACTCGTCGCTCATCAGCTTCAGAACTTGAAGCTGCTCGTCAAGCTCGGCTTTTTTGTGGTCTGCGGCATTCGGATACTCTTTTTGGATTTCTTCCAAAACCTCGTTCATCGTGGAAAATAAATGCTTGAACATTTGCCATCCCACCTTTGCTTCGAAAGCTTATCCTCATTCTTTGTTAAGAGTGCCGATTTCATGCATGCCCCTTCAAGGAAGATTGATCAAGGGAAGACGGATCAAAGCACGGTCGAATGGATTTCTTCTTTCAGCAGCTGCGTCACCTTATTGTTCTCGCCCATAATGGCGATCGTCGGCGTATGCCGCTTCGCTTCTTCGTCGGTCATCATCGCATAGGAGACGATAATGACCGTATCCCCTGCCTGCACAAGCCGGGCGGCCGCGCCGTTCAGGCAAATGACGCCCGATCCGCGGGGGCCGGGTATAATATAGGTTTCCAGTCTGGCGCCGTTGTTGTTGTTGACGATTTGCACTTTTTCGTTCGGCAGCATATCCACCAAATCGATCAAGTCCTCATCGATCGTAATGCTGCCCACATAGTTGAGATTGGACTCGGTAACGGTGGCGCGGTGTATTTTGGCTTTCATCATCGTACGAAACATTGGGCTCACTTCCTAACGGGTAAAATGATATTATCGATAAGTCTCGTTTGTCCGAATTTGACGGCTACCGCAACAATGACGGATGACGTTTCCGCGGCGGACAACGTTTCATAAGGTTCCAAAGTCGGATATTGCAAAGCTTCGACATAATCAATGTTTGCCAGCGGCGCCGTGGCAATATGCTCGCTCACGATCCGGACCAAAGATGCGGAGCTCGAAGCCGAGCCGTCCCGCACCGCGGCAGAGGCTTTTTGCAAAGCCTGGGAAAGCACAACCGCCTGCTGCCGCTCTTCGCCGCTCAAGTAGACGTTGCGCGAGCTCATGGCTAGTCCGTCCGCTTCGCGCAGCGTAGGGCAAGGGACAATCTCGACAGGCATGTTCAAGTCGTCGACCATTTGTTGAACGACCGCGACCTGCTGGGCATCCTTTTGCCCGAAATAAGCTTTGTCCGGCTGTACGATCTGGAACAGCTTGCTCACAACCGTCGCAACGCCGTCAAAATGCCCCGGACGGGACGCTCCGCACAACCGGGAAGTTATCCCCGACACGCTAACCGTCGTGCGTATTTCCCGCGGATACATTTCCTTGACTTCGGGCAAAAAGACGATATCAACACCCGCGGCTTCCGCCAACTGCAAATCGCGCTCCGTATTCCGCGGATAGCGTTCAAAATCTTCATTCGGGCCAAATTGCAGCGGATTGACAAAAATGCTCAGCACGACAAGTCCGCTTTTTTCCCTGGCCGTTTTCAGAAGGCTCATATGCCCGTCATGCAAATATCCCATTGTCGGCACGAACCCGACTTCCCCGCTGCGGCTGCGCCGAAATTCCGCAATCCTGGCGCGCAGCCCGGCAATGGTGCGAATGACTTCCATCGTTTGAGTTTGAGTCGCTTCCATCGCAGACATCACTCCTTGCCCCCGTATAAATATTGAACGACTTCGTTGTCCATATGAAACGTATGCTCGGCTGCGGGAAAGCTCCGTTCTTTCACTTCTTTCACATACCCGCCGATTCCTTCTCGAATAGTTTCTCCAATATTCGCGTACGATTTAACGAATTTTCTGGGTGGCGTCTCCGGTCCGTATTGGAGCAAATCGTGAAAAACGAGCACTTGGCCGTCGCAATTCACGCCTGACCCGATCCCGATCGTCGGGATGGACAGCTCCTTCGTTACCCATGCGGCAAGCTCATCGGTAACGAGCTCCAGCACGACGGCAAACGCACCGGCACGCTCCAGTGCCTTCGCATCGCTAAGCAGCTTCTCGGCCTGTTCCGAGCTTCTGCCCTGCACGCGGAAGCCTCCGATCTGGTGTACGGACTGCGGCGTCAACCCGAGATGCCCGACGACGGGAACGCCCGCCTTCGTAATCGCCTCCACCGTCGCCGCGATTTCCTCGCCGCCTTCCAGCTTGACCGCCTGCGCTCCGCCCTCCTGCATCAAGCGGGCAACGCCCTGCAGCGCCAAATCGACGCTGCCGTGATACGTCATAAACGGCATATCCGCGACAACGAACGTAGAAGACGCTCCCCGCACCGCCGCGCGCGTATGATAGACCATATCATCCAGCGTTACGGGCAAAGTCGAATCGTAGCCGAGCACAACGTTGCCAAGCGAATCCCCGACCAAAATAACGTCGACGCCCGCCTCTTCGGCGAGCTTTGCCGACGGATAGTCGTAGGCGGTAACCATCGCGATCGGAACGCCGTCCTGTTTCATTTTCCTCATTTTTGCTGTCGTTAGCGGCTTGCGCTGTACCATAGGAATCCCTGCTTTCGTCATAAAAATAAAAAAACCTTTTAGCCTCAGAGCTAAAAGGAGCGCACGCAAAAGAATCCAATGATCCTTCCGTCTCGGTCCCTTAAGGCTCAGAGCAGAATCCGACATCTTGCTTGAATTTCGTACTTTCGGTTGTACAAAGCTTTCCTACGGCTCGCGAGTGCCGTTCCTTCACGGATACAGCCCCGGGTCATAGCAAAAAACTAAAGCTTTGACACAAGTATAACAAATTTTGCACTATTTCGATACCCTTAATTCCGGCCCGCCGCAACCAAATCTATCGTAGCTCAATATCGCCCGAATACACTTTAACCCGCTCGCCCGAGCCCGTCACGATCGTTAACGCGCCCGAATCGTCCAGCGATTCGGCAATGCCTTCGATGATGCCGCCGGGGGCATGCGTCCGAATCGGCCTGTGCAAAGTGACGCTGAGCGCTTCCCACAGCAGGCGGATCGGAGCAAAACCCTGCTCGGCGTAGAGAGCGTACAAATCTTCGAATTGTTTAAGAAATGCCTGTACCAGCCCTTCCCGGCTGATCTCCGCTCCCGATTCGATAGCCAGCGAAGTTGCGACTTGGCGCAGCTCTTCGGGGTAATCTTCGCGCTGCAAATTCGCGCTAATGCCGATCCCGGCAATGACGTATTTCAGCCGTTCATCCTCGCCGCTGCTTTCCAGCAAAATGCCGCTTACCTTTTTACCGCCGATCAGCAGGTCGTTCGGCCATTTGATGCCGACGGCCACGCTGCATACTTCCCGGATCGCCCGGCACAGCGCAACGGCGGCGAGCAAAGTCAGCTGCGGCATAAAATAAACCGGGATGCGCGGCGTCAGCACGAGGCTCATCCAGATGCCTTTGCCTGCCGGAGAATGCCACTTGCGGCCCATCCGGCCCCTCCCGGCGGTTTGCGCCTCAGCCAGGACGAGCGTGCCTTCCGGAGCGCCGGAAGCGACGAGCGCGTGCGCTATCGTCTGTGTGGAGTCGACCTCCCCGTGTATGTGCAGGCGCTGTCCGAGCGACTTCGTCCGCAGCCCGGAGAGCAGCCTTGCCTTATCGTATTTGTCCGGCTTTTTGATCAGCCTGTACCCTTTGCGCGGTGCCGACTCGAATACGTAGCCGGCCTGGCGCAGCTCGGCGATATGCTTCCATATCGCCGTACGGCTGCATTCCAGTCTGCGGCTCAGCTCCTCCCCCGACACATAGGCGCCCTCAAACTCCGCGAACAGCTGCAAAATGCGTTCGTTCATTCGTAGCATTCACTCACATTCCTGTCCATATTTGAACCGTTAGGAGTCGGTCCGATGAGTTCAACGTAACTTCACCGGATAGACTCCTGACGTTAGCGTTAATCCAAACTATCCCGCGCGGCTTGCAGCAAAGCCGCGCGCTCATTGCGCAGCTCGCCGAGCGCGGTGCGCTCCAGCAGTTGCTGCAGCAGCTTGCCCAGCCATGGGCCCGGCTGCTTGCCCAGCTCCGCCGTCAGCTCGCCGCCGCCGACGGCAAGCTCTTTCAGGCTGAAGCAAGGAATCTCGCTCAGCCATGCTTCCCCGCGCCGGACGAGCTCCGGCGCGGCTGTCCCCAAGAAGCGCGCCAGCTCCGACGAGCCGCGCCCTTCCTCCGGCGGCAGCACGCGCAGCAGCCGCAGCAAATCGCGGGCCGCCGGCTCGCCGCGGCGGACCGCGCCAAGCTTCCAGACCCGCGCGAGCTGCGCCGGGTCTGCCGGCGCCTCGGCCAGCCATTCGCGCAGGCCGAGGATGTCCGCGACCGCGTCCGTGTCGGCGCGGGAGAAGGTCAGCTCCTGGAGCGCCTCGCGGCATAACGCCGCCGGCGTCTCCAGGAGCAGCAGCAGCAGCGCCCAGCGGGTGTGCTGCCGCTCCAACGCGCTGACGGCGGCCAGCGCGAGGTCGTGCGCGAGCCAGCGGTCAAAAGGCAGCGGCAGCTGCTTTTTGACGTGCGCCGTCAGGCCGCTCGCGAGCAGCAGACGGACGGCCCGCGCCGGGGCCGGGCCTTCGATCATGCGCTGCAGCTCGCTGCGCACGCGCTCCATGGCGATGTGGCGCAGCAGCGACGCTTGCGCGAGCAGCGCTTGCCACGTCGCCGCCTCGACCTCCAGTCCGTAGGTCGAGGCAAAACGAATGCAGCGAAGCATGCGCAGCGCATCTTCGCCGAATCTTTCCTCCGCGGCTCCGACGCAGCGGAGGACGCCTGCTTCCAGATCCTTTTGCCCGCCAAAAGGATCGATGATCGCGCCCGCCCTGTCCATCGCCATGGCGTTCATCGTAAAATCGCGCCGCCGCATATCCTCCGTAAGGTCGGAGATATACTCCACGGAAGCCGGGCGGCGGAACTCTTCGTACTGCGACTCCTTGCGGAACGTCGTCACCTCGTACGTCCCCGTCTCCAGGATGACGGTAACGGTGCCGTGCTGCAGTCCGGTCGGCGCCGTCCGTTTAAAGCAGGCCATCACCTGCTCCGGCAGGGCGGAGGTGGCGATATCGATATCCTTGACAGGTTTGCCCAATACGGTATCCCTGACGCAGCCTCCGACCATATAGGCCTGGTATCCTTCTTCCGCAAGCCGGGCGAGCACATATTCGGCCCCTGCCTTCATTTGTATAACCGACGGTTGTTCCGTCATGCTCCCGCCCTCCTAGCCGCTACTGACAGGATGAGGCGACCAGCCGGTGGGACTCGGGAAGCTCTCTTCCAAGAACGCGGTAATAAATTTCCTCATACTGCACAGTCGTAATATCGTTGCAAAACGTTTGCCGAGCGCGGTACAAGCATTTCTCCACCATCAGCTCGTACTGCTCCGGCTGGCTCAGCATTTGATACACATACTCGGCCATTTGCTCCGTATCGCCGATTTCCGCCAAATATCCGGTCTCTCCGTGCGTAATCAGCTCCGGAATTCCCCCGGCGTTGGAACCGACCGTCGGCACTCCGCAAGCCATCGCTTCCAGCGCGACCAGTCCGAAGCTTTCTTTTTCCGAAGGAAGCAGCATCACATCGGCCAAAGAAATAACCTGCGCCACATCGTCCTGTTTTCCGCAAAACGTAACCCGGTCGCTCAGCCCCAGCTCTTTCACTTTGGCAATAATTTTCGACAGTTCCGGGCCTTCGCCGACGAACAGCAGCCTCGCAGGCAGTCTTTCGCTCACTTTGGCAAAAATATCGACGACATCGGAAACCCGTTTGACCGGTCTGAAATTCGAAATGTGGATCAAAATTTTTTCATCGGGACGGGCGAATTCCGGCCTCAATTTGCTGACGTCCCGCGGGTAATACACCCGTTTATCGACGAAATTGTAGGCAAGGTCAATCGGCCGGTCGATCGCCAGCGATTCTCGCGTCTCTTTGATCAAATCCTGGGACACCGCCGTTACGGCGTCGCTTTCGTTAATCGCGTAGCGGATCAGGTCGCTGATCGATTGGTCCTGCCCCAGAACCGTAATATCGGTTCCGTGAAGCGTCGTGACGACTTTCAGCTTGCTGCCGATCATCTGCTTGGCCAGCAGCGCGCACACGGCGTGCGGGATCGCGTAATGAACGTGCAGCAGATCCAGGTCCTCCATCTTCGCTACCTGAGCCAGCTTGCTCGCCAAGGAAAGATCGTAAGGCGGATAGCGAAAAACGTAATAATCGCTGACCTCAACCTCATGGTAAAATATATTTTTATGGTATTTCCCCAGCCGGAACGGCATGCTGTGCGTAATAAAGTGCACTTCGTGGCCTTTTTCCGCCAGCAGCTTTCCGAGCTCCGTCGCCACGACGCCGGAGCCTCCCAAAGTCGGATAGCAGGTAATGCCTATTTTCAGCTTATCGCTCATTGTTCCCTCTTTCTCATCACTCGAAACGGTTCACCACAAAGGGCAGTTTCGAGATGAAGCCTTCGGCATAGGTAATCATCCGTTTTTGCCCCATCAGCCTGTCGCGCGCCTCCACCCGCTCCACGTAACCCTGATTCAGCGGAGTCGCCACAGTCCCTTGGCCGGATTCGAATTGCGAACGATATGCGCTCAGCGCGGCGATTTTGCTCTCGTAGACGTCGGTGACGTCCACCATCACATCGGCTTCGTACACATCGTTGATAAAATAAAAGTACAGCTGCTGCACGTTCACCGGCTCGGTCTCCGGCAAATATTTGCGCAGCTTGGCATTAAACGCCGCTTCCTGCACCAGGTGCGAGCAGGCGATATGATCCGGATGCCGGTCCTGCCAATAAGGCGCAAACACGATCCTCGGCTTGTGCTTGCGTATTTCCTGAACAATCCGTTCGATATGCTCCGGCGTCAGCAAAAGCCCGCGGTCGGGCAGCCCCAGATTGGAACGCATGGCCAGCCCGAGAATGCGTCCCGCTTCTTCCGCTTCCCGCTTCCGGTTGTCCACGGTGCCGTTGGAGGACATTTCGGCGTATGTCAGATCGCATATTCCGACACGGTAGCCCAAAGCCGTATGCTTGGCGATCGTCGCCCCCATCCCGATCTCGGCATCGTCGGCGTGGGCGCCGAATATAAGAATATCCAGCGGCTCACTCATTGGAATCAATTCCCGGTTTGTATTTATGCACAAGCTCCCGCCATGCGAAATCGCCACGGTCAAGCGCTTTGACCAAAATCTCGGCTGTCGCGATGTTCGTCGCGCACGGAATTCCCTGAACGTCGCAAAGCCGAAGCAGCGCGATGATGTCCGGCTCGTGCGGCTGCGCCATTAAAGGATCGCGCAGGAAAATGATGAGATCCATCTCGTTCTCGGCCACAAGCGCGCCGATTTGCTGGTCGCCGCCCAGCGGTCCGGACATGAAGCGGTGCACATCCAGCTGCGTGTTGTCCATAATGCGCTGCCCGGTCGTTCCGGTAGCGTACAATTTATGCCCGCTGAATACGTGCTCGTAAGCCGTAACAAAGTTCACCATTTCATCTTTTTTTCGATCATGCGCGATCAATGCAATTTTCAACATGCCGACTCCACTCCCTAATCTATAAAATGCTCAAATCCGTAAATCATCCCCGTGTAGGTCATTACTTTTCTGACCCCTAGCGCAACTCCGGGCATGTAAGCCGCTCGATCATAAGAATCATGGCGAATTTTGAGCGCCTGGCCGGGTTCGGCCATAATGACTTCCTGCTGTGCAAATATGCCCGGCAGCCTAACGCTATGTATTCTAAATCCATTGTAATACCCGCCGCGCGAGCCTTCAATCGTTTCCTCTTCTTGAGGGTTGCCTTGGCGCAATTCTTCCCTCACTTCCGAGATGAGCTCGGCCGTTTTGACCGCCGTCCCCGAAGGGGCATCCAGCTTTTGATCGCCATGGTACTCGATAATTTCCAGGTTCGGGAAATATTTCGACGCCTGCGCGGCAAATTTCATCATCAGAATGGCACCGATGGAAAAGTTCGGGGCGATCAGTCCTCCGATCCCTTGTTCCCGGCATTGCTTGTCCAACGCTGCGATATCCTCGGCAGTGAACCCGCTTGTTCCCATCACGGGACGGACTCCGTGGCGAATCGCCAAATTCGTATGGGCTATCGCAAACTGCGGGCCGGTAAAATCAACGACTACGTCCGGCTTCGACTCGACGAAAGCGAGCTCTACGTCGCTGCTCATCGCAACTCCGCAAGGCTCCATCCCTACGAGCTTGCCCAAATCGACAGGGCCGGATGAACGGGAAATACCTGCCACCAGCTCCATATCCGGCTCTCTGAGCACCGTTTTGACGACCTCTCTGCCCATTCTTCCGCTTGCTCCTACGACTGCCACTCTTATTTTACGATCCATATCGGCTGTTTCTCCTTCGTTTGCATGATCTCATTTCAACTTCTGCTGGTACAAATCGGCCTGCTGCATCGCAAGCTCGTGGTAAGGCTCCATGCGCAGTGCTTCCATGACCGTTTGATACGCTCTTGCATAATCCTGACGTTCGGCGAATACCTCGGCCAGTATTAAGTAAGCTTCAATCAAGAGCGGATCGAGGACAATCGCTTCCTTCAGCAAAAATATGGCGATCTCCGCGTGCTCGGCTTTGCCGCTAATATGCTTTTGTGCCTGCTCCACCAGCCCTCTGGCATGAAGGTTCTGCAGGTGGTACTTGTACGCTTCGTTGCCCTCCTGCAGTTTCACCGCTGTCGAAGCATGCTCGATGGCTTTGCTCAGCTTGTTGCTTCTCGCGTAAGTGATGGACAGCTTGTGGTGATAGGCAGCGTTGTCCGGTTCAGCCGCTATCGCTTTTTCAAACCATTCGATGGCTTTTTGAAAATCGTGGCCAAGAATGGATTCGTACGCCTTTTGGATTTGGTTCGCCCCATTCATCTGCCCATCCTCCCTTCCCAGAGCCATACTTGCTTCGCAAGCTCGCTCGACAAGACTCCCGCAAGCGGGGATGGTACAGTTTATGAAGGTTATGTATTTTCGGTGTTAATTTTAGTCCACCTGTTCGCGTCCCGAGTATTGAATTTGTGCATCACTTTGTCGTGAGCCTCCGTCAAATCGATGCCGAGCGAATTGGCAAAACAGATCGTAATGAACAAAATGTCGCCCAGTTCGAGCTCGATCGAATTGTCGGCCTCGCTTGACTTTTTCGGCTTCTCGCCGTACTTGTGGTTAACTTCTCTCGCCAGTTCCCCCACTTCCTCCGACATTCTCGCCAGCATCGAAAGCGGACTGAAATAGCCTTCCTTGAACTGTGAAATATAAGCATCAACCTCTGCCTGGAGGTCCTTAAGTGTACGTTCCGACATGCTCACCCTTCTTTCCATGATCACATACGAAGATATCATTACCATGTTAAACTAAAGAGGAAAAGTTGACAAATTTTTTTCGTTATCCAAAAAGGTTATAATACTTTTATCCGCTGTTAAATGCTGTCAAATGGAGGTTTCCCGATGTTGAAGGATCTTATCGTCAGCCGATTCACCCAATTTTTCGCCATTATGCTGGGAACCGCGATTTACGCATTCGGTCTTCATTATTTTGTTATTTCCAACGAGCTGATGGAAGGCGGCGTAACGGGCATCTCCCTGCTGTGCAACTATGTGCTGGGCATCCCGCCCTCCGTATCCACACTGCTGATCAATATCCCTTTATTTTATTTAGGCTGGAAAATATTCGGAAGATCTTCGATGGTTTTCACCATTTTCGGCGTCATCTCCTTATCCGTTTTTTTGTGGGTGATGGAGCTGTTGATCCGCCAGCAGTGGATTGTCCCTTTTAAAACGACGCAGGATTATTTCCTCGCCACTTTATATGCCGGCTTGACTTTAGGCGCCGGTCTCGGCCTTGTTTTCCGCTATGGCGGCACAACCGGGGGTTCCGACATCCTCGCCCGCATCGGACATAAAATGCGGGGCTGGAGCGTCGGCCAAATGATTTTGGCGATAGACGTCCTCGTCATCGGCTCCTCCCTGCTTTATTTGCCGAAGGAAAAAGTGCTGTATTCGCTCGTCGCCGTCTTTGTGTCCTCGAAAATGATCGATTACATTTCCGAAGGCGCCTACGCGGCCAAAGCTTTTACGATCATTAGCGAGCATACGGGGCCGCTCGCCCAAGCCATTACGTCGGAGCTCGACCGGGGCGTCACTTTATTTCCCGCCCGCGGCGCCTATTCCGGCAAAGACAAGGAAGTCATTTACTGTGTCGTCTACCGGCACGAAACGCGCAAGCTGCGGGAAATCGTCAAATCGATCGATCCGGCCGCCTTTATTATTATCGGCGATGTGCACGAAGTGCTCGGCGAAGGCTTCAAAACGCCATGAAAAAATCCCGGGGCACCGCTGTGACGGCGGCCCGGGATTTGCTTTTGCATATGTGAGTTACGGCTGCTCGCTTTCCGTCTTTTGCTTGACGGTCACGACGTTCCGTCCGGAGCGAAACATCCTCCATGCGGTATAGGTGAGCACGCTGATGATAATCAGCCCGATTCCAATCGACCAAATAATCGGCTGTTTCGGGTCCGTCAGCGGCAAGTATGCCGCCGCATCCGATTTTCTCATGAACAGCTCGTCAATCGTCCGCTGCAATTGCTCTAATCCCGATTCCGTCTGCTTGACGTTCATCGGCGAGCTGTTCAAGCTGCTGCGGACAAACGTCATCAAGGAATCCAGCTTCTCTACATCAGCCGGGTCCCGGCTGATAAGCAGCGACGGGCGGATGACGGAGATATGCTGCGACAAGCTGGCGAACTTCGAGACGGCCTCCTGCTGCCTGTTGTCCCTTACGGCTTTCTCCAGCACCGACAAATCGTTGCGCAGCAGCTTGTAATATTGAAGCCACATCGGTTGATTTTTATGGGTTAGCGCGTCGGCGGCCAGACGTATTTTGGCCACGGCGACCCGCGCTTCTTCCTGGGAATAATTCACTGCATTATACACGCGCTTCGCCTGTGTAATTGATTCGGTCAACGCGTTCAAGCCTTCGACGGAGGTGATGCCTTCAAAGCGGATTTTTGGAATTTGATCCGACATTTGAATCAGTTTGGTGCGGGCTTCCACCACTTGGCCTTCCATCGTTTTTTTGTACATATCTTCCGCGATTTCGTTCAAAAACTCCATTTTACGGAGCTGCTCGGGGTCTGTTTGGACGGAAGCTTGTCCTTTCCCGCTGCCGGCCGCTCCGCACGCCGAGACAACGCACACTAGCGCCAATGCAAATATCATCAAGACAACCCGCTTCAAACCTGGATAAACAAACATGGGACATTCCCTCCTTCACCACATCATATGGAGGATTGTCCCAAATTAGACCATGCTATGAAGCTGTAATTTTTTTTGTTTTTCGCCGGGCTATGAACCAAATAGCGATGCAGATGCCTATTACGCTTAAACCGATGGTGAACATTTCGATGATCGGCAGATCGTCCCAAAGCTCTCTTGGCAATCTGGGGAACACGCCTCTTTCATAGTCCATAAAATCGTTCGAGAACGCCCATACGGCTACCAGAGCTACCGCAGGAAGCTTATAAACGTACCACCTTGCAAAAAGCAGCGCCTCTACGGCCATCGCGAGGTGCGAAGCTGTCAGCATCCAGCCGTCCCAGCCGACCGGCACACCCTGCCAGGCGCCCGCCCAAATCATCGTCACAGCCCAGACTCCGTATTTGAACGAGGTGATCAATGCAAAAGCTTCGACAAAGCCGCGGCAAGCTGTAAACAGCTTGGAATGCTTGCGGTTCGAGTAACGGTCGATCAGCAAGTAGATGAGCGAGCCTGAAAAAAACAAGCTGGCCGTCGGGCTGTCCGGTACGAAAAATACGTACCAAAGCGGATCCTCCGCTATCGTATCGACCAACTGATTCCAATACCAAATATAACCATATACCGTGCCGAGCGCATTGCAAATTAAAAACAGCCACAACATTTGTTTGCTCAATAAAAAAGACTTGCTCCAAAAGTAAGAAACCGTTAGTCCGTCCTGCAATGAAGCTCCTCCTCACGATGCTCTGATCCAAAAAAACCTGACCGGTTAAATCGGTCAGGTTTTTCATTCTTACTCTGCTTTCTTTTGTCTGGATAACCAGTCGGCCAACTTGTCGATGTCGGCATCTGTCAAGCCTTTTGCGATATTATCCTTGTACTGCGCGCCCATGTTGCCTTTGCCGTTTTTGATAATGCCGAGGATTTCGTCCTTGGAATGCTTGTCGCCTACACCCAGCAGCGCAGGAACTCCGGAAGTCGGCATTCCTTTGAGGCCGGCGCCATGACAAGACAAGCATGTTGCTTTCTTGTAAATTTCGGCTCCCGGGTCGTCCGCGGCCACGATCGCCGGCGCTTTCGTGCTTGCTTTGCCGGCTCCGCCTCCGGTTGCACCTTTGCTTGCTTTCAATTCCTCTTCGCGCTTGATGTGCTCAGGAATCATATTTTTATCCTTAAGCTCCACTTGGTAGTGAGACCAGGAAGTGTAAGTCAGGTACGTACAAGCGATTAAAGATAAGATCATTAAGGAAGAAGCGATCGGTCTTCTGTAAAATCTGCGTTCTTTACCCGTATCGAGGAACGGCGCCAAAAGCAAGCCTCCGAACAACAAGCCGGGAACGACTACAGCCCCGAGTACGACAAACTGATCCGAAGTGTACGGATATTTAAGCAATTGGTACATGAACAGGAAGTACCAGTCAGGCATTGGAATAAACTGTGTATTTTTCGGGTCCGCCGGATAACCGAGAGGTGCCGGATCGGACATGACAAGCGCCAGCATGCCGACCAGTACGACAACGCCGACCATCCATTCCTTTAACAGGAAGTTAGGAATAAACGCTTCCGATTTGCCCGGATAAGCCGAATAATCCCTTGGAATTAAACGCTGCTCCGGTGTTTTTTTAATGACGCGGGAATCCCCTACGTAAACGATTTTTTCGTCAGATTTATGACCATGCGCCACGCTGTTAGCCCTCCTTTCAATTATAGCGGTCCGGAAATGCCTTGTTTGCGAATCATGAAGAAGTGTCCGGCAAGCAAAGCGAGCAGAACGCCTGGCAGGAAGAACACGTGAATGGCAAAGAAACGAGTCAATGTTTCCGCGCCTACGATTTCTCCGCCCTGCAGCAGCGTCTGAATGTATTGTCCAATGAACGGAACGGACGCGGCGATTTTAATACCTACCTGGGTAGCAAAATACGCTTTGTTGTCCCAAGGAAGCAGGTATCCTGTAAAACCGAGACCGAGCATGACGAAGAAAATAAGCATCCCGACAACCCAGTTCATTTCGCGCGGTGCTTTGTAAGAACCGGTAAAGAACACGCGCAGCGTATGTAAGAACATCATAACGATCACAAGGCTGGCTCCCCAGTGGTGCATCCCCCTAACGATGACGCCGAATGCCACTTTATGCTGAAGATAGTCAACGCTTGCGTATGCATTGATAATATCAGGCGTGTAGTACATCGTGAGGAACATGCCTGACAAAATTTGAATGACTGTAATGAAAAACGTCAATCCGCCAAAGCAATAAACGAATGCGGAAAAGTGATGGGCAGGGTTAACGTGTTCGGGAACCTCGTGGTCTGCTACATCCCTCCACATCGGCGTGATATCAAGACGTTCGTCAATCCAGTTGTATACATTTTTAAACATCTGATGGTGACGCCTCCTTATACTCTAGTGTTAGGGTGCAGCGGCCCCAAGTACACGAAGCCGTTTTCAATCTTAACGTCATATTCATCCAACGGCTTTGGCGCTACGGCCAGATTTTTGCCGTCTACCGTATAGTGCGCGCCGTGGCAAGGGCAAAAATATTGATCCTTGTAAGCTGGATTGTCGTTCCAGTTCACCGTACATCCAAGGTGTTTGCAAGTCGGGTTCAAAGCGTAAATTTTGCCGTTGCTGTCTTTCGTAATCCAGGCCGCAAGCTCCGGATCGCTTTCATACCAGCCGTCCACCTGGTGAACTTGGAAAGTAAACGATTTGGGTTCGTTCGTAATTTTGCTCTCTTCCACGACTTTAACCCAATCGGATGCTTTCTTCGGTTGAAGGACTGGATCGACGGCAAACCTCAGCATCGGTACCATAATACCGGCCGCCATGAATCCTCCAGCGCCACCAAGGGTGTAAGAAAGAAACTGCCGGCGGGACATCTCGCGTTTTGTTCCCGCTTTCTTTCCGTGCTGTTCTTCATTGTGATTGTTGTGGTCACTCATTCTCAGGTCTACCCTCCTACATTGGCCGACGCGTCCGTTACACCGGACGTTCAGAAACCTCTATCACGTGTCGTTCGACATTACACTACATAACTAGGACATTTCTAATAATAGCCTACGACCTCTAGGGCGTCAAGAATGCGCGACTTGTTTTCGGACACAGTTTTGTCAGGCTTCAAATAAATTTTAACGAAATTGTCACAACTTCTTGTCCGTGGAGAAACCGTTTACTTCTCTTATCCTGCGCAAATTTATTTCCAATAATACACTCATTCCTGCAAATGATCGCCGCTTTGCCAAAGCTGCTGAACTTGTCTGGCAATGTCCGCCTTCCATTCGCGCTGTTTGCCTGCCCACTCCTTCATATCGACAACGATCAGCAAATCCGTCGGCTCAGGCTTCGCCTGCAGCGCATCCGTATGTATAGTCAGAACGATGACAAAGCGAAAACCGGCGTTTTTGAGCTGGAGGCTCAGTTCACCGATCTGCTTCCCGGCATCTGTTCCCGTCAAATAGTGCAGGGCGGGATAAGTCACCACTCTGCCTGTAAAAGGAATTTCTATGGTTTCCAGCGCATCCCGCAGCTGCTCCAGAGCGATCGTAGCCTGCCAAGGCTCCTCTGAACCGGTCAGCCCGGTGAGCGGCAATAAGCATGTATCCAAATACGGCTTCAGCTCCGGCCACTGTTCTCCCTGGATATCGCTGAATTTCATAAATGATCCCCCCCACATATAATTTGCAAAACAAAAGCTTGCTATGTAAGCAAGCTCTATTAGCTACTTTAATTTGTCTTTTCTTCGCTGTCAATTGAAAGTCCTGCTTGCGTATTGCGAAGCGCTTCGAACGCTCTGGCCATATCCTGCCTGTCGACGACCAGATACGGGCTTTGCCAGTCGCCCTCCAAATGAATGTAATGGATCGTATCCGGTTTCAGCTCCTGATATGAGCCTGTAAGCCGCTTCAGCTCTTCGGCAGGAATATCCGTTTTTACCGAGCCGCCGATAATGTCCAGCAATTTGCTCCATGCCGATATGCCGCTGAACGAAGTCAGCTTGTTTAAGATTTGATCCAGCACCAATTGCTCCCGCTGATTCCGCACCGTATCCGAAGACTCCTCCGTTCCGAGGTTCGACTTCCTATAGCGTACGAAATCCAGCACCTGCTTGCCGTTCAGCAACTGCTCGCCTTTGCTCAGGTTAATGTACGTGCCGTCGCTTTCATCCGAATATTTCATATCCATATCGACGTTGACCTTAAGCCCGCCCACTTGATCGATCAGCTTGCGGAATCCTTCGAAATTGATGATGGCCATATAATCGATCGGCACATGATACATGCCGGAAAACAGCTCTCTCGTTTGCTGCAAAGCTGTGCTGCTGTTTTTGTTGTAAAAATAAGCGTAAAAATAGTTTGCTTTATGCGAGTCATCCAAGCCGGATTCTTCCGGGGTTACTTCCAGGTCCCTCGGTATGGACACGATAGTAGCCTCGCCTGAAGCCGGATTGACGCTGACCAGCATCATGACATCGGTATTGAGCGAACCTTCGCTGCCTTCACGCGCGTCAACCGCAGCCAGCAAAAAGGACAGCGGCTTTTCCTTGAGAGCCGCATTCGACTCATGTGACAGCTGTTCGACCGGAAAGGAATTCGAGTTCCTCTCCGCGGGCTGCGGCGCGGCAATCTGTTCAATCGTTTTATTCACTTTATTATACAAATATGCGGCATAGGCGGAAGCTGCAGCCAGCAAAACGCCGGCGGCAATAATCGTCAACGTTACAACAGTACGCAGCCTGGGATTGGATCGCAAATTTCTCATACATGCACACTCCTCATTACAAGAATCGTCAATAATTTTGACGAGTGCGCACTCCGATTGGTTCTATTTTCATTCATGAAAAAAAAGACATATGAATGGCTGTCACATGTCTTTCTTTGCAAATATGCTAATGGCGGCAGTCAAGAACACGATCTAACCCGGTGATTGTAACGTTTTCAGCTCAGAAGTTAGGGCCAGGAACGTAGCTTGATCGCCTTTGGCTAAAGCACGGTCAATCTCTTTGTAGAGATTTTCCTCTTTATGTTTGCGTATGGCGTCGTCCCAAACCATCTCCGCGAAAAGTGCCAACAGCGCATCATTGGATACATTCATTTTTCCCATAGGACCTACCTCCAAATTATGTCCGCGCATTGTCAGGAACATTCATTGTCCAGAGAGTACGTCGATGATCAAGCAACTTTAAATCTCTCAAAAGTGTATGCTCCTACTTTAAGCATATTCACGCATTCCTTCGCCGTTGCCTGCATCAGCCCTCTATGCCAAGGAATGTGCCTTTACCTAGCGCATGGACGAATCGATCATTTTTTCAAACATCAGGTCGATTTTATCGTCCGCAGCGACAAACGTTCCCTGAATCACGCTGCTTCCCAGCTTCGTAACCTGAAGAATGGGCCTGCGCTGCTCGTCCTCCCCGATTCGAAGCAGCCCCAAATGCATCATCATCTGCAAAATTCTTTGTTCGAAAATCGATTCCGACGTGTCGTAATAAAACGGTTTGATCAGCTTGCAAAGCACTTCGGCAAGCGATGCCGAAGTTACCCATTGCCCGGCCAGACGGTCGATCCACCCCGCAATAACCTGTACGTTCGGAACCGGATTCTTGTAAAGCCGGAGCCAAAACCGGTAAACGTGGGAAAGATTCTCCCTGCGGCCTTCGAGCACCCGCGATTTTCCTCCTTCCGTCAAAGAAAGGCTCTGATGATCCTCCGCAATCAGCTGGTGATAATAGCAGTAGTCGTAAATGAGCGAGAACCGGTTCGGATAATCTTTAAACATTCGCCCATATCCGAATCTCCAGGCGCCTTTGGCAACCATATCTTCCTGAACCGACAGGCAATCCATCATTTGCTGCAGCTGCCTTTTGTACATGGTGCCTTCGACGGTAAGCGGTATTTCCGACTGCCTGTAAACATAGCTTAGGAAATGCAAAATATCGTCTACAATCAGCATCTGTTCGTCGCGGTATACGCCGGGCTCGCCGCTGATCACCAACTGGCGCTTAAAATCGGCAGCCAGTACCTCGGCAAACTTTTTCTTGAGATCTTGAGGGACGTGAAACAAATATTTCGTTTGCAGCGAGTAGCCGTTAAACAGCCACCCTAACTGCTTGAAACGGACGATCATGTCGCGAGGGTTCCAGTCCTCACTTTCATTTTTTTGAAACCGCGACTGTTGGGCTCTGGCGATCAATTCTTCCAGACTGAACGCATTACGTCCGTCAAACAGAAGAGAGTTCAGAAACCGGATGTCCTCCATGCTCAGCTTTTGGACATACTTCTCAAAAATCTCCCTTCTCAGCGCGGCGCTTAGGATCGACTGGATCAACTCGTTTTTGGAATGACCGTTGCACTCGCATTCGTAGGTACGGGCTATTCTGCTCAAATCATGGATATCGGCATAGCTGAGCATGTCCGCCAGATTCATTTCCATCGTATACCCCCCAGTTTGCGAAGCTTGCTGCTCCGTGGTTTCTAGTAACCATTATGGGAATTTTTTCCGAAAATATTCGAAGAACCGATAAGAAATAAAATGAGGGGCTTAAAAAGCGGAGCAAATGAAGGGTTATGGCAAAATAGTTACGACCGGTGGCGGGCGGCGTTCCTGCATGAGCCTGCCGCCAAGCGGAGGCCTCGGACGGACACCTGCGGTGCGATCTTGCACGATGCTTGGCGATGATTTCCGGCGCTGCTGTTAAAGCCTCTGCGGCTTGCCTTCGCTCAAACAGCGCCGATGGGGAGGCCAGGCCTCCCACTGGCGGGCTGGTTGCGGCTGCCGCTGTCACCATCCGGTGAAGGTCCAAAGTGCACCAGACGGCCTGTGGCAGTCTCCTCCATCGAAAAAGCCTGCACTGATCAACATGGACGCATGTGGTCGACCATACGATCGACCGCCGTCATGCAGCGCCACACCGGACGCCGGGATCTGCTTGCGGTGAAAAAGACCGCAGCCGTTCATGAAGCGGCTTGACTAGGGGAAAAGCCTGCGATTGTCAGTGATTGCCGGGCTTTTCGCAGGAAAGGTCCGTTTTGCTAAAAAGCCTGCGATTGTCCAGAAATTCCCCATCAAAATGAGACTCAGCTCAAGTTCGAGCTTACAAAACTGCACATTTGCAGGCTGCTGAGAAAACGTACATACACTAAAGAAACGCATCTCTATTAACGCGTAGAAAACCTCCGAAAGTTATATTGTTGATTGGAGTGACAGGTTAGATGAACCACAAGGGGCGCGAGCAGCTCTTCCCTAACCTCTACGCCTCTCCTTGTACTGGTTGCTGTGCTGAAAGGGGCGGGGGCAAGTGGGCAAGTGGCTCGGCAGGAGAAAACCTGCGAAAGTGCAGGTTTTTTCGCAAAAATGGTTCATTTCGGTGAAAAGCCTGCAATTGTGCAGGAATTTTCACCGAAATGAACCTGAGCTTATGTTCGCGGCAAAAAGCCTGCACAATTGCAGGAATATTTTCGTGGCCAGTGCACCCATCGAGAAAAAACTGCACTTTTGCAGGTTTTCTTCGCACAAACAGGCGGAATGTGCTGCCGGCTCTGGCGTACGGGTTTCTGGGTGGCCTGACATTTCCAGGAATGTTTCGTTGCAGCTGTATCTACTGGCATAAAGCCGCACTTTATACGAAAATAATGCACTGGTTTCCAACTGATTCGCTTTTAAAGCTTGAAGTTGAGTTGTAGCAGCAGACCTGATGTGGTCGACCGACCGCCACCATGAAGCGCAAAACTGCAACGTCGGGAGCTGCGCGCGGTGCGAAAATCTGTGGGGCGACATCCACTTGGCGGCGTCATGGGAATCTTTACAGATTCCCTCCCCACGCCCTCAAGTGGATGTAAAAGCTCTGGCTGGCGACTATTTCGCCAGGCTCAGTCCAGGCCGCGCCTCCGGGGCAGGGCCGTACAATAAAGGGCAGCCTCCCAAGCTGCCCAAAAAACAAAAAAACACCGCTCCGTAACAGAGCGATGCTTCCAATGCGGCGTGCGCGTTACACGGTCGGTTCCCGTCCGCCCGTCGTCACGCTCCACTTCCGCTAAAGGCACTTCCGCCAGCCCCCACGCTGCCGTTATCACGAAGAAACCAAGTGAGCCTGGCAGTTGTAAAGCAGCAGCTCCCATGAAGAATCTTTCCTTTGCAGAACCGTCAAGGAAGTGTTGTTCAAAAACTCATCGCGCTCCATGCGGAGCCCGCGCAGTACCTGAACGATGAATCCGCCGTGCGAGATGATCAATATTTTGCCTTCAGGCTCCGCCGCCGTCAGTTCCTCTATAAAATGAACCCACCGCTCCCAAACCTGAGCGTCGGTTTCGCCGCCCAAATCAAGCTTCTTCCAGTCGGCTCCCCAGCGCTCCTGGCGTTCTTCGAGCGTCGTCCCCTCCGCCAGGCCGAAACTGCGCTCCCGAAGCCTTGCGTCTGTACGGAGCAGCGGAATTCCCGACAACTCCGAGACGATCCTTGCCGTCTCGCTCGCTCTGCGCAAATCGCTGCAGACGATGCCGGACCAGTCTTCTTTGGCCAGGCGTCTTCCCAGCAGTTCAGCTTGCTTAATCCCCTCTTCCGTCAACTCCGTGTCCAGTTGTCCCTGAAGCTTGCCAAGCCGGTTCCATTCCGTGCTGCCGTGTCTAATAAGTCCAATCGTTGTCATAGTTGCCCTCCAATGAGATAAACCTCTACCCGAGGAGTCTGTCCGACGGAGTTACTTTTGTGCATACACACTGAATATTGACTGCATATACTGCCGCTCACGCTGCATCAACACCATCATTTTGCATAAATATACCTTCTGCGTGGTTCATCGGACAGGCTCCTGGGTCATTCGAAAATAAGCGACCGCGCCCTTAGGCAGCTTTTTTCGCCAATTACAAACAATCCGAGATGATAGAAAAATGCTCCTCCACGGAGCATTTTGCATTCGTTAATTATTGTTCGCCGGCTTAAGCTTTCGTCCGCGAAAGCCAGTTCATAACCAGCATGGTGCTGATTAATCCAAGTATGGATACTACAAGCAAATAATGCGGATAAGAGTGGATCGGTCCGACATGAAAAGTTAACGGCTCCATGAAGCTCGGATTCAAGCTGGCGACCGCGTCCACCATCTTGTGCCCGTTCATCGACTCCGAAGAATCGCTCTTCAAAGCTTGCGGGGCCTGCAAATCAAACAAGGAATTGTCGGCAGCCGCCACCGTCGATCCCGAAGTGCCATTATAAACGATGGCAAATAAAAAGCTGAACATGAACAAAGCCAAACAAAAAGCGATGACAGCCGTGAGGTTTCGCCTGAGCTTGTATGAAATGGCGTACATACGCTCAGGAATCGGGATGCGCCACGATTCGTCCTGATAAATTCGGCTCATCACCTTATCCGAAACGATCGGTTCGTATTCAGGCAATTCCTCGGCCAGCGCCGTAGTCCGAATCAGCATCGTGCTCTCTTCCCAGATTTGAAATTCCTCCGCGCAATTAGGACAAGAGACGATATGTTTATCTACCGCTGCGCGTCTCAGGTCATCATTCGGCAAATCCCAATAGACTCCAAATAACTCCTGAATGTCATTACACTTCATCGTTGCTTCATCCCTTCGACTCTTCAAATATCGGTTCGCTGAAATAAGGCTCCAGCTGCAGTTTGACGGAAGCTCTCGCCCGAAACAGTAAAGATTTGACCGAACTGACGGTCTGGCCCAAAATATTCGCGATCTCCTGGTAATCCATCTGATCGTATTCGCGCAAAATCAACGCCGATCTCTGTTTCTCCGGCAAGCTGTTGATGGCTTCGCGCACCATGACCACTTTTTCGTTGCGCAGCATGGTTTGCTCCGGCAGGGATTCGTAGGAAGCAAGAGGCGTATGCCCGCTTTGCTCCAATGAGACTTGCACGCTTTTATTTTTACGAAGTTCGCTCAGCACGGTATTGCGGGCAATCGTATACAGCCACGTAGAAAAAGAGGCTTCCACCTCGCGGAACGAATGCAAACTTCGGTACGCTTTATAAAACGTCTCATTGCACAAGTCTTCGGCGATTGCCTCCATCTGTGTACTTTTGAGCATATGGTATATGAATGCAAGGATTTTACGCTCGTAACGACGCATCAGTTCGTTGTAAAGCTGAACATTTCCATCCTTGATTTCTCTGATCAACTGGGAATCGGTCATTACGCGGCGATCCTCCTCGCGATTCCGGGTAGCACTCCCAACTGCTCATACATTGTTGTACTGCACAGAGAGTGAAAAGTTGCGCGACGGCAACGATTTTTTTTAGAGCCATCATTTTTAGAAGCGAAAATAGAGGCAGTCTAATATCATTCTTGATCGATGGCAAAAATCCTGCTTATTTCGACAAAAATTTGTAAGCCATGTTAAAAAAGCGTGTCTGCCGCATGCGCAGCAACCCGTCTTTTCAATTGTATAATAAAATTCAGATAAATATGGTATTTAAAGCAAAAAAAAACCGCCGAATCGGCGGTTGCACTTATTGGTGCGATTATCGGATAGGAGTGGAGAGAAACCATACTGTACTTTTATTATATGTATCCGTTTTCAATTTGTCAACAGTTTTTTGAAAACGGATACAAGCAATGTGAAAAAAATATGAATCGGACCGTGTACCGGCCCGACTCACGAATGAAATCAATCTATTTTTTGCGGAACAGCCCTGCCTCCTCCCCGCAGCGATTGCTGAATCAGATTGTTGACGGAGTTCCCTCTTACGAAAGGACTTCCGGCATTAATGCGGGGAAGCTGCATCGGATCCGTCTTTCTCGTTACAATTCCGCTAGCCGTGGTGAAACCGTATTTCATACCGGCTTGTTTTAATAAACCGACGACTTTTTCGTTATAGCTGCCAAAAGGATACGCATAAGCGTCTATCGCTTCGCCGTTCAAAGGCTCCAGCTTGCTGATCGAAGTCTTCGTATCGTTCGTTACGCGCAGCTCGTAATCCTGATCCGTCTCGAATGCATCCTTTAATCTCATTTTGTAGGACAGAAGCGGCTTTCCGTCCTTCATATCATGGAGCCGGTCGGAATGGCATTGGAATTCGATGTTCGGGTCTTCCTTTTCTATTTCCGCAATCTCCTCCCTGGACAAGGAAGGTATCGCGCTGGCTTGCGGGGCGTCCAGATCTTTCGTAATGACAAAATTCACTGCCGGGATTTGCAGCTTTTTGAGCACCGGATAAGCATTCGTATAAAAGCTCTCGTAGCCGTCGTCAAATGTGACCAGTACGGCATTGTCGGGAATCGCTGCGCCAGCGGACATAAAACCGCGAAACTGCTGCAAAGAAATAAAATTGTAACCGTGCCTGAGCAAATTTTTCAGCTGTCTTTGGAACAGCTTCGACGAAATGGTAACCGGTCCGGAAGTCTGATCGTCGATATGATGATAGACAAGTACGGCCACCTGGGAGCTGTAGCGGATCCCGTCGACTTCACCGGAAGTAACCGGCGCAAAGTTCAAGCAAAGAGTGAGGATAAGAATGAATGCAAGCACACTTTTATTGCGAATTCCTGACATGTTCCCGGCTCCCTGTAACGTTAGTAAATGGTCATCACAAATACTAATAATATCATATTTGATCAAAAAAATAACCTGATGCTTCTGTCTCATCTATCGACAAAACCATCAGGCCGTATGGAACGGCTATACGTGGACCGCGTATTCTTTGCCCAGCGCGGCAGCCGCCCGGTCCGCATCTTCCTGGTTGCGGAAAGAAAGCCGCAAAATTCCGGGCACATCTTCTCTGCTTTCAATGACTTGAATATTGCTGAGATTGATCGCTTCGTTGCCAAGCAGCGTCGTAATTTGAGCGATAAT
This sequence comes from Paenibacillus sp. sgz302191, assembly GCF_057749925.1. NCBI lineage: Bacteria > Bacillati > Bacillota > Bacilli > Caryophanales > Paenibacillaceae > Paenibacillus > Paenibacillus sp. sgz302191. The sequence continues at coordinate 37,522 of NZ_JBYLHY010000027.1, forward strand.
TCCGGGATGATCGGGAACGTCCACATAAATGTCGAACAATGACGTTATCATGCCTTTTCTGCGCTCCGGCAGCTGGTTGCGAAACTCTCCGGCGATGCGGAACTGCTCGGCGATTCCTTCGCCGTCGCCGTGCTGCAGCAAATCGATGAACCTGCCGATTTCCAAATTCCAGTCCTTCAGCAGGCGCAGCAGCACTTCCCGGTTGCCCACGAGAATGTCGCGCCATATCGTCGGCTCGCTGGATGCGATCCGGGTAATATCGCGAAACCCGCCCGCGGCCAGGTTCTGGTACAACGAATTAGTCGAGTTGTAGCCCCGGACCTGATTCACCAGAGCTACGGCAATGATGTGAGGCAGATGGCTGATCGCTCCTACAATATCGTCGTGCTCGCGGGCATCCACCTGAACAATTTGCGCCAGCGTCGGTTTCAGCAAGCTGGCCAAGCGATCCACAGCCTCCTGGGGAGTTCCTTCGGCCGGCGTCAACACGTAAAAAGCATTCTCAAACAAGTGGGAAGAGGCCGCTTCCACACCGTGTCTCTCGGAACCCGCCATCGGGTGGCCGCCGATAAAATAGGCGCCTCCCAAATCCAAAGCGGCTGCGCATTCCGTAACAGAAGCTTTGGTGCTGCCGACATCCGTAATGATGCAGCCCTGCTTCAAAGGCAGCTTGACCAACTGCCGCAAATAATCTTCCAGCAGTCCGACCGGAACGCAAAGGAAAATATAGTCGGCGTCCTGAGCCGCCTCCTCCATGGAAGTCGTCGCGTCATCCACAACGCCGCGTTTCAACAGCTTTTCCACAGACTTCGGGTTCGGCGAATGTCCTACGACGGTAAAACTTGGCTTTCCTTTGTAGCATAAGGCCAGCGAACCGCCGATCAGCCCTACGCCGAATATCGCAATTTTCGTCATGAAATCAACCTTTAACCATGAAATTAGGCTTGCACAGCTGTCTCGGCAAGTACTTGCGTTAATGCTGCAATAAATTTTTCGTTTTGTTCGCTGCTGCCGATCGTCACGCGCAGGGAAGTCGGGAAACCGAGCTGGTGGCCGCCGCGGACAATGATTCCCCGCCGCAAAAGCCCCTCGAATACAGCGGCAGCCGGGCGCCCTACGTCAACCATAACAAAATTGCCGTGAGCCGGGAAGGCTGTCAAACCCAATTTGGCGAATTCCCCGGTCAGGTAGTTCAAGCCGGCCGTGTTCGCCTCGCGGCAGCGGGCGATGAACTCGTCGTCCTGAATCGAAGCAATCGCCGCCGCTTGCGCGAAACGGGTCGTGTTGAACGGCTCGCGAACCTGATTGATCGTACGAATGACAGCGGCGTCACCTACGCCGTAACCGATACGCAGGGAAGCAAGTCCGTAAATTTTGGAAAACGTGCGCAGCGCAATAACGTTAGGGTACTGCTTGATCAGCTCGATGCTGTCCGGATATTCATCGGTCGTATTGTACTCGCAGTAGGCTTCGTCCAGTACAACGAGCACATGAGCCGGAACTTTGGCCAGAAACGCCTTGATTTCGGCTTCGGTGTTCATCGTGCCTGTCGGATTGTTCGGATTGCAAATCCAGACGATTTTGGTGCGATCCGTAATTTTGTCCAGCATGGCGTCCAGATCGTGCGTTCCTTCTTTCAAAGGAACCTCAATGCATACCGCACCCTCGATCTCGCAGTTATGCTTATATTGCGGGAACGTGTGCGAAGCCATGACCGTTTCATCGCCCTGCACCAAATAAGCTCTGGCCAGCATCAGAATCACTTCGTCCGAGCCTGCTCCAAAAATGATTTGATTCGTTTCTACGCCCAAATACTTGGCCACGGCCGCAGTCAGTTGCACAGCGCCGCCGTCGGGGTACAAGCTGATATTGGAAAGCTCGGCTTCGATGGCCGCTCTCGCTTTCGGGGAGCTTCCGAACGGGTTCTCGTTGGAAGCAAGCTTGATGACTTCCGTGAGCCCCAGTTCCCGTTTCACTTCCTCAATAGGCTTGCCCGGCTGATACACCGGTAAATGGACGATCGTTTGTTTCGGCTTCACCTGAGTCACCTCATCCAGAAATATTCGAACCTTTTAATTGTGACACAAAATTATGAATTTGCAAGAGTCCTTCCGGATGAGCGGCATCGGCTTGCAGATGCGGCAGCGCGTCCTCAATCTTACGGACGATCGCGCTTCCTACGACGACGCCGTCGCATTGTGTTTCAAAACGCTGTACCTGCTCGCGGCTGGATATGCCGAAGCCGACAACGATCGGCACTTGAGCGGCTTCCCTCACTGTAGCGAGAAACTCGTCGATGCCGCCAAAAAATTCGGAACGGACGCCCGTAACGCCGAGCGAGGATACGCAGTAGACGAACCCTTTGGCGTTCGCGGCAATCCGCTTTACCCGTTCATTCGATGTCGGGGCGACGAGCGGGATCAAATGGATGCCGAAGCTCTCTGCAATCGCTCTCGTCTCGCCGTCTTCTTCCAGAGGCAGATCAGGTATAATGATGCCGCTTATGTCTTGATCCCGCATCAGCTTGAAAATTTTTTCAAGCCCGATTTGCAGAACCGGATTGTAATAAGTAAATAAAATAAATGGCAGTTTGGAGCCTCTGCTTCGCGCCCGGCCGGCGGTATCGATCACATCGAAGATCGTGATGCGGCGCTGCAGCGCCCGTTCGGACGAACGCTGAATGACAGGCCCGTCTGCAAGCGGGTCGGAATACGGCACCCCGAGCTCGATCAGATCGGCGCCCGCCCGCTCCATCTCAAGAATGAGCTCCACAGACGCCTCCAGGGACGGGTCTCCGATCGTTAAGAAAGGAATCAATGCGGTTTCCCCGCGCTCCTTCAACTCGGCAAATCGTTGATCTATACGGTTCATCGCTTATTCTCTCCCTACCCCAAGATAGCCCATAATCGCTTCCACGTCTTTGTCTCCGCGTCCGGACAAGCTCACGACGATAATTTGATCTTTGCTCATGGCAGGCGCCGTCTTGACCACTTGTGCAATCGCATGCGCGCTTTCCAGAGCAGGGATAATGCCTTCGGTGCGGCTGAGCAGTTGGAGCGCGTCAAGCGCCTCCTGGTCCGTAATCGGGAAATACCTGGCGCGCTCGATATCTTTCAAATACGCGTGCTCCGGTCCGATGCCCGGGTAGTCAAGCCCTGCCGAGATCGAATGAGCAGGCTGCACCTGGCCGAATTCATCCTGCAGCAAGTAGCTCATCGAGCCCTGGAATACCCCCGGCGTTCCCATCGTCATCGTAGCGGCATGCTCGTCCGTATCGACGCCGCGTCCGGCTGCTTCCACGCCGATCAGCTTGACGCTCGCGTCGCCGACAAACGGATAAAAGATGCCCATCGCGTTGCTGCCTCCGCCCACACAGGCGATTACCGCATCGGGCAAGCGGCCTTCCGTTTCCAAAATCTGCTCGCGCGACTCGTCGCCGATAACCCGCTGGAAGTCGCGGACCATCATCGGGTAAGGATGCGGACCGGTTACGGAACCGAGGATATAGTACGTATCCTGCACGTTGCTGACCCAGTAGCGCAGCGTTTCGTTACATGCGTCTTTCAGCGTTCTCGTGCCGGAAGTGACCGGAATCACTTCGGAGCCGAGCAGCTTCATCCGGAATACGTTGAGCTGCTGGCGCTTCGTATCCTCCTCGCCCATGAACACTTTGCATTCAAGGCCGAGCAGCGCGGCTACCGTAGCCGAGGCCACGCCGTGCTGGCCTGCGCCCGTCTCTGCGATGACCTTCTTTTTCCCCATCCGCTTGGCGAGGACGGCTTGTCCGATCGTATTATTGATTTTATGCGCCCCTGTATGGTTCAGGTCTTCGCGCTTCAAGTAAATTTTGGCGCCGCCCAGCTTCTCCGTCAGCCTTTCCGCATAATAAAGCGGAGTCGGCCTGCCCGAATACTGCTTTTGCAAATAGCGGACTTCCTCTATGAATTCAGGATCGTCTTTATATCGATTGTAGGCTTCTTCCAGCTCGATGAGCGCATTCATCAGCGTCTCCGGCACATAACGGCCTCCGAACTTACCAAACCTGCCTTGAGCATCAGGTACTTGCGTCACTTACGGGTCACCCTTTCCACAAATGCTGTTATTTTGGATACGTCTTTCACGCCGTCCGTCTCGACGCCGCTGGACACATCGACGCCGTCTGGCGCGTACTCGCGAACGAGCAGTTCGACATTGTCAGGCTGCAGTCCGCCGGCAACGAGCAGCTTGATTCCGGCCTGGCGGGCCCATTCCTGGTATACAGGTATGCAGTCCCAGGCAAACGTCTTGCCTGAGCCGCCTCCATACACCGGATCAAACGTGTCGAGCAGGATGGCATCGACCGAATCCCGATAAGGATCGAGCTGCGCTGCAACAGCTTCGAAAGCAGGCGCAGCATCGGCCGACTTGGAAATCGGCACCGATTTAAATACAAGCACGCCAAAATGCTGCCGAACCCGACTGCAAAATTCCGGCGTTTCCTGTCCGTGCAATTGAACGACATCTAGCGGAGCCGCCGCCAGCGTCCGTTCCAGCTCCGCTTCCCCGGGATTGACAAAAACCCCGACGGCAAGCGGCGTCCTGGCACCGCGGTCAGCCTCCGATCGTAAAAAAGCAATCAGTTCGCCCGCCTGTTCGGGGGTAACCTGACGCTTGCTTGGCGCAAAAACAAAACCGATATGGTCTATCGGCAAATGTACGATTGATTTTAACACTTCAACGCTTTGAAGTCCACAAATTTTTACGGTTGGAGCTGCCTGTACAGCCATCTTATCCGCCTCTTTCCGTTACAGCTTCGTTATGGCGTCAAACCGCGCCCATCAAATCATGAACCGCCTGCTCCACGACAGGCTGGCGCATAAAATGCTCGCCGATCAGTACCGCATGGGACCCGATCTGCTGCAAGTAAGCCATGTCCTGCACAGAAGAAATGCCGCTTTCGCTGACGACCGTTTTGCCGGCCGGAATGTGGCGGATCAGCTCTTCCGTCGTCCGCAAATCCGTCACGAACGTTTTCAGATTGCGGTTGTTGATGCCGATCAGCTGCGTATCCAGCTCCAGAGCGCGTTCCAGTTCCTCGCGGTCGTGCACCTCCACAAGGGCATCCAGGCCAAGATCGCCTGCAAGTGCCAAAAACCGCTTCATTTGCTCCGTAGTCAATATCGCTGCGATCAGCAAAATGGCGTCCGCACCGATCAGACGGGCTTCATAAATCTGCTTTTCGTCGATCGTAAAATCTTTCCGCAGCAGCGGGATGCCCACCGCCTTGCGCACTGCGCTCAAGTAATCGTTACTGCCTTGAAAGTACTGGACATCGGTCAGAACGGATATGCAGTCCGCTCCGGCCCGCTCGTACGCCTGCGCCAGCGCCACAGGCTCAAAATCGGGGCGTATCAAGCCTTTGGACGGCGATGCTTTCTTCACTTCCGCGATCAGCCCCATCGGGCGGTTTTTGCGCTCCGTGAGCGCCTTTTCGAATCCGAGGCACGGAGGCAGCTCGGCGATTTTTTTCTCCGCATCCCGCACGGAAAAGCTGTCCTTCATCGCTTCCACTTCCGCTTGCTTGGTGACTACGATTTTATCAAGAAACATGGCTCAATTCTCCCGTAAATTGAATGTATTCGTTCAGCTTTTGCTCCGCTTTGCCCGCGTCGATAATGTCGGCCGCAAGCTTGACCCCTTGCTGCAAAGTTCCGCAATGGCCCGTTACATAAAAGCATGCTGCGGCATTCGCCAGCACGATATCGCGGTGAGCGCCTTTGTCACCGGCGAAAATATGACGGATAATTTCCGCATTCATCTGCGCGTCGCCGCCCGCCACATCTTTGATGCTGTGGGCTTTCAGCCCAAGTTCGTCCGGCGTGACCATGTAAGTTGAAACCGTGTCGACCTTCAGCTCGGTCACTTTGGTCGGCGCCGAGATGCTGATTTCGTCCAAGCCGTCTTCGCTGGCAAGCACCAGCGCCCGTTTGAGGCCCAGGTTTTGCAGCGCATGCGCGACCAGCTCCGTTTTGGAACGGTCGAACACGCCCAGTACCTGGCGGTCGGCGCAGGCCGGGTTCGTCAGCGGCCCGAGCAGGTTGAACACGGTGCGGATGCCCAGCTCTCTGCGGGGCGCCGCTACGTGCTTCATCGATTGATGGTACGCCTGGGCGAACATGAAGCAGATGCCGGTCTCGTTCAAACAGCGGGCCGCCTGCTCGCCGTTGATCGTAATGTTGACGCCGAGCGCTTCAAGCACGTCGGCGCTGCCGCTTTTGCTCGACATCGCGCGGTTGCCGTGCTTTGCGACGCGGATGCCGCCGGCCGCCGCCACGAATGCAGCCGCCGTTGAAATGTTGAACGTATCCGCTCCGTCGCCGCCGGTTCCGCACGTATCCAGCAAGTTCGCCTGGGCTACGCGAACCTGCGTCGCCTTGCTGCGCATCGTCTCGGCAAAGCCGGTAATTTCATCCAGCGTCTCGCCTTTGATTCTCAGTGCCGTAAGCAGGCTGCCGATCTGGGCTTGCGTCGCCGCACCTTCCATAATTTCCGCCATGACAGTGCGCGCCTCAGCGCGATTCAGATGCCCGCCGCTCACAACTTTGGCAATTGCCGCCTGTACCGAAATATGCCCGTTCATACGCGTCCTCCTTCTCCCGATTCCCGCTTAGGAATTTACATAGTAATCTTTATTAATGTCGCTTACCGGTTTCGGCGCCGGGCTGAACATCGCCTCAGCCATGCGAATCGACTTCAAAAGCGCCTTCGCTTTGTTGACGGTCTCCTGGTACTCGCTCTCCGGCACGGAATCCCAGACGATGCCCGCTCCCGCCTGCACGTAAGCTTTGCCGTGTTTGAAAATGATCGTCCGGATCGTAATGCACGTATCCAGATTGCCGGAAAAGCCGAGATAGCCGATCGCTCCGGCATAAGCGCCGCGCGCTTCGGGCTCAAGCTCAGCGATGATTTCCATCGCTCTCAGCTTGGGCGCACCGGATACGGTCCCCGCCGGCAAGCAGGACAAGAAGGCGTCGAAGAAATCTTTATTTGGCGCGAGCTTACCGGATACGTTGGAGACGATATGCATCACATGCGAGTATCGCTCGATATCCATGAACGTATCGCATTTGACCGAGCCGAACTCCGACACGCGGCCGATATCGTTGCGTCCGAGATCGACGAGCATCAAATGCTCGGCGCATTCTTTCTCGTCGGCGAGCAGCTCCCGTTCGAGCGCCAGATCCTCCTCCGGCGTCTTCCCTCTCGGCCTGGTGCCGGCAATCGGCCGCGTCTCGACTTTCTCCTCCTCGACGCGGACGAGAAGCTCCGGCGAAGTGCCGACTACGACTTCGTCGTCCATTTTCAGCACATACATGTACGGGGACGGGTTCATCGTGCGCAGCACGCGGTACACCTGAAGCGGCGAAACCGCCGTTTCGATTTCAAACCGCTGGGACAGCACGACTTGGAAAATATCGCCGGCGCGAATATATTCCTTCGCTTTTTCCACATTGGCGATAAACTTCTCCTTCGTAATGTTGGAACGGATCTCGCCGAGTTCGGGCTCAGCGGCAATCGGATTGTGCGTCATCGTGTCCACGCTGAGAGGACGTTTGATTTTGTCGATCGTCACGTCGATCTTCGCGCAAGTTTCGTGGTAAGCTCTGACGATATCTTCTTCCGTGGCAAACTGCGCCACATGCACGTTCGCAATGACTTTGATCTGCTGCTTGAAGTGGTCGAATACGACTACCTGGTCGCAGAACATGAACTGGATGTCGTTCATTTGCAAATCGTCGATCCGGTGGGCCGGCAGGTTCTCGTAATATTGCAGCAGATCGTAGCCGAAAAATCCGACGGCGCCGCCCGTAAAACGCGGCAGATCGGGAAGCTGCGGGCTTGAAAAAGAGCGCAGATAAGCTTTGAGCACATCGATCGGCTTATCCGCCGTCACCTTCGTCTCCACCGCCGTCTGCACTTCCGTTTGGCCATGCTTCGCCCGGATCATCAAAAACGGATCGCTGCCGATAAACGAATATCTCGCCCATTTTACGCCGCCCTCCACACTTTCCAGCAGAAAAGCGCGCGGTTCCGAGTACAGATGCTGAAAGACGCGAATCGGCGTTTCCGTATCGGCCAGCAAATTGCGGACTACGGGTATCAGATTATAATCCTTTGCCAGACGTATGACTTCTTGAATTTCCGGTGTGTACATGGTTTGGCATCCCCTTTCAATAAATCCCTGTTAAAATTCAGACTGCCCGAGAAACTCGATCGCGCGCGCCGCCCGCACTTTCGCACCGCTCCCGGCATGCGGTATTGCGCTTCATGACGGCGGTCGGTCGACCGCATGATCTGCCTGGCAACGCGGGAAAGCCTGCAAAAGCAAGACTACCGTAGAATTTCCTCGCTAAAGCTATCACATCTACCGGCGTATGCAGAAAACCTGCAAAAGTGCAGCTTTTTGTCCGCAGATCCGCTTGCCTCGAAATATTCCTGCAAAACTGCAGGTTTTTCCCCCTAAACTCGCACCTTGAGCCGCAATGACCGAAAATTCCTGCACAATTGCAGGTTTTTCGCCAAAACAAGCTGCTTTTATGGAAAAAGCCTGCACTTTCGCAGGTTTTGCCAGGGGGCCGGGCCGGGCGCAAGGTACCAGGCCGTCTACGAAACGGCCCTGACAGCGTGGCGAGACTTTCTCAACATTCTGAAAAGTTTCCCATCCTGTACAGCGAGTTGTTCGAAGCCAGTTTCGGCGCGGCAATGCTAATTGCGATCAGCCGATCCTCACTTTCAAAGCCGGCGGGGGGCGCCTGCTCCAGTCGTTGAAGCAACAGGCAAGCTCCCCAGGAACGGAGTCAAATAAAAAAACCTCTACCGAAGTAGAGGTGATCATGTTATAAGCAGAAAGGCAGCATGAATTGAATCAAAGAAAACAAGATTGCACCGGACGGGCAGACAATTCCCGCATCAAAAAAATCCGTATCCGGACTCCGGGTTCCACTTTGCATTCTCCACTCAACTTCGCTCAGCTCTACTATAACTATACTCGGCTCTACTCGCTACTTACTCAACTACAACCAATATACTACCACTTTTATTGGTTTGTCAATTTTACAATATCAGGACGAAGCGCTTGCGCCTCTTTCAAATAGACGTGGTTCATTTCGGACTGACTTTTAGTCGTATTCACCTGCACCATGAAGCGGATGCATCTGGGCAAGCTGTTTTCCACAGGAATTTCCAACGAGCACATGAGGGGAACGAGATCCCATCCTGCCATCGAACGAATGGCGCGCGCCGGAAAAGTCGCTGTAAGATCCTGCGTAACCGTAATGAATACGGAGCAAATCTCATCCGGTCTAAAATCGTTAGCTTCTATAATGGCATGAAGCAGCTCCGATGTTGCCGCTAAAATCTCTTGTTCTTCGTTGTGCTCCACTGTCGTCGCACCGCGAATTCCCCTGACGAACATAGACTAGCTCTCCCCTTTTAAATAATCCACAATTTGTCTGACCTGATCCACGGTCACATCCTTGCGGATTTCCACCTTGCCGATTTCGGTCGGTATGATGTAGACCATCGTCCCTTCCTGGAACTTCTTGTCATGCATCATAGCGCTCATGATACTATCCGTATCCAGGTGCGGTGGAATCTGCACAGGCAAACCGAATTTCAGAAACAAATTGCGCGTGATCGTATGGATGTCCTCACTGTAACCGAATTGCTGAGCCAGCTTGGCCGCGCCGACCATACCGATAGATATGGCTTCCCCGTGAAGCAGCTCGCCGTATCCGGCCACAGCTTCCAAAGCATGTCCGATCGTATGTCCGAGATTGAGAATGGCGCGAAGATCGTTCTCCCGCTCATCCTGCGAGACGACGATGGCCTTGACTTTGCACCCTTGATACAGCGCATAGCCTAGCGCATCCGAGTCGAGGCCGAGCAGCTTGTCTGCGTTGTCGTCGCACCACTGGGTAAAAGCGGCGTCCCAGATCAAGCCGTGCTTGATCACTTCCGACAGCCCGGCCTTCACCTGGCGGTCGGGCAGCGTCAGCAGCGTGTCGAGGTCGAACAGGACAAGCTCAGGCTGGTGAAACGCGCCGATGATGTTCTTCGCCATCGGATGGTTCACGGCCACCTTGCCGCCGACACTGCTGTCGTGGGCAAGGATCGTCGTCGGGATCTGCACGAAGCGGATCCCGCGCATGAAGCTCGCCGCGGCGAAGCCGGCGAGGTCGCCGACCACGCCCCCTCCGAGGGCGACGATCGCGGATTTGCGATCGAGACCCGCCCGGAGGGCGGCCGAGACGATTCCCTCGAGCTGCGCGAGGGATTTGGACGTTTCGCCTGCGGGCACGACGCAGGCCTCGGCGGCATAGCCGCCCTCGCGGAGCCGCGTCATCACGCGCTCCAGGTGCAGCGGAGCCACTGCGTCGTCCGTGACGACGAGCAGCGGCGATTTGCGGCTCAGCTTATGCCGCTCGAACAGTTCGGCGATATCGCCGAGAATGCCTTGGCCGATATAGATAGGATAAGAGCGTTCTCCCAGATCGACGGTCAGCTCTCTCATCCTAGTAGCTCCCCACTTGCGCCAGGTAATTGTTCAAGTTCGCGCGGATCTCTTCCAGCGAATCTCCGCCGAATTTATCGAGAAACGCGTTCGCCACTTCCCACGCGATAACGTTCTCCATGATGACGCCGGCTGCCGGAACCGCACACGTATCGGAGCGTTCCACCTGGGCGGTGAACACTTCCTTCGTGTCGATATCCACGCTTTGCAGCGGCTTATACAGCGTAGAGATAGGCTTCATGACGCCGCGCACGACGATTTGCTCGCCCGTCGTCATTCCGCCCTCGAAGCCGCCTGCGCGGTTCGTAGCGCGTCGGAAGCCGCCTTCCGGCGTGTACAAAATTTCATCGTGCACATTGGAGCCTCTGCGCTCTGCGGCTTCGAAGCCGATGCCGAATTCAACGCCCTTGAAGGCTTGAATGGAAAGCACCGCCTGCGCGATTTTGCCGTCCAGCTTGCGGTCCCACTGCACGTGGCTGCCGAGTCCGACCGGCACGCCTTCGATGATTACTTCCACGATGCCGCCCAGCGTGTCGCCGTCATCTTTCGCTGCGTCGATGGCGGCGATCATTTTCGCTTCCGCGTCTTTATCCACGACGCGAACCGGCGATTCCTCCGTAAGCCGGATCAGCTCGTCGATCGGCAGTTCCTTGCGCTGAGCTTCAACGTCTCCGATGCGGATGACTTGCCCGGCTACTTTAATGCCGAATTCCGCAAGCAGTTGGCGGGCAACCGCGCCGGTCGCCACGCGCATCGTCGTTTCGCGGGCGCTGGAACGCTCCAAAATGTTGCGCAAATCTTTCTGATTGTATTTAAGGCCGCCGTTCAAATCGGCGTGTCCCGGACGGGGACGGTTGACCCGGCGTTTGCCCTCGTTATCCTCTTCCACAGGCTCGATGCCCATTACGGTCGTCCAATGCTTCCAATCGTTGTTCACGACAACGAGCGCGATCGGCGCGCCTGTCGTTTTGCCATGGCGTACGCCTCCGACGATGTCGGCGGTATCTTTTTCAATCTGCATCCGACGACCGCGGCCGTAGCCTTTTTGACGTCTATGTAATTGAAAGTTCAATTCATCGAAATTCAGGGTCACATTGCTCGGGAACCCCTCAATAATTGCCGTGAGCTGCGGACCGTGCGTTTCTCCAGCCGTCAAGTATCTCATTTTCCGTTTCCCCCTAAAGAGTTTTTCGAGAACAACCTGCTTCGCAAGCATTCCCGATCTCCTGACTCCTCCTTACGCGTCCGCCAAACACTTTAGCGCTTTGACGCGTAATTACCTTTTGTCATTATAGTATAGCTCTCCCCGTTTGGCAACCTGCCAAAGCTCCCGAAATGATACGAACCCATCGGCGGCTACCGTAACGGAACATCCCCGCGCAGCCGTCTGCATACAGCAAAAACACGCTTCATCAGGGAGAAAGCTTCTCTCTGCGAGGCGTGTCTATACGCGCTGCATCCGCATTTAACCGTGCATGTGCTGTTTTTGAATCACTCTCGGAATGTCGGCCATCTGCGGGTCGTTCATCAGCCCCATGAGCTGTACCGAATCGATGCCCAGTATTTGCGCGCACTCCTGAATCGTGATCATTCCCCTTCGGTAGGCGGTAATCACTTTTCTTTTGTCCATAAAGCCCCTCCTAAAAGTTTTCGCCCGAGAGTCTGTCGACGGAGCTGCTTGTGTGCATACCGCCTGCTACTGGGTTCACCCGCCAAACTCCAAGAAAACTTGCATCGTAAGCGCCGGCCGAGCGCTGCCTTGCTTTTGCAGAGCCGCCGCCGTAAGGATAAGTATTCTTAGTATAGGAAGATATGGAAAAAGTTATACCAGCCGCTGCGCGAAGCTACCCCTTTTTACGGTAAAAGAACGTCTCCGCAGGTTCGAAATCGTATTGTCCCGGGGAGAAAATTTGCTCGGTAGAGCCGACAAACAGCAGCCCGCCCGGCTTCAGCGCCTTCGAAAACTTTTGATAGAGCACATGTTTCGCTTCTTCGGTAAAATAGATAATCACATTGCGGCACACGATCAGATCGAAGCCCGTGTCAAACGCATCGACAAGCAGGTTCTGCTTCTGAAATTTGATCGATCGTTTCAGCTCGTCCGAAACGCTGTACATGACCTGGTCCTGGCGGAAATATTTTTTGACGTACTTGTCCGGCACGTCGCGCAGCGAGCGATCGAGGTAGATGCCCTTGCGCGCTTTGTCCAGCGCTCCGTCGTCGATGTCCGTAGCTTGCAGATGAGTATCCGCAAGTGCGCCCTGCTCCGCTAAAATCATCGCCAGCGTATAAGGCTCTTCGCCTGTCGAGCACGCGGCGCTCCAAATTTTCAGGCGGCGGTTTTTGCGCAGCATCTCGGGAACGAACCGCTGCTCGACGAGCTCCCAGCGATTCGGGTTGCGCCAAAACTCCGATACGTTGATCGTCATTCTGTCGAGAAACTCATAGAACAGTTCCTTGTCCTTCATCATTGCATCGAAAAAAGCGACGAACGTGTTGTATCCGCGCTTCATCCGAAGCGTCGTCAGACGCCTTTTCATCTGCGCTTCTTTATACTGTGCAAGATCGATAGCCGTATAATCTTTGACTTTTTTTATAAAGAGGGAAAAATCCTGATCTTCCATGCTGTTCACCCGCCTTGACCATTTGCTGACTATAGGGATTCTGTAAAATAAAACAGAATTCCTGCAAATAACGACAAAGACTGTAAGACTCGCCTTGCCGAGCGCAAAAAAACCTGCAACTGCTTGGCCGTGTATAGCAAACTTGAATTCTTTTCATTCTGTGGGGCGACGTCTCCCGGTACGTGGTGTTGCGCTGCATGACGGCAGTTGATCGGCCACATGCCCAGAAACCACCCGCACGCCAGAGCCGGTCGCACAATCTGACTGGTTGCATGAAGAAAACCTGCAAAAGTACAGGAATTTGTGCCTTGATACGTTGGCAATGAAAAATTCCTGCAATTGTGCAGGCTTTTCAACGCAAATATGGGCTCAGAGTCTTTTTCACGGAAAATTCCTGCACTATCGCAGGCTTTTCGCTGAAATGACCCCTTTTCACGGAGAAAGCCTGCACTTTCGCAGGTTTTCTCTCTGCCAAGCCACCTTGTGCCCCCCACTTCAGCGCCGCAACCCGTGCAATTGTCGAAGAGAGGTTGCGCCACCACTGATGCCACTAGCCAGTCAGTATACTAACTATCTGATTGTTGCGGAATTTCTACGCGTTAATAGAGATGGGTCTCTCCAGTGTACGTTTTCTCAACAGCCTGACTTTTACAGGGTTTGCTGGGTTTGCTGGGTTTGCAGGACTTGCAGGACTTGCGGGACTTGCAGAATTCGCAGGCGACCAAGCCACGCAGCAAAAAACAGCCCGCTGGCTTAAGCAGCAGGCTGTCTTATTCCGGAGACCGGCTCCATGTTATGTATGTTTATATCAAATCCATGGACCGATCGCTTTGGCATACTCGCAGAGCTCGTTCGGGCTGAAAAAGTTGCCGATTTCGCGCTCCGCGCTGGCCGGGGAGTCCGATCCGTGGATCAGGTTCAAATTCGTATGTACGGCGAAATCTCCGCGAATAGTTCCGGGAAGAGCTTCCAGCGAGTTCGTTTTGCCGATCATTGTGCGGGACAGCGCTATAACCTGCTCGCCCTGCCAGACCATTGCAAAAACCGGGCCGGACGTAATAAAATTGACCAATCTTTCAAAAAAATCTTTACCTTTGTGCTCCGCGTAGTGATATTCCGCCTGCTCTCTCGTAATGACCATCAGCTTGCCGCCAATGAGCTCAAAGCCCTTTTGCTCAAACCGCTTTACGATTTCGCCGATCAGCCCGCGCTGCACACCGTCAGGCTTCACCATTAAAAACGTTCTCTCCATGCATCATCGCCTCCTGATCATATTTACACGTACATCACTCTATAGTTTACACTTCTTGGAAGCATTTCTCAAATATACGATACGGGAACCGGTTAATAAGAACGATTGCCAATAAAATGCGCAACTTCGATAAGATCTTTTTTGGCTTGAATGTCGGGAAGCCTAACCAGCGCTGCGATCGCTTTGTCGATATATTTTTGCGCCAGCTCTTCGGCTTTGCGAATGCCTTCGCTGCCGCGAATGAGATCGAGAAAGCGGGTGACGTCCGTCTGCCCGTCCAACTGCTGAATCCTGTCCAGCTCCTGCAGCAGTTGCGGCTTAAGCAACGGATCCTGCAGCGCGAAAATGACGGGAATCGTAATGTTCCCCTGCTTGATATCGCTGCCCGGCGGCTTGCCTATTTGCTTCTCCGTTCCCGTCAAATCCAAAATATCGTCGCGGATCTGAAACGCCATGCCGACGTTGTAGCCGAAAGCATAGAGCTTGCTGCTCGTCCAATCCTCGCTGTCAGCAGCCATCGCCCCGAGCTGGCAGCTGATGGCGATAAGCAGCGCCGTTTTGCGGCGGATCCGCAGCAAATAGTCGCGAACCGACTGCTCCGCATGGTAGAAGAAGCGGATTTGCTCCATTTCGCCGATCGACATTTCCACGATCGCCTTGGACATGACCTGATGCACGGCAGGCTTCCGGATTTGAGTAATGACGGTCAGCGCTTTGGCGAAAATATAGTCTCCCGTATACATCGCGATCCGGTTGTCCCACTTGGAACGGACCGTCAGCTGGCCCCGGCGCGTATTCGCATCATCGATCACGTCATCGTGCACAAGCGAAGCCATATGGATGAGCTCCAGCGATACGGCGACGTGTTTCATCGTTTGCAGCCTGTAGGTCCCGAATTCGCCGGACAACAGAACAATCGCGGGGCGAAGCCGCTTGCCCCCCGCTTTCAGCAGGTGCAGCGAGGTTTGTTTCAGCATCGCATGATCGGTATATACGCTTTCTTCCAGCTCTCTTTCGATCGAGGCGATGTCTTTTTTCTTTCTTGCATAAATATCCAATAGGTTTTTCATTCTGTCACCCGTGCTTTATCTTTCTCTGACCAAAGCTCAATCTTCGCCTGTTTCGGTAAAAAGCCAAGCTCATAGCAGTACTGATAATACAGCTGAAGGCCTTGCCATTGTTCCTGACCGAAATCGTAGCATAACGTATGAAAATAGTGATTCCAGTAGTCTTCCGTTCCGCCGACGCTCTCCCGGGCGTCCCGGATCATCGCTTCCGGCTGGCGGTGCGCCATTTCCTTGCTTTTTACAAACGCCGCGAACACTTCGGATACCAGCTCCGGATAGCGATCCACAGTATCCCTGCGGATCGCCCAGACGGCAAAAGACATCCATTGTCCGGTCCATTTCGCCCATTCTTGCCCAAGATCGGTAATCATATACTTGTCGTTCCGCCAGCTTTCCTTAATGGCATCGTCGCCGATCAGGAGCGCTGCGTCCGAATCTTTGATCATCTCTTCCAGATTCGGGGCCGCATCGTGGTATTCCGGCTTGCCGCCGTAAAACTTTTCGATAATGACTTTCAACAGATTGACCGAGGTCGCCGATGTGGTCGGCAACGCAATGCGCCCGTTCGTAATTTCCCGCAGCGGCTTCTCGTGAAACAGCAGAATCGAATTGACGTCGCCGTAGGCGCTGACGGATAAATCGGGATAGAGCATGTAATGCTCGAACGATTGGCCGTAGGCGAATGACGAAATCGGCCCCATATCGATCTCGCCCGCGGCCATCGCCCGATTCAGAGAGGTGGGCACTTGTTCGATAATGTCGACCTCCCCGCTTGTCATCAGCTCGGGGAAATAATAGTAGATGGGCCAAACATTCGTATAGTCGATACGGCCGATTCTTATTTTAGCTTCCTGGTTGTTCATCGTTTTCTCCCCATCTTCGGTACAAGGAATGCTCAATGTCCATACTGTCCAGCACTTTGCCCACTAAAAAGTCGACCATTTCGCCGATCGAGCCGGGACGGTTGTAAAAAGCCGGCATCGCCGGAATAATACGCACGCCCATCTTCGACAAGGTGAGCATATTTTCAAGATGTATCGCATGCAGCGGCGTTTCCCTTGGCACCAAAATCAGTTTTCTTCCCTCTTTGAGCATCACGTCAGCCGTCCGCTCCAGCAAATTGTCGGAAGCGCCGTGAGCGATCCCCGATAATGTCCCCATCGAGCACGGGACGACGACCATCCCTTTCGTTCGAAAGGAGCCGCTGGCTACGGAAGCTCCGATATCGGCGATCGGATGATACGTATACGTTCCCGCAAACCCGCCGAAATGCTCCTGAAGCATTTCTTTCCGCTTGCCTGCGTTCCAATCCAGCTCATCGTGCAGAACTCTCCAGCCGGCTTCCGTAATCATCAGATGCACGTCCAAACCTTGCGCCAGCATCGCTTTGCACAGTCTCACCCCATAGACCGCTCCGCTTGCGCCGGTTATCCCTACGACCCAATTGCCGCTATTGCCGCTCATGGATGGTTGGAGACGACGACGTCCAGCAGCGTAAACGCGAATACGACTACGCTAAGCACGCCGTTCATCGTGAAGAAGGCCGTATTCAACTTGGATAAATCGTCGGGTGAGACCAGTCTGTGTTCTTTGTACAACAATACGTAAGCGATAACCAGTCCGATTAAATAAAACCAGCTGAGATGCGTCATGAAAAATAACGTGACCAAACCGACGGCCGTAAGCGCATGCAGCACGCGGGCCGTCACCAGAGCCGCCTTGATACCGAACCGGCCGGGCAGCGAATACAGCCCTTCCTTGCGGTCAAAATCCGTATCCTGGCACGCGTAGATGAGGTCGAAGCCGGCGCTCCAGCAGGCAACCGTCAAATAAAAGACGATCGACGACCAGGTGATATGCCCGGTAACTGCCACCCAGCCGCCGAGCGGCGCAAGTCCGAGCGTCAGGCCGAGAATGAAATGGCATGTCCACGTAAATCTTTTGGTGTAGGAGTAGAAAACAAGAAAAAACACTGCAATCGGCAGCAGTTTCATCGCTAAAGCGTTTAAATTGTAAGTTGCCCAAAACAGCAGCGCAAACGATAGAATGATATAGATGATTACTTGTCTAACCGATATCAAGCCTGCCGGAATGGCGCGGTTCGCCGTCCGCGGATTTTTTTTGTCGATCGCGCGGTCGATAACGCGGTTCAAAGCCATTGCGGCGGTTCTGGCTCCGACCATCGCCAGCGATATCCAAAGAATCTGCATCCAGGTCGGCAGATGCCCTGTCAGCACCACGGAGCCGAGTATCGCTCCCATGAAAGCGAACGGCAGCGCAAACAGCGAATGCTCGAATTTGATCATTTCCAAAAATACTTTTAGTTTTGTAAACATATCGTATTACACTCCCGAATTAGTTTTCCCCTTGGTGCCGATGTGCAGCGCCGCGATGCCGCCGGTCAGCGGGTAAGCTTGCACTTCCTGCAAACCCTGCTTGGCGAATATGGCAGCCAGCTCTTTATGATCGGGAAAATGAATTAATGATTCCGGCAGCCACTTGTACTGCTCGTAGCTTTTGGCCAGCAGCTTGCCCAGAACGGGCAGCACGCGCTGAAAGTAAAAGTAGTAGATCGACTTAAAAGGCTGCCAAGTCGGCTTGGACAGTTCCAGCGACACGACCAGCCCGCCCGGCTTGACCACCCGCCGCATCTCGCGGATGACTTGCGCCAGATCGGGTACGTTGCGGAGCGCGAAGCCGATCGTCGCATAATCGAAGCTGTTGTCCTCGAAAGGGAGCGACATGGCGTTCCCGCGGATGAGGCGGATCTGCTTGTCCATCCCCAGCCGGCTGATTTTGTCCGCCCCGACGTCAAGCATTTGCTGGCTAAAATCAAGCCCTACCATCTCGCCGGTTCCGCTTGCCTGCGCCAGACTGATCGTCCAGTCGCACGTTCCGCAGCAGATATCGATCGCAGTAGAGCCTGGCTTAACTTGGATTTTGTTCATCGTGAACTTCCGCCACGCCTTATGCCGGCGGAAGCTCAAAATATCGTTCATCAAATCGTACTTCGGAGCGATCCGCTCAAACACGGAATGAACGAATTCCTCTTTGGATTTTGTCGTCATCAGGAAGGTCACCTCATATTTCTTCAAGCACTTTAGGTTTGGACAAAAACCGCAGGAACGGCTCCCCAATGTGAAACAGTTCACTTACGAGCTTATCGGAATCCAACTGTGCGATCAACGTATGCAAATGCTTGACATTCGTTTCGAGCATTTGGTAAAGCTGCGATGAGACGTTATATTTATGCATCAGCAGGCGGATTTTGGCTTGATCCGTTTCTTCGGCATGAAGCTGGTTCCGCTCTTCCTTCGTGCCGTGCTGCAAAATGTGCCAGAATCCCCAGCTTCCGTGAAAATTAGCCGTCGTCTCGGCCCGGAAAATTTCTTCGGACAGCACTTCGCACTTCGTGTAGCCGTTTAAAATTTCCGGCCAGGCACGGTCGTATACGCCCGCCATATATTCCGAAAAAGACAAAAAAAGCTGAGACTTAATCTCCACCGAATGGTGAATATAATCTTCTGCCGTCATTTTGAACTGCTTCATTTTGGTATATACACTCATCTTCATCCGGTTCACATCGCAAATAGCGCCGGCCAGCTGCTTGATCGTATCGATATGGCCCGCCTGCGACAGAAGATGGTAAAATCGCGAGCTGAAATAATCGCCAGCCAGCACTTTGAGCTGCCGCGAACGCGCCGCCTTCTTCTCCTTCAGCTCGTTTCCCGGAGACACTTGCTCATGCGTATCCAGCGCCAACTGCACGAGTGAGGTCGCCAGCGAATACAGTTCGCTTTCCCCGCTAAACTTCGTATTTCCGTTCAAAAAGGCAAACAGCAAACGTGTGCGAAGCTCCGGAAAATCCGGCAAATCGGTGTGAATCTGGATCATGTCATATTCCGTATATTGTTTGGCGATCTCTGGGATCCGAAAAGAATTCATTCAAAAGCCTCCGTAACCGTATGCAGTTGTGTCTCTATGCTCTCATCCAAGTAATTATATCATAACCCGCTATGAGAAGCACAATTAATTGTGATGACTCCCCATGCCTAAAGACAAGGGCTTCTCGGTTCATCGAGGATGGCAACCCGTTCCTCTCCCCGAAGGCTCCATCCGAGCCCAGTTCATGTTTAGGCGGTCGCTCGTTGCAAGATGTTAATTGCCGCGTTCACGTCTCGGTCTGCCACGTATCCGCAGTATGGACATTGGTGGACGCGCTCTTTCAACTCTTTTTTAACTACTTCGCCGCAATGAGAGCAAAGCTGTGACGTATTGCGGGGGTCTACTTGCTTCACGATTCTACCGGCACTTTCAGCCTTGTATGTCGTGAATCGGACAAGCTGATTCCACCCTGCGTCTGTAATGCTTTTTGCCAGCCTGTGATTCTTGACCATGCCGAGCGTATTCAAATCCTCGAAAGCGATCAACCCGTAACGGTTCACAAGGCTTCGAGAAAGCTTGTGGGCGTAATCCTTGCGCTGATTGGCGACATGCTCATGCAGACGCGACAGAACGCGCACAGCCTTCTTACGGCGGTTTGAGCCTTTCTTCTTGAGGCTTACTGCACGTTGCATACGCTTAAGCTGTCTCTGCCTATTACGCAAGCATTTCGGAGCGTCGAACGTCTCGTCATCTGATGTGATGGCAAGGTGTTTCAGTCCAAGATCAATTCCTACTTGGCTCTCATTTTGTGGTAGCGGAACCGTCTCGACTTCGCAACTTAAGCAAACGTAATACTTGCCATTCTTCTGAATGACGGTGCAAGTCTTGATCCTGCCTTCGATGGGGCGGTGAAGCTTGATCTTAACGTCTCCGATCTTGGAAAGCTTAAGCTTGTTGCCATTCAAAGCGTAACCGCCTTGCGGATAGGTGAAAGAATCGTATTGTGTCGCAGGTTTGAAGCGCGGGAATCCCGGCGTTTCCCCTTGCTTCACACGACGGAAGAAGGCTTGGAACGCTTTGTCTAGGCGTCCCGCAACGTCCTGCAATACTTGACTATGCACTTGCTTAAGCGCAGGGATATGTCGCTTACGCTCACCCAACGTATTCGCCTGATCGTAGTAATTTAAGCTCTTGCCTTCGCTCTTGTAAGCGTGGATACGTTCCTCAAGTAATCGATTGTACAGCAGACGACAACGTTCTAAAGTGAAGTCAATCGCCTTGCGCTGCTCTCGGTTTGGATACAGTCGGTATTTGTACGCTATGAGCATATGGTCACCGTTCCTTCTGCTCTTCGATGTACTTCTTAACCGTTTCGAGCGACACGCTTCCGACCGTGGCGACGAAATAGGAATTCGTCCACAGAGAAGGAAGTCGAGAAGATAGGTGCTTGTACTCCATGCGTAAAATGCGTGACGTATAGCCTTTCAGATGCTTTACGGCGCGATGAATGCCGAATTGCGGATCGCATTTAATGAGCAGGTGTACATGATCGGGCATTACTTCCATTTCCAGCAGCCCGACGCTAAGTTCCTGAGACTTTTCGCGGAATAGCTCTTTAAGCCGCTCGTCGATAGGCGAGACAAGAACTTTGCGGCGATACTTCGGACAGAATACAACGTGATATTTGCAATCAAAAACGACGTTATTGTTGCTGTCTATGTCTCTTGACATACTTTTCACCTCAAGAAAAGTATACCACAAACAATAGATAACTCCTAGATATCTATTAAAATGAAGGCAACTTACATCCTCATAGCTAAAGCAAGGGGTTTTACGTCGCATCCTATAAAGGGTAGCGCTGCTGCCATTTCGGGGTGTATGTGATGCGAAAACGGTTCGACAGCTGCTGTTCGAGCTGTACCTGGCTTAACTCGCTCGCCTTCTCCTTCATGTCTTTTCCGTGTTCGCGGTCCGCGACCATAGCCAGAACGAGCTGCGCCGACGAGCTTTCCGCCGCCCCCGAATAGTCCATAACCCGTACCCATACTTGATTCACATTTTTCGTTCTGGCGTTCATCGTCTGCGCGATCGTATACAAGTCGCGGTACACTGCGGCGGCGTCCGCGTTTTTGGGAAGGCTCAGATCGATGAACAGGTTCGAATCGCTCAATTCCACTTTGCGGATCCGCAGCTGCAGCGGAACCTGAACGAGCAGATCGACCAGATTGCGGTCGGTCAGCTGTCCGGCGCGATGGCCGGACGACCACGCGTCGGATGTGCGGACGCCTGCCGACGGGTCCAGCTGCGGCAGCAGGGACAGGCCTAACGCCACAGCGCCCGAAATCCCCGCAGTGATCAAAATACGAGCCGTCCATTTCATGTACAAGGCACCCCCAGGCAATAGAGCTTATACACCATTGTACAATGAAAAAAAGCAGGCTATGCCTGCCGCAGCAAATTATTCACTCCTCGGTATCGACGACGCCGAATTTGGTCATAATGATCGCTTTCCCTCTTATCTTAACCGCCGAAGTGTGCTCCGTAAATTGGGCGATCATCACTTCGCCTTTGTCCAGCTTCTCCGTATGGCCAAACCGGGTTTCGTGTCCGCGGGTCAATCCGATTACATGAACCCCGTTGTCTTTGGCTTTGACGATAAAAAAATCGTTTCCGTTATTTGCTTCCATCTGCATTCCCCTCCGTTCCATGTCATGCGTGTTCATCTTGTTCCTATGATGCAAAAAAAGCTTCCGGAAGTCAACTCGATCGCCGCATTACGCCGAAGCGTTTTGGGAAACGGCGGCGGCTTTCTTCCCGTAAAACAGCTTGAATTTGGCCGGAATCACCTTGTTGGAAACCGTAGCAATGAGCAAATCGGCCAGTTTGACAGTGCCGTATGCGAACAGCATGCCGGCTATAACGTCGATCAGCCAATGAATTTGCAAATACAACGTCGAAAAAATAATCGAGCTGCAATACGCGACCATCATCGTTTTGAAAATACGGTCTTTCTCGCGCAGTGCCAGCAGCAGCATCGCGAACGAGATCGACGTGTGCATGCTCGGAAAGCAGTTCATCACCGCGACCAGCAGCTCGTTGTTGTCTACAAAAGTTCTGTGAAGCAAATCAGGCTGCCCGTTCACATACCAAACCTCATGGAGCAAAATCAGGTTATAAAAAGGCAATATGAGCGGAAACTGCAGCATGTGCCCGGAGAGCGCATAAGAAATCATTTTTTTGATGCTCCGCGTCCAAAAGCTGCGAACGATGCAAATCCAGAGCGACAGCACAAAGCCGTAGTTATAAATCCACACCATGGCCTTATCCAGAAACGGATTGGCGATCCATCTGGCCCATCCGCCGGTATTCAATGGAATCGCATTCATATATGCGTCCCAATGCCACGGATGACGGTTGTTTTCAAACATCCAATTCGCTATTCTCCACCAAAAGCTGTTGCCCGAACCGTAAAAGTAATAAAAAACGCCGAGCAGCGGAATGCCGAAAACGAAAAACTTTTTCCAATCCACATCGATCTGGTCCTTGCGGACGCCGAGCAGACAGATGAACAGCAAAATCCAGCATTCCGTGCTCCAGTTCCCAACGGTTCCGATCCGCCAGATCAAAAAGATCGATAAAATAATGCCGTACATCGTCCAATCCTGAGCCTTTGCCAGCTCATTTAATCGAAGCTTGTTCAATGCTGCTCCCCCTGTCTATTTTCCCCACAAACCGTGACAGAACCTTGCGAAGCGCAGTCCGCTTGTTGTACGGGGACCCCCTGAGTCAAAAAAGAAAAAGACATCGGCATGACGATGTCTTTCCCATGGTCGGAGTAACACGATTCGAACGTGCGACCTCACCCACCCCAAGGGTGCGCGCTACCAGGCTGCGCCATACCCCGAAAGCGAAAATAGCTGCTTATTTATTTTCTTTTGTAATTATAGTTGGACTGTTCAAAAATGTAAAGGTTATTTTAATGCAAAACAGGTAAAAATAAATAAAGCCGATAGCCAGCAATATGCGGCTACGGCTTCGTGCTTGATATGATGAAAAATCATATGTAAGACTTGCAATTATTGAATCCCGTCTCTAAGCGCTTTGCCAGGTTTGAAAGCTGGAATTTTGCTAGCAGGGATTTCAATTTCATCACCAGTCTGCGGGTTGCGTCCCTTACGAGCGGAACGTTCACGAACTTCGAAATTGCCGAATCCTACAAGTTGAACTTTATCCCCGCTTTGCAGCGCTTCGGAAATTGCGTCAAAAACAGCGTCAACCGCTTTAGTCGCATCTTTCTTGGAAAGCTCGGAGGTTTCAGCAACCTTGTTAATCAATTCAGATTTATTCATGCCATTCACCTCCCCCCCAAAAATACTCACTTCCATTTACTTCCTGTTTTCACCGTTTCGTCAGAAAATATACATGATCGTACGAAAAATCGTTGATTTTATTAGGGAAAACGAATTCCCCCTAGCAGACGAATAAATTTATAGTAATACACCGGGGCGGCAATTTCAAGTGCCGTTTTGCTTGACGGGCGTTGGATTACGATAAAAATCGACAAAAAACACTCTTTCGAGTGTTTTTTGGTGTATGATTTCACATTCCTGCGAAAATTTTACAAAATGATCGCGATGAGACCGCCGGACCCTTCGTTAATGATCCGTCCGAGCGTCTCCTGCAGCTTGTAGCGCGCATTATCCGGCATCATGGCGAGCTTGCCCTGAATGCCTTCGCGCACGATGGAGTGAAGCGATCGGCCGAAAATGTCGGATTCCCATATTTTGAGCGGGTTATCCTCAAAGTCCTGCATCAGATAGCGGACAAGCTCCTCGCTCTGCTTCTCCGTCCCGATGATCGGCGAAAATTCGGATTCGACATCCACGCGAATCATATGAATGGATGGCGCGGTCGCTTTCAGACGGACGCCGAACCTGGAGCCTTGACGAATCAGTTCGGGCTCGTCGAGCGCCATTTCCGCCAGCGTCGGCGGCGCAATGCCGTAGCCGGTCGTTTTGACCATTTCCAGCGCTTCGGCGAATTGGTCGTACTCGCGCTTGGCATGCGTGAAATCCTGCATCAGTTGGAGCAGGTGATCCTTGCCGCGGATTTCCACGCCGACGACCTCCTGCAAGATGCGGTCATACAGCTCATCCGGCGCTTGGAGGTCGATTTCGGCCACGCCCTGGCCCATGTTCATATCGGCCAAAGCGGCCTTTTCGATAAAGTCATATTCGGCGAACTGGCTGACCACCCGATCCACGTCGCGCAGGCGTCGGATGTCCTGCACCGTATCGCGTACGGAGTTCTCGAAGCGGCCGCGCAGCCAGTGATTTTCGCCCAGAACCATGACCCAGCTCGGCAGGTTGACGTTTACTTCATGCACAGGGAACTCGTAGAGCACCTCGCGGAGCACCGAGACCATTTCCTCTTCCCCCGCATTCGCCACGCTCATCGTGACGACAGGCACGTCATAGCGGCTTTGCAGCTCGCTCCGCAGCTCCAGCGCAGGCTCGCCCGTAGGCTTTTGCGAGTTGATAATGACGATGAACGGCTTGCCGACTTCTTTCAGCTCGTTGATGACTCTCTCTTCGGCCAGTACGTAAGAAGACCGGGGAATATCGGAAATCGTGCCGTCGGTCGTGACGACCACGCCGAGCGTCGAATGTTCCTGAATGACTTTGCGCGTTCCGATTTCAGCCGCTTCCTGAAACGGAATCGGTTCGTCGAACCATGGCGTATTGATCATCCGCGGTCCGTTTTCATCCTCGTAGCCTTTGGCGCCATCGACTGCATAGCCGACACAATCAACCAGCCGAACGTTAACGTTCAGCCCTTCCGCAACCGAGATTTGAACCGCTGTATTCGGTACGAATTTCGGCTCCGTTGTCATAATCGTGCGGCCGGCAGCGCTCTGCGGGAGTTCATCGGTAGCCCGGATCCTGTCCGCTTCGCTTTGAATGTTGGGGAGCACTACAGATTCCACAAAACGTTTGATAAAGGTTGATTTTCCTGTTCGGACTGCGCCGACAACCCCCAGGTAAATATCCCCTCCCGTCCGTTCTGCAATGTCCTTAAAGATATCCACTTTCTCCAAGAGAATCCCTCCTACAGTTTGGTCGTCAACTGACTACTCGGCAGTAACCATTGACTACTCGTACATTCATTTGGACTAGTAAGAAATATATGTACTTTCGATAGAAATATGATAGATGTCCGCTATCTTTTTTTGCGGGCGCCTATTTCCGAAAAGCACATCATGCTTTCCCTGCCATGCTAAAGAACCTCTGAATGAATATATGAGAGACAGCTCTTTGATATTCTGAAAAAAATTAAGGACCATCCATGGGAGTCTGTCCGATGGACTCAGTAGAAGGCATACTTATGCAAAATGACAGACCTTGTGCAGCTTAAGCGGCATAAAGTCCGTCATTATTAAAAGTAAGTTTGTCGGAAAGACACCTAACCCAGGGCATTAGAATGACGAAAGGGCCGTCCCCGTAATAAGGGAGGGGGTGAGCGGGCTAACAGCAGAGACGGCGATTTGCCCGTTTCGGCAAGCGGATCGACAGCCTGAGCCTGGACCGCGAAGCCCGGTTCGATGGCTTAGCGCGATTGCCAGGGCCATAAGCCCGGTTCGATTGCTTAGCTCGATTGCCGGGCCGCGAAGCCCGGTTCGATGGCTTAGCCCGATTGCCGGGCCGCGAAGCCCGGTTCGATGGCTTAGCCCGATTGCCGGGCCGCGAAGCCCGGTTCGATGGCTTAGCCCGATTGCCGGGCCGCGAAGCCCGGTTCGAAAGCCTAACTCAGCTGCCTGAATCGAAAAGCCTGCAAAAGTACAGGAATTTTCTGCAGAAGTGGCTCGTTTTCGGGAAAAGCCTGCGAAAGTGCAGGAATTATCGGCCAAAATGGAGTCCAAACCCGATTCGCAGCGAAAAAACTGTACTTTTGCAGGAATATTTCCCCGTAAGCGTATCTGCGAGAAAAAAACTGTACTTTTGCAGGCTTTCTGCGTAATTTCTATTTGCTCGTGAGATGACAGCTCCGCGGACTCGTTTTTTCACAGGCTTGCTGAGCACTGCCTCGATGCTCTAGCGGAGTACTGTCTCGCAATAACTCCACGCTGCACCTGCTCAGCTCCGCCGCACTCCTTGCGCGCCCCCACGCTGCGCCTGCCCTAGCTCCGCCGCACTCCTTGCGCGACTCCACGCTCCGTCTACTCAGCTCCGCCGCACTCCTTGACCGCCCCCACGCTGCACCTGCCAGCTCCGCCGCACTCCTTGCGCGACTCCACGCTGAGCCTGCCCTAGCTCCGCCGCACTCTTGCGCGACCCCGCGCTGCGCCTACTCGGCTACGCAAGCAGCCCGAAAGCTGCTTACGGATCAGCCTGCGGGCAAAGCTAATTATCGGATGGAAGCGGCTGGTTGTCTTCCCAATAGTAAGGATAGCTTTTAGCGGGTACAAAATAGGAGCCGGCTACGAGCAAATCGCGCAAATCCTGCTCGGGCGCAAGCGAGTTTTGCATCGCCTTGTCCTGGATCAGCTTCATGATGTCCGGCGCATAGTCGATCGCTACCGTACCGGAAACTTTATCCAGCATGTAGTTGACATAACTTTGTCTATTAAACGCCGATTTGATTTCCGGAGATTTCATGCCCAGCTTCTCAAAATCGACATAATCGAACGCTTCATCGATGGCGATGCCGGCGGGCAGCTGTCCGTTATGCTTTACTTTATAGGCGTCCACTTTGGTCTGCACGTCGGCTACGCTTTGAAACGCAGATAGATCGATCAGCTTCACTTCCGGCTTCGTTTCCGCATTGACGAGCACATACATAAAAATGCCGCCCTTTTCAAAGGCGTTGGCCGGGACGCTGCTCAAATAGTTCATTTTTTGCAGCTTGCCGAAATCGACGACATATTTCTCATAAAGCGGCGTGCTCATATCGCTGTTTTTGATCGGCAGAACGCCCGTCTTCTCATGGAACTTGTCAATTGCCTGCTGAACGACCGTAATGAATTCGCCGGGATTGATTTTATTTTCCTGACGCAGCTCTTTCGGATAAGCGCAGCCGCTTAACAGGACGAGCAGGCAGAGGCATAGAACGTACAATTTCAGCTGCCGGGGTATGAGATAAGTTTTCAACGCGGAATCATCCTTTTTAAAATAAATCTTCTTCCTCCCGCTGCCTGGCAAGCTGTGCGCGAATCGCCGCCTTCAGCGGATCTTCCGGAACGATGACCTGCACGGGGCCGGTTACGCGCGCCTGGCAGGCAAGCCGGAATCCTTCGTCGGCCTGGGCGCCGAGCTTCAGCCGCTCGTTCTGATTCATCGGGGCCAGGCCGCCCGCATCGGCCACTTTTACTTTGCACATCAGACAGGCGGCTTTGGCCCCGCAGCGCGTACGGATGTTGACGCGGGCCCTGCGGCCTGCATCCAGCAAAGTTGTGCCGGGGCGCACCCCGATTTTTTTGTCGTCAGGCCAAAAATGCACTTCGCAAAGCGCCATCGCTATTCCCTTCTTTTTGACCGAAAATCGGATTATAATTGGCAGTCCAGCAGCATTTCCAGCCGGCGCAGCATCGGAATGCCCCAGTTGTTGCGGGCCAGCAAATCCTGAAGCGCCGGAAAATGCTCGCCGGGCTTCTGCTGCATAGCCTCGGCAATGCGCTCGTAGCGGTCGGGACGGTCGCGCAGCACATTGAACAGCAGCTCATGGGCGAGCGGCATGACTTTGACCGTACTCTCGCCGATGCATACCTCCGTGCTGTGGCGATCCCAAAAATAAGCCGCTTCGATCCGATAGGACGAATCCAGCGCGTGAACGCGGAAGGAACCTACCAATTCGACCGCATTGTCTTCAATTTGATAGTGACTAAGAATAGAAGCATAGATCGGAGTTTCGCTGTATAACGGCTGGTCCGTAGCATAGATGCGCAAAGCTTCGTGCACCCGGTCCACCTCTTCCTGATCGATATACAGATCCAGATCCCTCGGATCTCTCTCCAGCTTAATGCCGTGCATAAGCAGCCCGCAGCTGCCTCCGACGAGCCATTTCGCAGCCTGCGGCTCCAGCCGCCGGTAAATCGTATTTAAACCGCTGCAGAGCGGCTCTGATAAAAACAAGGGGCCCCACACCTTTCCGTATGTATGCTATGATGTTAAAAATATGGTTTGTGCGTGACGGAAATATCCCCATTTTGTCGAATCGCGCATTGACAGGCCAACCGGAAGCCTTGCTCCAGTTCTTCAGGCTCCAGGCGCAGTTCCTCCGCTTCGGTCGGCGGGGCCAGCAGTTCCCTTCCCGCTGCGACGTAGCACCGGCATCTGGCGCATGTCCCCCGCGTGCACGAGAAGCCCCAGTCCACTTGATGTTTCAAAGCAAGATCCAGAATCGTCATTCCGGTATCGGTTTCAACTTTGGTTTGGCCTTTGCGAGTTTTAAGCTCCAGCATCCTTTCAACCCTCCACGCAGTCTACAGCATTGAAAGCAGCATGTACACCATAATCGGAATAAAAAGCAAAAAAGCGATGATCGACAAAATGGCGCGGACAGCGCCCTTCGTACGCGTTCTTGCAAACGAAATCAATAAGGAAGCAAAGACCATAAGTCCGATGGCGACAAACGACGCCCACATTTTATCCAAACCTGACATTCCCATTGCTCCTAATGTTAAATTTGCAAATTCAGCACTAATTATAGCATAAGCCGAAAAAAAATAAACCTTGACGGTCAGAGCCGCTCAAGGTTTTACGCTGCAAGCCATCTGTTTTTGCAAAATCATCCGCCTGCTCTTCGATATGAAATCAGCCGCAGGGGAAGCGCCTCTATCACTTATTTTTCCCAAGCATCATTTGCATCAATTCCTGCATGTTGTTCGTGTCCAGCTTGCTGCTTTTTACGGCCTGGATAATTTCCTTCATCGTCTCTTCCGAAACTTTGACGTTGACCAGTCCGGAAATCTGTTTGATCAGCTGGCGAAGCTGGGCTTCGCTAGTCATCGTCGAAGGTTTTACGCCGCTTGCTATTTTTTGGATATCTTTAGGAGTAACGGATTTACCCGTTCTTTTCTTGACCACGTTCAAAACGTCTTTGGACAGATCTCGATTCGTCACAATTGCCGCCTCCCTATTCCTGAGATCATTAAACTATCTAAGGTATAGTATGAAAGCAGGCTATGTATGGTGTAGGCTACCCCAACCATTTTGTCGCCGAGGAGCTGGCGATTTCTTCGATTTCATGCGTTTTGACGCGCCCCATCAAATCTTGCGCCGCCAATTTGGGCGACTTCCCTTCGAACAAAACGTGATGCAGCTCATCCGTAATCGGCATCGTCACCCGGTAGCGGCGGGACAGCTCGTAGGCCGCCTTGGTCGTCTTCACACCCTCAACGACCATGCCCATTTCTGCGAGCACTTCATCCAGCGGCGCGCCCTGCGCGAGCTTGTATCCGGCCCGCCAGTTGCGGCTGTGCTTGCTCGTGCAGGTGACGATCAGATCGCCGATGCCCGCAAGCCCGGCGAACGTCTGCGGATTCGCCCCCATCGCTGTGCCGAGCCGGGCAATTTCTGCGAGGCCCCGCGTAAGCAGCGCCGCCTTGGCGTTATCGCCGAAGCCGAGGCCGTCGGTAAGACCGGCGCCCAGCGCGATAATATTTTTCAATGCGCCGCCGACTTCGACGCCTTCGACGTCAGGATTCGTATATACGCGGAAATACGCGTTCATCAGCAAATCCTGGGCCGCTTCCGCCGCCGCCACCTCGCGGGCCGCAACGACGACGGTCGTCGGACATTTGCAGATGACCTCTTCGGCATGGCTCGGCCCGGACAAAACGACGAGCCGATTGGCGTCGAAATCAGGCAGCTCATCGGCGATGACCTCCGTCATCCGCTTGAGCGTGCCTGCTTCGAATCCTTTGGTCGCATGGAGGAGCAGCGCATCGCTTTTCAAATACGGGCGAATGCGCGAGGCTACCTCCCGCATGCCGGACGAAGGCACGACCATCACGATGGCGTCGGCATCCTGAACGGCCTCCTGTAGCGAATTCGTCGCAACGATAAGCGGCGACAATTCGATATCATTCAGAAAGCGGCTGTTGCGGTGCTCTTCATTGATTTCGCGGACCTGCTGCTCGCTGCGCGACCACAGCAGCACCTGCTTCCCGTTATCCGCCAGCACGGAAGCGAGAGCCGTCCCCCAGCTTCCGGCGACGAGTACCGAAACTTTATTCGACAATATGGATGCCTCCTTAACCGGCTAAATTCAGTATCGGTCAGGCCCGCTTCGAGCCCAATTTGTTCTCCTTGCCTTGAATCAGCTTGACGATATTCGTGCGATGGCGAATAAAGGCAAATACGCAAAGCAAAATGCTGATCCACAAGATCGGCAGCGGCCGGTCCATCCCCCAAATTAAAAATGGTAAAAGTGCTGTAAGAATAAGGGAACCGAGCGAGACAAATCTTGTTATGGCAATGATGACGATAGCGGTAATTCCGGCGATCAAGGTAGGGATGAAGCACAGCGTAGCCATCACGCCGATCGTGGTCGCGATGCCCTTGCCGCCGCGAAATCCGAAGTAGACCGGCCAGTTATGGCCGACGATGGCGGCAAGCCCGCACAGCACGCGAATCCATATTTCGTCCGGCGCCGCCCAAATGCCGAACATGACAGCCGCGACGCCTTTGAGCCCATCCAGCAGCAGGACCATGATGGCCGGGCCTTTGCCGAGCACGCGCAGCGTGTTCGTCGCGCCCGCGTTGCCGCTGCCGTGCTTGCGGATATCGATGCCCTTGAACCATTTTCCAAACAAATAGCTGAAACTGACAGACCCTAACAAATATCCCGCAACTATAGCTATGATCGAATACAAGCTCAATTCCCCCTACTCGTCATCCGACGATTTTCTGCGGCTCAATATGCGAATCGGAGTTCCCTCGAAGCCGAAAGCCGCCCGTATCTTGTTGTCCAGATAACGCTCGTACGAGAAATGCATCAGCTCGGGCTCGTTCACGAAAAGCACGAAAACAGGAGGCTTCACCGCAACCTGTGTCGCGTAATTGATGCGCAGGCGCTTGCCTTTGTCGGTCGGCGGCGGGTTGTAGGCTACCGCATCGGAGACGACATCGTTCAAGACGTGCGTCTGCACGCGAAGCGCATGATTCTCCGCTACCTGCACGACGACCGGCAGCAGCTTGTGCAGCCTTTGCGTCGTTTTGGCAGAGACGAATACGACAGGCGCGTACGTCATGAACAGGAAATGATCGCGAATCTTTTGCGTGAACTGGTGCATCGTTTTGTCGTCTTTTTCCACGATATCCCATTTGTTCACGACGAAAATGGCCGCTTTGCCGGCTTCGTGCGCATAACCGGCGATATGTTTGTCCTGCTCGATAATGCCCTCCTGACCGTCGATGACGACGAGGACGACATCCGCGCGCTCAATCGCCTTCATGGCCCGCATCACGCTGTACTTTTCCGTGTTTTCGTAAACTTTGCCGCGCTTGCGCATGCCCGCCGTATCGATGATGACGTACTTTTGCCCGTCCCGCTCAAAAGGCGAATCGATCGCGTCGCGCGTCGTTCCGGCCACATCGCTGACGATAACCCGCTCTTCGCCGAGAATAGCGTTGGTGAGCGACGATTTGCCGACGTTCGGGCGCCCGATAAGCGCAAACTTGATCACTTCTTCGCCATACTCCTCTTCCGCCGCCAGCGGGAAATGGGAGCACGCCGCTTCCAGCAAGTCGCCGATTCCGATTCCGTGGGAGCCGGAAATGCCGATGGGATCGCCGAAGCCCAGGCTGTAAAACTCGTAAATTTCGTCCTGCCGCTGCAAATTATCCACTTTATTAACGGCAAGCACGATCGGCTTCTTCGAACGGAACAAAAGCTGGGCGACTTCCTCGTCGGACGGAGTGACGCCGGCTTTGGCGTCCACCATGAAAATAATGACGTCGGCTTCCTCAATCGCCAGCTCCGCCTGCACGCGGACCGATTTCAAAATGGCGTCATCGCCGTCGATTTCGATACCTCCCGTATCGATGACGCTGAACGGCTGATTCTGCCATTCGCCGACTCCATACAAACGGTCACGCGTAACCCCCGGTTTATCTTCCACAATCGCAAGCCGGTCTCCGACAATACGATTAAAAATTGTCGATTTGCCGACGTTGGGACGTCCTACAATCGCAATAACAGGTCTGGCCACTTATTGTTCACTCCCTAGTGTTGTTCGCCACAAAAACTGGCTTCGCAAGCGTCAACTTCATTTTGCTTTTGGAAAAATTCACAACTTACATCATAACAAAAAAGACACGGCTTGGCTAATACCAAATGAGATGCGCTCATTCGGGCAGGCTTTTCTTCCGCATGACTCAGAAGTGCCTTACCAAGATCATCGTGCCGTTTTTCAAATCGTGAGCCGTTGCGTTCAATATTTTTTCCAATAAAAATGAAACTTTTTCCTGTTCTTCGGGGCTGTCCACGATAAAAATCGGCGCGCCGCCCCCCACCCGATCATGCTCCATGCTGACAACCGCAAGTATTTGCGACATCGACATCCTTCTCAAGCCTCCTTCCGTTGATTGACGCCGGCTTCGGAAGGCTTGCGCACCGCGCTTTCCAGCACAGGAACGCGATTCAGGGCGGTCAGCAATTTGTCCGCATCCTTCTCTTGCGGCAGCAGCAGGAGCGCCAGCGTACCGTCATTGATATTCAGCTTCGCCATCGGAACCAGAGAAGGCTCGCCATCGTCGCGGTATACGCCGAACAGCGTGGAGATGTCGTGCAAAATAGCTTGCCGCTGCCCCAAATTCGCCAGCGTAACGCGGCTGTTGCGGTTTTTCGGCTTCAGGTGATAACCGAGCGCGTGTTCCTGAATCAGCTTGCGGCTGCTTTCAAGGCCGACGTTCATCATGTAAATGGAGCCGACGAACAGGTCCGGCCCATCCAGGCGAACCGGCGCCTGCTCGATATGAGCGATCGATGACAAATTTTTGCCGGATTTCAAATAGTTCGACAGCCATATGGTAACGATCCCTGCCAATGCCCCCCAGTACCAGTCAAATATAATGCTGAACAGCGAGGCGGCAAAAGCGGAAAAAATGACGAGATAGTTCCTGCCCTCAAACACCATGGCGATTCCTTCGATATAGGATACTCCTCTGGGAACGAGCTCCAGCTCGTCGATTTTGGACAAGCTTTGCCTCTCCATGTTGCGGACATCGCGAAACTGCTGCGCCGCAAGCGACAAAAACGTAACGGCCGTATAGTTTTTTTCCAGCAGCGCCGGAACCGCGACCGCCCCCAGAGCCGCCGCGATCACGCCGAGCGAGATGTGAATGATTTTTCCGTGCGGGTAAGTCGGATACTGCCGATAATCGGTGCGCAGCATGTTCATCCGGGATAAAATGCCGAAGATGACACCTATGACGACACCTGTCGTGTAGCGGTTCGCATGGATCCACTCGATCACTTTTTCCATCCTCCTTTTCGTTCCAAGACAGCCTGAAACCCGCTGT
Organism: Paenibacillus sp. sgz302191; assembly: GCF_057749925.1. NCBI lineage: Bacteria > Bacillati > Bacillota > Bacilli > Caryophanales > Paenibacillaceae > Paenibacillus > Paenibacillus sp. sgz302191. Next base: position 71,424 of record NZ_JBYLHY010000027.1, read on the forward strand.
AAACTTGCTGCACCACAACGGTCAATACACGCGCCGCAAAAACCGCGAGCCACCATTGATCCTGAAAACCGGTGCCGCCGATCCGGTGAATGCCATTCCACGTATGAATGCTTGTCTGATACAGCTCTCCCAGCAGGCAGCCGATGGAAAGCCCCGCAATTTGCTGCAGTTCGCTGCGCTGAATGACCGCGACCGCGAAAGCCAGAAACAAAGCCGTATCCCACCCGGGATTGCCGACAATGAGTATCGGGTCCATCACCAGCAGCTGCTGGATCAGGAAGTGAAAGGAACCCAGCAGCAGTCCGATGGAAAGCAGGTGCAGCTTCTGGATGAAGCCCCGAGTCGCAAAAAGGATGCCTATGCTGACCAAAGCGATTCCCGCATACACCGCATACATTTGCACATGGCCCCATGTAATGACGATTCGCGAGCCAACGAGCCAAGCCATAAAAAAAAGAAGTATTCCCTTGTACGATATACTTCTTAAAAAAATCTCCTTCCAGCCGCTGACAACCAAAATCAGCGCAATGCAGAGGAGAATGAGCGAAAGATAGCCGGAATTCATGTCGTTACCCACCCTGCGGAACTTCGGGCCTCCGGACGCATCGGTCCGGAAGCTCCGTCTGAACCTTAGTATGGCAAAAAACAAATTATTTACTCCGGGTTCCTCTTTCTGCATATTCGGTTGTTGAAATGCCGCGCGCCCTGCACCACTCGGCCGTTTCGCCGGTTATGACGGCTGGGCGGTCCCACAGCTCCCTGACCGTGCGGGCGCCGAGCGCCGTCATGATCAGGACGAGCCCATCGTGCAGCTCGCCGGCAAAACGGTGCAGCGCATCCGCTCCTTCGGTGCGCAGCACCTTCAGGAAGGCGCCGGCCATCCCGACGGCGGAGGCGCCGAGAACGAGCGCTTTGACCGCTTGCAAAGCGTTCGTAATGCCCCCCGAGGCGATGACCGAGCCGCGGGGATACACTTGCAGAGCTTCGAGCAGCGCGACGCTCGTCGGGCTTCCCCAATCGTTCAGCCAATCCAGCGCCGATGAACGCCGTGCATTCTCGATCGCGGCAAAATTCGTGCCGCCGGTCCCGCCGACATCGAGGATGCGCACGCCGATGTTATGCAGCTCCCTGGCGTTCTCCCCCAGGATGCCGAAGCCGACCTCCTTGACGATCACCGGCACTCCGGCCTGCCGGACAATCGCTTCAATGCGGCGCAGCATGCCGGTAAAGCTGCGGTCGCCTTCAGGCATGATCAGCTCCTGCATGACGTTCAAATGAATTTGCAGCGCATCCGCTTCGATCATGTGCACGGCGCGCAGCGCTTGCTCCACGGTCGCTTCGCTGCCTAAATTGGCGAAAATGACGCCGGCCGGGTTTTCGCGGCGCACCACCTGATAGCTGGATGCCATCCCGCTATCCTTAATCGCGGACATTTGCGAGCCTACGGCCATCGCCAGCCCCTTCTCCCGGGCGACGATCGACAGCTCGCGGTTAATGATTTCCGTCTCCTTAGCACCGCCGGTCATCGCATTAATTAAAATCGGCGAGCTCAGATTGAGTTCGCCGATTTGAGTCGTTAATGCAATTTGATCCGTCGAAGTCTCAGGCAGACAATTGTGCACGAGCTTAACGTCCGACAAGCCCTGCTTGCCGGATTGGCCGAGCTCCAGCGCATAATGGACATGCTCCATTTTGCGTGAAACACGCATGTTGAGTCCTCCTAAGTGCTTTCTGCCGGAAAGCTTTCATCGAATCGCTTATTTGAACTTGGAAAGCTTGTCGCCGAAACGCTCGCCGAGCGTCAGGGAAAGACCTTGATTGCTGAGCGAAACGTTCTCGTTGCCGGCAATCTCTTTTTGATGGCTTGCGCTGTTGCCGCGGTCGCGGTCGGCGCGAGGCTGTCTTTCTCTTTCCGGTTTCGCGGATGCCGCAGGAGCTTCAGGAGCTTCTTCGGTCTCTTTGATGCTTAAGCTTACGCGCTTTTCAGCGGCGTTGATTTCAAGAATTTTCACTTGAACTTCCTGGCCCTCTTTCAATACTTCGTGAGGAGTGCCGATGTGACGGTGAGCAATTTGGGAAATGTGCACCAAACCTTCTACGCCCGGAGCAACCTCAACGAACGCGCCGAAAGATGCAAGGCGTTTTACAGTGCCGGAAACGATGTCTCCCGCTTTGAATTCGCGCTCCACTTTGGACCAAGGCCCTTCTTGCGTCGCTTTGATGCTGAGGCTGATTTTTTCGTTGGCCGGATCGAGTTTGAGCACTTGAACTTTGACTTTATCGCCTTCTTTGACAACGTCCGAAGCTTGCTCGACATGGTGCCAAGCCATCTCGGAAATATGTACAAGTCCGTCGATGCCGCCGATATCGATAAATGCGCCGAACTGCGTCAAGCGTTGAACCGTGCCGTCCAGCACTTGTCCCACTTGGAGCCCTTCGATGATTTTCTTTTTGTTCGCTTCGAATTCTTCGTCCAGAACATCTTTCTGGGACAGAATCACTTTGTTTTTCTCGCGGTCGATCTCTTTCACGCGAAGGCGAAGCGTACGTCCTTTGTAGTCGCTGAAATCTTCAACGAAATGACGCTCAACCATGGAAGCCGGTACGAAGCCGCGAACGCCGACGTTGACTACGAGTCCGCCTTTTACCACTTCGGCTACGGCAGCTTCGATAATTTCGCCTTTTTCCAGCTGGCCTTGCAGCGTTTCCCACGCTTTTTCGCTATCGATGGCGCGTTTGGAAAGAACAAGCGTTTCTTTCGCATCGTTGATCGATACGATTCTCAGTTCGACTTCCTGACCGATTTGTACCGCTTGGCTTGCGTCTTCAACGGTTACGGAAGAAAGCTCGCGCACAGGAATAACGCCGTCGTATTTATAACCGATATCAACGAACGCTTGGTCCGCATCCACTTTCACGATTTTACCTTTAACCGTAGCGCCTTTTTTCAGAACGGCTACGTTGTTCAGCGCTTGTTCGGCTTCAGCCTGGGATACGGCTGTTTCCTCCACCTCTTGAACTTCTTGTACCTCCTGGGATTGATCTTGCACTTTTACTTCTTCTGACATTGGTTAGTCCTCCTCATTCAACACTTACAATAATAGTTTATAAGTCACAAAGCATCGGCAAGCGAGCTTCTGCTCTGTATCAAACAAAAAATTCCATTCGCTTAAGAATAGTATAATTCCAAGCTTTCAATTCCATACATCGCGCTCAGCCTTTATTGTGCGACGCGTGCAGGGCGCGAATTTCTTTCATGATCAATTCGGTAGCTTGTTCCAGATCATCGGAGCTCGCTGCCGCAAAAGGGCTCAGATCGACCGGTTTCCCGTAGACGATCTTCATGGCGCGAAACGGCTTGTATTCGCCGATGATCGCTACCGGCACTACGGCTGCGCCCGATTTCAACGCAAGGCTGGCTGCGCCTTTCTTGCCCATTCCTCCGGCGTTGCTGCGGCTGCCTTCCGGGAAAATCCCCATGACGCCGCCGTCCTTCAGCAATTGGATCGCCAGGCGAATCGATTCTTTGCTGACGCCGCCCCGTTTCACGGGAAAAGCTCCCACTTTGCTGATGGCCGTGCCTAATACCGGAATATCGAAGAGCTCGGCTTTCGCCATAAAGTACACCATGCGCTTTAGCGGCGACCCGAGTAATGGCGGGTCCCACAAGCTGGTATGGTTGGCGCACAGGACAACCGCGCCCTGGGCAGGGACGTTGTCCGTTCCAATCGCGCGAAGGCGGAAAAGCAGGCCGAATATGACTCGAAACATCGCTCTGCCGATGCGGTAAAGCATCTTATTTGCCACCTCCGACTTTGTCTTTGCAAAGCCCCAAAATCCCGTCAACGACTTCATCTATCGTCATCGATGTACTATCCATAAGAATAGCGTCGGGAGCCCGTTTAAGCGGCGAAATCGCTCTTTCCTGATCCAGTTGGTCGCGGCGCGCAATATCCTGCTCCAATTGCTCGAGCGTCAGCGTACCGGAACCGCTGTCCTGCATTTCTTTGAAACGCCGCTCCGCCCGCTCTTTGACGCTGGCCGTAAGGAATATTTTGAGTTCAGCGTCCGGTATGACATGGGTGCCGATATCTCTGCCGTCCATGACAACGCCTTTGGATACCGCCATTTGCTTCTGCATGGCTACAAGCAGTTCCCGGACGGCGCCGATACTGGCGATCTGGGAAACATGATCCGTAATGGAAGTCCTGCGGATCTCGCGGGTCACGTCCGTGCCGTCCACTAGCACCTGTTGTCCGTCGGAACCGGGCACCAGCACGATGTTCATGCGATTCGCCAAAGCAATGACTTCCTTTTCTTGGTGAGGAAGCAGCCCTTCCTGCTGTACCTTCCACGTTACTGCCCGATACATGGCCCCGGTATCCACGTAAACAAAACCAAGCACGCCTGCGACAAGCCGTGCGATGGTGCTTTTACCGGCTCCGGCGGGGCCATCTATGGCAATATTGAACTTTTCCAAGCTGCGGCTCCTCCTAACAATACCTTACGAACAAAAAAGCAGGCACTGCCTGCTAATGATGAAAATTATACCACACCCAAAAACCATATGCAAAACTAGAATCACTCGCCGCCGGTTTGCCGGCCTATCGGATACGGTTTGCCTTCCAAAGGATCGACTCTCGTAAAATGCTTGCGTACGTACGGAATGTGAAGCAGCGATTGCGCGCACAGCAGCAGAACGAAAAAAACGAGCGTCAGCCGGATCAACGCCTTCTCCACCTTGGCGGAAAAGACGATGAACAGCCGCTCGTAATCCGGATCTTCTTGATCCGATTTCATGGAATCACCCGCTTGTTATTGGCATTTTGCATCGTAGTATGCCCAGGCGCGGCGATTCTATGCATTATCTTTTGCGGAATTCCATCTGTCTTTCAAAGCAGAACCGGATCAGCTTTTGCCGGTCGCGGTCGACGATTTCGACAAATCTTACCATGGCGAGCTGCCGGCCGCTTTCCAGCTCTTTGATGCGGACGATTTCGCCCTTGAGCGGAATGTGCTCGATGCTTCCGTTTTTGAACGGCACCAGCACCCAACAGGAGATCTGCATATTGACCCCGATCGGTACGTGAGCGTCGCAAATAAAGGAAATGCCGCCTCCGCTCACATCGTCGGTCAGCGCGGTAAACTGGATTTGCTCGGATATCCGGACGGCCACTTCCAGCTCTGCAAGCACGCGCAGAAAGCTGCGCCGCTGAACTTGGGTGATCGCCTCCGGCTCCGGCTTTTTCAGCTCGACCAAGCGGATGACATCTTCGCTGGAACCTGTAACGGTAGTGGTGAAATAGTTTTTCACGCCGTCGCTGCCCAGAAAATAAGTGCTCAGTTCATCGCCTGTGTACAATTTTTTGAATCTGCCGGTCGTCTCGTTCAGCGGAACTTCGATAACAATAGTCGTATCCGAAATGTCGGCAATTCTCGACTTGTATTCGATCTTGGATTCCTCTTCGTCAATAGAATTGATCTGCATATGTAAAATTTGGTTAACCTTAGGAAACAAAGCCTGCACCTCCAACGCATTTTATGTCAAAATCTGCTTCTTAAGCACTACATCTCTGATTATAACATGACAACCGATTTTAGAAAGCAAATAAAAAAAATCACCCTGCGGGTGACAAACGAATACATCCGTCGGAAAATGAACGACCGGCATCTCCGGCATGGTGAGAAAAAGCTGTGAATGACCACCGGCACCTGCCATTCGCAGACAACATGCAAAAAAAGGACCTCAGTAATGCGCGTAAAATCTGCAAAAATCAGGCAGTTGCTGGAACCCGCCCGCAAAGCCAGATGGCCTGGCTGCCTACATCCCCCGCGTCGGAGGTGATAGCCGCAATCTGCCTGGCTGTGCGAAGAAAGCCTGCTAAAGTCAGGCTCCCCATAACCCACGCGTCAGAGGCGATAACCTCAATACGCCTGGCTGCACGAAGAAAACCTGCAAAAATACATGAATTTGCGTCCTCAATTACTGGCTACGAACAATTCCTGCAAAAGTGCAGGCTTTTTACCGAATACATGGACTCAGATTCATTTTTAGCAAAATTCCTGTACTTTTACAGGATTTTCGCCTTTATAAGCCAATTCCGCAGAAAAAAACTGCACTTTCGCAGGTTTTCACCCTACCATCCTGCTTCCTGCCCGGTTGCACACTTCCACGACCTATGCCGGGAGGCATACGTTGGGAAACGACCCTACCGCTTCCCCTAGCCTTAACAAGGTGTCGCGACTTTCCAGGGTGATCTGACTTTCGCTAGGTTTCATCCTAAATAGGCTTGCCAAGCCGCCTCATGCCCCCTTCCGTGCAGCATCTGCAACCCGCGCCGAAAGAGGCGTACATTAAGAAATGGCCCCACTGGTTCCCCTTCGGGAGTGGTGCGTATTAGGAAGCACAACGCCACCACCACCGTTTCGGGATGGCAAAAGAACATGTCGTGCAAAAAACTGCCCCGATAGACGTTAGAAAATCGCGCGATACCTCTTTCATAACGCCGAGCCGCACGATGTTCATCAAATCTTCCGCTTGCCAAAATCCGAGCATATATAAAATCTATATATGCAAAAAAGAAAGCGGGAATAGCCCCCGCTTTCCTTGAACGCTTATATTGATTTGGCCGCCGCGACCGTCTGCTCCGGCCGGATCGTCTCGATTTTTTCCTCGGTTCCGGTATCTCCGTTGACGTAGACGCGGTACGTGTTGCCTCTCATTTTGCCGATAAATTCATGGCACAGCACTTCCTGGTCGAGCTCATTCTTGATGACGGCCAGCGAGTGGCCGGACATTTGCATGTGCGGGCTCAACGTTTTGCGCGCTTCTTCCTCGGTCACTTTCGGCTTGCCGATCATGCGCTGTTTGTGTCCGAAAAGGTAATCGGTCGCATGAACGCCCGTCACTTCCAGATTGTCGAGCGCAACAGTGACGCTCACTTGCTCCGGATAGATCAGCACGTCGTCCTGACGCTTGGCGAATATGATGTTCGCATGATTCTGGTATTGATCGTAGCTGACTGCGCTCATATCCTTATAGTCGTGCTGATCCAGGAACTCGTTTGCCGCGTCGCGCGCTTGCCGCAAATCGTACTTCCTTTCATTCACAGTCCGCGGCTTCATGAAGTACACGAGATGGCCGCCCTTTTTCGTGTAGTCCAGGTGAATATCGTTTTCCCGGCCGTCTCCGCCGGGCACGATGACGCTGAAGCTTTGATATTCGGGAGCGCTGCCGCCGTTTTCGACCACCTGAATTTTGGAGGTATCCTTGTGGCCCAAATACTGCGCGGCTTTCTGCTTGATCTCCTCGGCGGTCATCTGTTTGCCGGAGAGCGTGTTGACGTCGTTTTTTTGCAAAATGTTCAAGCTGCCGGGTCCCCAGTTAAGCTCCGGATAAGCTCCCACTTTTTTGTCCACGGTAGTAAAGCCGTCGATGATGGCGTTGTCGCGAACCTCTTTTTGCGAGATCAGGGCGGTTTCCACGTCCATCCAGCGCAAATTTTTGGTCATCACTTTATCCTGCACGCCCCGCAGTTCCTTCGTAATTTCGTTCGAATGGTCGTACAAAGTGTTCAGCGTCTTCATCTCATCTTCCGTCAAAGGCTGCTTCGTCATATCGCGGACAGACATCCGATAGGAGAAGTTGGCCATATTCGCCAGGAAATCCCCCGTTTTGTTAAACGGCAGCAGCGAGAGCGGCAGCTGGTTGATATCGCTTTGCGCCTGGCTGGTCAATCTCCATACATTGACAAGACCTTTCCTGTAGGACGGTTCGGAGGTAGAATTGACCGCCAGCGTGTTTCCAAGCTCGGTATGCAGCTTGTCCACATGGAAGGAAAGATCGTGAAACGCGCGCTGGTACTGATTTTCCGCTTTGATCAAAATCGTGTTTTTCTCCTGATGCTCCAAGTAGCCCCAGACTCCGGCACCGATTAATGCAAGCAAGAGGAACGGGAACAAAACCATACTTAATCTTTTGTACATAACCGCTTCCATTCTCCTTTCATTTCCGCCAAACTTGCCGTTAGTTTCTGCCCGGAAATGAAGGTTTATACATCCGAAATTACTTTACGGAGAATGGTTTCGAGACGCTAAGCGGGACCTGCCCGAAAATGAAAAAAGAGGCCGATTCCATAAGAATCGCCTCTCCTAATCGTCGGTCTCCACGTCGAAATCGTGCTCATTGCTGCAAATGCATTGACGGAATCCCGTTTCGATCTTGCCCTTTTCTTTTTTGCCTTTCAAAACGAATCTTTCGCCGCACTGTTTGCAGCGGATCGTCACTTTGACTCTCGTTTCGGACATGTGCACCCTCCCGGCAATGGCGGAACATTCAACCATACGTCTGTTTATGTCCATTATGGCCAAATTCAGTGCATTTTAATCTTTTCGTCGCGGGAAGCGATCCTCATCGGAGAATGGGCGTTCGCTTTATTCACGCGCCACAGCGTGCGTATCCACAGGTACGTCATCACCGGGATCATGATCCAAACCCAGTACGTTTTGGCCACAAGCAAAATGTAATCGAACACGCCGTGCCATAAAATCGGAAAAAGCAGCGAGTACCACATATACGTTTGCGTTTTGTGCGGCGTAAACTTCGCTTTGCCCAAGTAATAGCCCATCATCACTCCGAATAGCGCATGCCCGGACACAGGAAGCAAAGCGCGAACCATCAACGCGCTGAACGACGACGCGTTCAGGAACGCGTATATAATGTTCTCCAGCGTCGCATACCCCAAGCTGACGGCCACCGCATACACGATGCCGTCATACGGTTCGTCGAACGAGGCATGGCGGTAAATCAAATGATACAAAACGAACCATTTCAAGAACTCTTCAATGCCGCCGGACAAAAAGAAAGCGGTCGTAATGTTGCCATTCCCGATCTCTTCAATAAACGCTCGCTGCAGCACCATAGTCGGATACACAAGTAGCACGCCGAAAATAAACATGCGGACGACCAAATGAATCGGCTCAGTTTCGTAGCGGTCTTTAAGATAAAAATAGGCAAGCAGGGAGAGACCCGGTGCGATAGCTGCCAACAAAATAGACAGTACTTGCATGTATAACTCCCCTTCTGCTTCGTTTTTGCGCGGCCGCTGCTTAGACCCACCCTCTGAACCGGGAGGCTTCGGCCATTTTGCGGACGCCTACCATATAGGCGGCCAGCCGCATGTCGACACCGCGCGTGCTATGAACATTATAGACATTTTCAAAGGACTTTTCCATGACATTTTGCAGCCTGGCATGAACTTCATCTTCCGTCCAGTAATATCCCTGATTATTTTGCACCCATTCGAAATAAGAAACGATGACGCCTCCGCTGCTGGCCAAAACGTCAGGGACGATCAGCACGCCTTTGTCCGTCAATATTTGCGTCGCTTCCAGGGTCGTCGGCCCGTTCGCCGCTTCCACCACGATGCTTGCCTTGATGCGGTCCGCATTGTCGCTCGTCAACTGGTTCTCGATCGCCGCGGGAACGAGGATGTCGCAATCCTGCTCCAAAATTTCCCGGTTCGTGAGCGTATTTTTGAACAGCTTGGTCACCGTGCCGAACGAATCCCGGCGGTCAAGCAAATATTCGATATCGAGACCGTTCGGGTCATACAAAGCCCCGTGCACATCGGAGATGCCGATAACTTTGGCTCCCGCCTCGTGCATGAATTTGGCCAAATAGCTGCCGGCGTTGCCGAAGCCTTGAATGATGACCCGGGCGCCCTGCAGCGCGATATTTTTTTTCTGCAAGGCCTTGTCGATCATGATCGTAACGCCTTTGGCGGTGGCCGTTTCCCGCCCGTGGGAGCCCCCCAGCACCAGCGGCTTGCCCGTTATGAACCCTGGAGCGTCGAACTCCCGGATCCGGCTGTATTCATCCATCATCCAGGCCATGATCTGCGAATTCGTCATCACATCGGGCGCCGGAATGTCTTTGGACGGCCCGACCAACTGGCTGATCGCTCTGACATACCCCCGGCTGAGCCGCTCCAGCTCGCGAAAAGACATATCCCGCGGGTCGCAAATGATGCCGCCTTTACCCCCGCCGTACGGGAGGTCCGAAATGCCGCATTTCAGGCTCATCCAGATCGAGAGCGCCTTTACCTCGTCTTCCGTCACATCCGGGTGAAAGCGCACGCCGCCCTTCGTCGGGCCGACAGCATCATTATGCTGCGCCCTGTAGCCTGTGAACACCTCCACCTTGCCGTCATCCATGCGAATCGGAATCCGCACGGTCAACACGCGCAAAGGTTCTTTGAGCAGTTCATACATTTCGTCGGAGTAGCCCAGACGTCTGAGCGCTTCATGAATGACGGTTTGCGTCGATTCCAGCACATTTAAATTTTCGGTATGAGCCATAGGGACCCCCTCATGGTCGAGTTATTCGGTAAACAATGCCTGATCGTTATGGAAAAATACAGGCAGGAAGCCAAGCGTGCCGTTTCTGTTTTTCGTCAGTTCGAGAGACAGCGGCTGCACGTGATTTTCTTTCAAACCTTTTTGCTTCAAAATCATGACGACATCGGCGGAAGCCTGCACGCCTTCAGGCACATGTTCTTGCCCGGATTCCAGCGCGGATGCGGCGATGATCGGACTGTTCCACTCGCGAGACCACTGCTTAAGCGTGTAGGCGATAGCCGCCTGCTGCTGCTGCCAAGTCAATCCGGCCAATTGCTTGCCTACAGGTATGCGCTGCAGATGATCGATGAAGACGACCGGCTCTTTGCCGGCGATGACGGCAATCCGTTCGATCGAAGCCGCCACCTGATCAAGGCTCGTGTCCATCGTGCATTCCAGCGTCCAGAGCGTCCTGCTGATTTTGCCGTACTGCTTGTTGGCTTCGGCGACTTGATCCGGGTCCGCTTTGCCTCCCAGCACTTTCTGCGGGGCGATCCCGATAATTCTCGCGATGCTGCGGGCCCACAGCTCAAAATTGGTCATATCCCAGGAAACAAAAATAACCGGCGTTTGCTGCAGTGCGATATGGTCCGCCATTTGCTTCAGCAGCATGCTTTTGCCGATCGCCCCGGTGCCGGCCAGCAAGTAGAGACCGGCTCCGAAGCCGCCGAACAAAATCGTGTCCAGCTTGGCAAACCCGGAACTGATGCCCGAAACTTGGCCCCGGAAGCGCTTCATATACTCTTCCAAATAAACGGTGCTGTTTTTGATATCGGGCGCGACGGGCGCCAGCATCGTTTCTTCCACGGCCTCGTTCACCAGCTTGACGAACGCTTCCGCAGGATTTTGCGCCCGCACGAACAAATCGTTAATATCCCGGATCGTTTCCGGCAAATTAACAATATATGTTTCCTTAGCATGTTCGCTTAACAAAGATTCTATGCGGGTGGACTCCCTTCTCCCCGTCTCGTCGTTCCCCATGCAAATGTAAACCCTTTTATTCGCAAAGAGTTGAACGTGATAGTCTTTGAACACGGCGAAATCGGGCACGCATACGGCCGGCAGCCGCGCTTGAGTCAGCATCATCACGTCGAAAATGCCGTTGCAAAGCACGACTTCGTCCGATTCCCGAAGCACTTCATAGTTAAACAGAAACTGATCCACACCGTACAAAGGCTTGTACTTCGGCTCCCTGTGGTCGATCGAGCGTCCGATCAAGTCGACGACCTCACCGTCATAATTGCGAATCGGCACGATAACGCGGTTCTCGAAATAGCCGGCCAATTGATTTTGATCCACATAGAAGCCGATTTTCCCGATTTCAAAACCGATGCCGAACTGCCCGACAGTTTCCTCTGAAATCCCTCTTTTTTGCAAATAAAAATACGCTTCTTCCCGCAATTGCTTTTGATAATAGGATAACAGCTTATCCAAATCAACGGCAGCAGGAGTAGGCGCAATTTGTTTTCGTTCCGATCCAGCCATCTGCAGCGCCCCCAGTTGTTCAACATAAAAAGCACCTTGCAAAAACGAATGTTTTTGAAGATGCTTGTTTCATAACGATTCGAAAAAATGTTACCGGAAATGGTGACACAGCACTTTCACGGCGTCGTCAGCGATAATTACTTTTCCATATTCCTCCAAAATAGCCTGCGTTACCGACGCTGCTTCCCCAAATTCGGAAAGTACGGCAATCAAAGCTTGATATTTGGAATCTTCCAGCTCTACAGGCTCCAATTGCAAAATGTATCTTTCTTTATATGCATACAAGCTTCCGCCTTCCATCAGAAGCGGATTGATAATCTTCGCAACGCGCAGCAAGTCTTCGAAATCGCGAAATGCGTACGAGATCAGATCGCTCTGTTCGAGCGTCACTTCCATTTCATACACTTCGTCAGCCTCATGATCCTCATAGGAATCCGAGTTCGCGTACAAGTCAAGCTTGCCTCTAGTCACGATGACTACCATTCCTTGTGCAGGAAGCGCAAACACCTCGACTGCAAGCGGACCGGACGGATCGAATCCCAGCTCGGAATAAGCCTGATCCATCATTTCGCTAAAAAGCTCATGTACTTTTGGAATTTCCCTCCACATATCGTCTTTTTGAATCCCGCGTTCAGTTAAGTCATCGAATGTTAGGAAAATCCGTATCTTATCCTGACTTAAGCGTTCAATTTTCATGATAGGATCCTCCTCGGAGCTTTCCGACTGGAAAGCCAGCATCGTCAGCGATATCGTTTTTTTGAAAAAAAGCCGCCATCGCAAGCGTGTGGTCTGCTCTCGTTAAAACAGAATATGAGCGAAAATAAAAAAAGGTGAGTGCGAAACGTTAAATTGGACATGCGGCCCTTAACGTTTTCAATTTCCATGTTAACATTTTTTGATGAGAAATGCACGCGAAAGATAAGTATAAATGAAAAAGCACAGCCGGCCCCGTGGGTTCCCTAACTGTGCGCAGGATGTATGTTTTATTGAACGGCCGCCGTATTTTCCTTATTTTGTTCCAATATTTGATTGACCGTAGCTTTCAACGACGAATCTTCATTGACAATTTTTCCGACCTGATGCAGTCCGTCCGCAGCGCCGCCGCCCATAGCTGCCATATTGGCACCCATATTGGCAGCCGATTTTTTAAACGTTTTGTTCGCCAAAGTATTTTTTGCTTTCCCCATCGCCTTGCCCATCGTTTCGCCGGAAGAGCTGAATGCGGAGAACAGCATCGATTTGTTTCTGCGGCTCAAATACATGACGGCCGCCGCGCCCGCAATGCCGCCGAGCAGGAATGTACCCAATCTCAATCTCATTATAATCCCTCCGAAAAAGTAGTATGAATCATAAATAGCTTGTTCGAATCGGAAGGCGGGCATACGCGCTGCGGGCAGGAAATCAAAGGCGATTGCAGCCGGAAAATGTGATAATATAGAGTTGGACATCAATCAGGATCGAGGGAGATTATAAGCATGAAACCATTAAGTCTAGTTTGCATCAGCGCCTGCCTGCTGCTTGGCGGATGCGGTCCGCAAAATGCCGGGCCGGCCCCTGCCAGCAGCAGCAACGTTGCCGCGGCGACGGCCGCACCGACAGCTTCGCCGAGCGCGACGCCGTCACCGACTCCGAGCCCCACGCCTGCGGCAGCGACAGAGCCTCCCGATCAGCAGGTAAAAAAAGAGTATCATATGAACAAAAACTATGATATCGTCCCCAACGATCCGAACGGCAACAAAAAAGTCGTGCTTTTAACGTTCGACGACGGCCCGAAAGAGAAAGAAATGAACGAAGGTCTCATTAATACGCTAAAGAAGCATAACGCCAAAGCGATCTTCTTCATGAACGGCTACCGCATCAAGCAAAAACCGGAGCTTGTGAAGCTGGTGCATGACAGCGGGCAGATTATCGGCAATCATTCCTGGGATCACATCGAATTGAACAAACAAACGGATGCCAAAATCGATCAGCAGATCGATGACGTTCAAAATATCGTCAAGGAGCTTACCGGCGAGGCCCCGCACTTTTTCAGACCTCCCTTCGGCCTTGGCAACGATTATCTCAAAAACAAAATCAAAAATGCCGGCATCCTCTACATGACTTGGTCCAACGGCTCGCTGGACTGGGAAATGACGACGAAGAAAAACGATCCGGACAAAGTGGTCGACAATGTTTTGAAACAGCTGCATCCCGGCAGCAACATTTTGATGCATGAGCTTCCCTGGACCGTCTCGGTTCTCGATTCGCTCCTGACGAAACTGGAGGAAAAAGGGTATTCTTTCGTAGACCCTCGGGCCATCGAGCTCGAGATGAGATAGACCGCCGTGCGCATAGCGAAGGGGCCGGCCCGCAGTCATGATCGATGACTAGCGGGCCGGCCCCTTCGGCGTTTAATAATTGATAGCTACGGTGCGTGTGCTGTCGACGTAGCTGACTTTGGCCCCGAGCGTCTCGGACAGCAGCCTGACGGGAATCATTGTCGTATTCTGAACAAGCTGCGCCGGCGAATCGGTCTCGTGCTCCGTTCCGTTCAGCGAATAGGCGCCGCGCGTCGTATAAAAAACGATCGTCTTATCTTTCTTTTTGTAAATCGCCGCTTTCTGCTGATCGTCCCACGTTACTTCCGCTCCCAGCGCCGCGGCAAGATCCCTGATATACAAGTAAGATGTTCCGTCCTCGATATAAGGCCGCTGCTTCATCGGGAATGAAACCATGTCAAGCTTATAGGCGCTGTCGTTAAGCCCGAAAGTGACCGTATGCGTGCGGTTCAGGCCGAAATTGGCCATTTGCGACGTATAGGCGACGGCATCCTGATGAAGCTTGAGCACTCCCAGGCCGTCAAGCGGCTCGGTTCTAAACGTCCATTCCTTCTCGAACGTCTTGGTCGTGCCGTCATCCAGCTCGGCATTCAGCTTGATCTTGGCCGTGTAGCTCGTATCGAGCTGCAGCGGCTTGGACGGAAGCAAAATAACTCCCGTGTCCAAATGATCGTCATTATCCGGGGTATTCACCAGCAGATTGACGGTTTTGCCGTTCTCATCCTTAAGCTGGGAATCGACCAGGCTTACTTTTTTAACGTTCGATCCGTTGACCGTCGCCATGATCGGATATCCGACCGGATAATCCGTCTGCGGATGGCCTCGAAGCGGGTCCGGCACCTCGTGGCCGCCGAACGAAGTCGGAACGTATACGTCGTTGCCCGCCGGCGATACGGCCAGTTCGGGCAGTCCGCCGTCTGTATAGCCGAATTCGATGACCTGGTAGTCCCCCTTCTTGTATATCCCGATCTCTTTGAGGCCGGGAACCATGAACGGCGATCGGTGGTAAGGCGCATCGAATAAGCTGTCGACCGCTTGCACCAACGTCACCCGGTTGTAGGATACATCCTCGCCGCCGGAGGTCGCATATCCGACATACTGCAGCCGGTCCGCCAGCTTTTGCCCGAAATAGCCGGGAAGCGACGGGTCCTCGTCATGCAGCGAAACGGACGTGCGTACGGCATCGACTTTGTTTTGATCCAAATATTCCGCATGCTTTTGGGCGGCCATATTGAGCGCACTGCTGAATTTGACCGTAGTCAGGCCGAGCTTGGCCCGATAATCGTTGATCGCTTTCAAGCCTTGCTGCTGCTCCGCGGTAGTTGTGCTTGAAAGAACCGTCGCATTAGGCATGATCGTAAAACTCCAATCAAGGGTGGCCGGTTGATAGCCGGACAATGAAAATACGAATCTCGCGGAATAATTCCCCGGCGCCAGATCCGCATCCGGACGATACGTATACGTATCAGCGTCCGGATCGAAGGTAACGCTTTTTTCCTGACCGTTCAAGTAAAAATGATAGCTGTCCGCTTTCTTGCTTTCGCCCAGCTTGACTTCCGCTCCGATATCAGGGCGCGCCAGCCCGACATTTCCCTTGGGAAAAGTCCCATATTCGTAAGACAAGGCGTATGAAGTTTTGGCGGTGGCTAACAGGCCCGAAACTGCCAGACAGACGATCAGACTCATTTTTACGAGCCAGCCGATGCTCCTTGCTTTCCTCATTGGACTGCTCCTTTCTGGTAACAAAAAAAGAAACTATGAATCTATCATAGCTTCTTCCGTATCATCATACAAACTTTGCGGGTTTGGAAGTTTCAGGAATAACGAATTCCCCAGACGGTCAAACCGATAACCAGCATAACGAACAGCCACAACAAAGTGAGATAAAAGATTCGCGTCCATTTCCCCCTCTCCGAGGGGTGGACCGCTTTTCTAGGCGGTAAGTATGTATCATCGTCTTCCTGTGCGCGGTCAGCGTCAGCTGCCGGCATCGGGGTTCGATTGCGGGCGTTCATTCGCTCTCGTCATCCTCCTTGCTGTATCGCAGTATGCAGCCCATCACGAAATCAATGACGAAATGTGCGATAATCGGCGTCCATAAGCTGCCCGTCTGCTCATAAATCCAGCCCAGCCCGTAGCTGATGCTGAACACCATCCCCGTCATCAGCCAGTGCTGCAAGTAACGGATATGGATGGCGGCGAACAAAATGCTTGTCCAATATGGTCCCCAGGCGTATTGAATCGCTCCGCGGAACAATATTTCCTCGCAAATTGCGACAATGATCGAAATGAGTGCGATATGCCAAAGCGGCCGATTGCCGAAAAGCATCTGGTTAATTCCGCCGTCGTCGGTCACTTCCTTGGGAACCCATCTGGATATGAGCAGGTCGCCGCCGAGCACCGCCAGAGCGAACAAAACGCCCCAAAGCGGAATGGCCCAGCCGGATTGAAAATGAAACATGGAAAAGAATTGATGATTGCTCTGAAAAAATATAATGATCAATCCGATAATAATAGTTAGAAGCTGGGTTATGTACAGATTGAGCAGCAGCGTCCGGTCATTTAACTCGTGTAAATCAACTTTGCCGAAGCGGATATTTTTAAAATCGAATTTTTTCATGAAGCTGCCTCTTTCCCTCGCATATTCCCTTTTCCACATATTTCTCCTATACTGAGTTAAAAGAAAAAGAGAGAATAAGGAGCCTGATTATGGATAAGCGCCTGACCCGCACAGATTATTTATTTGCACTGATGTTCATCTTTATGCTCGTATGCATTATGGGCGCTTTTTTTTACGGCCTCAAGGTCGGCCAGCAAAAATCAGACCAAAAGTATGAAAAAATATTGCACGGCAATGAAGCGGTCCAGGAACCCGGAGCGTACGACCAGCAAGTACTGGTTTCCTATTACCATACCATCTTTTTGCCGTTTAGGGAATTTCAGAACAAATGGTTCGAACAGCTCAATCAAATCGAGCTCGGCAGCTCGACGGTCGATTCCTCCGCAGTCATGAAAGAGCTATCCAAGCTAGCCGACGAAAAATACAACGCCCTGCAAGGCAAAAGCATGCCGGCTTCCTCACCGCTGCTGCAGCAGTCGCACGAGGGATACTTGAAAAGCTTGAAGCTGTTCTCGGATACGCTCAAAAACTATCAATCCAAAGCCAACGGAATGCACGGCGCAGAGCTGATCGACGCCATTAAAAAAGATCCCTACTACCTGGAGGCGATCACGCAGGCGCTCACCGCCCAAAAAAATTATTTCGCTTCCATCGTGGCTTGGAACGAGACGATCAATTCGGAGCTGGAGCCTTTCGATTCGAACAAAAATGCCAATCTCGATCAATGGCGGCAAATGAACGTCAACGTGAAAAACCTTTACATCACGGCCAAGCTGCTGAACAACAAATCGTTCACGCCGTTCTATCCGCAGGATTTGACGATTCGCATCGACGATTTCATCGCTTCCGGACAAGCTAAAAAATTGAACACCGCCGATGTGAACCAGACGATGGATCTGCTGCTCAGCACGAACGCCGTGCGCTCCGGGGATTTCGTAAAAGGAAAGGCCAAATGGTACAACAACGAGCCGCTCCCTCAGCTCCCCTTCTTTTTCGACGCGAATTGACCGATTCCGAACCGGGCCAGCAGGCCCGGTTTTTTAGTCGTATTGAAAGCCGCGAAGCTCGCCGACGGCCGCCATACCGCCTTCAACGTTGATGACGCGGCCGTATCCGTTTTCGGCCAAAAATCCGCATACATGATAACTTCGCACGCCATGCGCGCATACGACGTAAACGTCCTGATCGCCGGGCAGCTCGCCCAGACGCCCGGGAATATCCCGCATAGGAATAAGAACCGCGTCATCCAAATGGTAATACTCCCATTCGTGAGGTTCTCTCACATCGACGACCAAGCTTTCCTTCAGCTTGCCGCTGTCAAGCAGCTCAAGAAACTTCGCCGGATGAATGCTTGCAATCTCCACGTGTATCCTTCCTTTCAGCATGCATATCGGTAATATTTGTTTCTTTATGAAGAATAGCGAAATTTGTACGCAAGATCAAGCAAAATACCTTGCTTTTTGTCCTGTTTTTAATATAGAATGAGATCGAAAGCGATAGTTTTTGAAACAAACGAGCATTATATGGCGTACATGTGAAATTTGAATCGACACCTATTGACACTCCCTTGAGCCGCATGTTACTCTAATGAAAATTTTATATCGCAGTGAAGCGTTGACGGAGCCAAGCAAACAGTAGTAGCTTTCAGAGAGCCGATGGCAGGTGCGAATCGGCAGTGAACATGTTGCGGAGCACTCCAGAGTTGTTGCATTGAAAACCCAGTAGATGCAATCGGAATGGGAACCCGTTACAGTTCCAGGTCGCAAGACCAGTGAGGCTGTCCGTGCAAGCGGCCAGCGAATTAGGGTGGTACCACGAAAGCTAGCTCTCGTCCCTTCTGGATACAGATATATTTGTCTGTACCGAAGGGCTGGGAGTTTTTTTATGCGAAAAATTTGGAGGAGGAAACAATTATGTTCAAAGTGTTAGTATCAGATCCGATCAGCGACATGGGTATTCAGATGCTTTATGATGCAAGCGACGTTGAGGTTGTCAAACAACCGGGACTGTCCGAGGACGAGCTCGTCGCCATTATCGGCGAGTACGATGCACTGCTTGTACGCAGCCAGACGAAAGTTACCGAAAAAATTATGAACGCGGCTCCCAAGCTGAAAGTAATCGGCCGCGCCGGCGTCGGTGTCGACAACATTGACCTGGAAGCCGCCACCAAACGCGGGATCGTCGTCATTAACGCTCCGGACGGCAACACGATTGCTACTTGCGAGCTGACTTTCGCCATGATGATGTCGGTTGCCCGCTCCATTCCGCAAGCGTACAAAAAAACTGTCGGCGGCGAGTGGGACCGCAAATTTATCGGCGTCGAGCTGCGCGGCAAAACGCTCGGTATTCTCGGCATGGGCCGCATCGGCAGTGAGGTAGCCAAACGTGCAAAAGTATTCGGCATGGAAGTCATCGGCTACGATCCGTTCCTGACCGAAGAGCGCGCCGAGAAACTGGGAGTCAAGCTGGGCACTGTCAATGAAATTGCCGCTCAGGCCGATTTCATTACCGTTCATACGCCATTGACGCCCGAGACCCGCCACTTGATCGGCAAACCGCAATTCGAGCTGATGAAAAAAGGCGTTCGCATCATCAACTGCGCGCGCGGCGGTATCATTGACGAATTGGCACTGGTCGAAGCGATCGATCAAGGCATCGTAGCCGGAGCCGCTTTCGACGTATTCGAAGTGGAACCTCCGCAAAAGGATCATCCGTTCCTGAACAATCCTAAAATTATCGTAACGCCGCATCTCGGCGCTTCCACTGTTGAAGCTCAAGAGAATGTAGCGATCGACGTATCCGAAGAAGTGCTGCACATTTTGCGCGACGAGCCGTTTAAAAACGCGGTGAACATGCCTCCCGTTCCTGCCAACGTGCTCAACAAGCTGCAGCCGTACTTTAATCTCGGCGAAAAAATCGGCAGCATTCTCGGACAAGTTACTCATGGCGCGGTAAACGAAATTATCGTGAACTACGCAGGCGATTTGACCGATGTCGATACGAGCCCGCTTACCCGTTATATCGTAAAAGGCTTGTTTGAAAAACAGCTCGAATCGATCAACATCGTTAACGCCATGCATATGGCCAAAACGCGCGGCGTCAATATCATCGTCCAGCAATCGAACGCTTCGAGCAGCTTTACGAACCTCGTTACCGTAACCGTAAAAACGAAGCAGGAAGAAAAAACGTTGGCAGGCACGCTGCTGGCGGGCTTCGGGGAACGGATCGTCCGCATCGATCAGTATCCGGTCGACTTTTCCGCGGAAGGCAACCTGCTGCTCATTTCGCACAACGATAAGCCGGGCATTATCGGCCGCGTCGGTACGCTTCTCGGCAGCAACGACGTGAACATTGCGACCATGCAAGTGGGCCGTAAAGTGATCGGCGGCTCCGCGATCATGGTGTTGACCATCGACAAGCCGGCTCCAGCCGAAGTATTGGAAGAGCTCGGCAAGCAAGCCGAAATCGTAAACGTCCGCGCGCTTGCGATCTAGGAGTCTGTCCGATGAACCACGTAGAAGGTATATATATAAAATGACAGTAATTATGGAGCGTGAGCGGCAAGATATGCAGTCATTATTCAGTGGGTATGCACAAAAGTAACTCCGTCGGACAGACTCCTAATTGAAAATAACCGCATTGTTTCACGAACAACAAGATTAATTTTGAATATTCTACAAAAAAAGAGGCGTTTGCTGGAAGAACTTCAGCAAACGCCTTTTTAGTGTCGAATAGTCGCTTAGGTGTGGCACGAAGCATGAGAGCTTTCGTATCCGGTATCGGGACAGGCTCTTAGGAGTCTGTCCGATGAACCACGTTGAAGGTATATGAATGCAAAATGACAGTAATTATGCTGCGTAAGCGGCAATGTATGCAGTCATATTCCCCGGCATGCACAAAAGTAACTCCGTCGGACAGGCTCTCTTTACCTCGGGTTGCACGGCAGCAAAATGGTGAACGTCGTGCCCTGCCCTAACGTGCTTTGCACGGATACGCTGCCGTGGTGCGCGTCGACTATGTTTTTCACGATGGCGAGTCCGAGGCCTGTGCCGCCGGAGGAGCCGCGCGTACGCGCTTTGTCGGCCTTGTAAAAGCGCTCGAAAATGTACGGCAGGTCGTCGGCCGGGATGCCCTTTCCCGCATCGCTGACTTCGATGCGGATCGCCGGCTGGTCCTTATAGACCGCCGGCTCAGCCTTCACGGCAATACGCGCCCCGCCGGCGGTATGCCGGAACGCATTGTCGAGCAGGTTCGTCAGCACCTGCTCGAGCCTGTCCTCATCCGCGCTGGCGAGGATGAGGGGCTGCTCCGGCAGCTCGGCGCTCAGCGCGATGCCGCGCTCTTTGGCCAGCACCGCGAATTTGCGGTGCATGCGGCGCACCAGGGAGTCGACTTCGACCTCCCTGAAGTAAAGCTCGAGATGGCCGGCCTCCATCCTCGCCAGATCGAGCAGGTCGCGCACGAGACGCCCCATGCGGAGCGACTCGTCGTGGATGACCTGCGCCAGCTCTTTGCGCTCCTCGGGCGTGCCCGCGATGTCGTCGAGCAGCGCCTCGCTGTAGCCCTGCAGCATCGACAGCGGCGTGCGCAGCTCGTGCGACACGTTCGCGACGAAGTCTTTGCGCAGCTTGTCGAGGCGCTCCTCCTCCGTGACGTCGCGCAGCACGGCTACCGCGCCGCGCACCTGGTCGCGCGAATACAGCGGCGTCATCGCCACCGACCATACGCCGCTTTGCACGTAAAGCTTGGACGACGCTTCCGACGACTCGGCGACGACGGCTTCAAAGAGCGGAATGAGCGGGACAGGTATCGGCTCTTCGGAAGGAAAGCTGAAGCTGGTCAGCCCCCAATCGCCCAGCGCGGTGTCCTGCTTCGGCGGACGCTTCCTGTCCTCCTCGGACCACTCGATCAAGTTCCATTCCTGAACGATCTTCCCGCCCTTCGGATTCGTCAAAATGACCGAACCGTCCGCATCGAGCGTAATGACGGCATCGGTCATACTTCTCAAGACACTGGACAAATGTTCTTTTTCCTCGCTGAGCGCCTCGATGCTCTCCCGCAGCTTCGTGCCCATATGGTTGAACGTCTTGGCAAGCTCTCCGATCTCGTCCTTGCTCATAATCGGAACGCGCGTGCCGTATTCGCCCAACGTAATTAAATCGGCCGCTTTTTTCAGCTGCTGCAGGGGACGCGTAATTCGCGAAAACAGGAAAAAGGCGAAAAACGTCGTCATCAGAAACCCTACGATCGACACGTAGATGAACAGCTTCAGCATGTACTGCTGCGTAGCTTCAAACGACTGCAAAGATTGATACAGCACCGTGGCCCCGACGATGCTGGACTGCGTGTTGCGCAGCGGGACGGCTACCGCCAAATATTCGGCCCCGGAAAATAATTTCCCGCCGCCGTCCTTGCCGATCTGCTTGTTCAGCACTTGGCCCGCCAGCACTTGTTCGAGCTCGCTCACGGAGAAAAAATCCGCGGTGTGAAAGTCGGCAAGCTTGCTTCCTTCCACTTCCGGCATAGGGGTTTCTTTCAACTCCCTGGAAACGACGAGCATCCTCGCATCCTGAAAACTGAGCAATTCATTGCTCAGCTTATAAAACTGCTCGTCATACAAATGCCGCGAAGCTTCATTGGAAAACTGCTCGGCCAGCTTTTCCATATTGGCTCTCTGGTCGTTCGCCTGCGCAAAATAATTTTGCATATAATTGACAAGAAAAAAGCCCAGTATGAGCAGTACAACCGCAACCAGGCCAATAATCGTCAACCATAATTTTCCTACGACGCTTCTGAAAATAAACACGTTATTTAGGCACCTCTAACTTATACCCTACTCCCCATACGGTCGTAATCATCGCCGCCGCATCAGTGGAAACTTTGTTCAGTTTTTCGCGCAGACGTTTGACGTGAGTGTCCACTGTGCGCAAATCGCCAAAAAATTCGTAATTCCAAACGTCCTTGAGCAGCTCTTCGCGCGAAAACACTTTATCCGGCGATACCGCCAAATAATGCAGCAGCTCGTATTCTTTCGGCGTCAGAGCGACTTCCTGCCCGCCTGCCGACACGCGATGCGCATCGTGTTCGATGACCAGATTCGGGAATACGATGTTATTGCTGGAACCGGCATCTTTGGACAAATAAGCGGTCGCCGACGAACGGCGCAAAATCGCCTTGACCCGGTAGATGACCTCTCGCGGACTGAACGGCTTGACCACGTAATCGTCGGCACCCACCTCAAAGCCGCTTACGCGGTTCGTCTCTTCGCCTTTGGCCGTCAGCATAATGACCGGTGTGGATTTCACCTGGCGCAGTCTGGCGCAAACTTCAATTCCGTCGATTCCAGGCAGCATGACGTCGAGCAATATCAAGTCGAAATCGGAGTCGACCGCCATGCGCAGCGCCGTCTCGCCGTCTTCGGCTTCCTCGATCAAGTAGCCTTCCTTTTCCAAATACATCCGCAGCAGTCTGCGAATGCGTTCTTCATCGTCAACAACCAATATGCTAGCTTTTATTTCCACCAGTCTCACATCCATTTCCAATTAAGTTGTCTTTTAAACCCCGGCGTACGAGTGGAGACCGGCAATGACCAGATTCACTCCGACCAAAGTAAACATCACGACCAAAAAACCGATGACGCACAGCCACGCCGACCGTTTGCCCTGCCAGCCGCGCGACAGCCGCAGGTGCAAAACAACGGCATAGAACAGCCATGTGATTAAAGCCCATACTTCTTTCGGGTCCCAGCCCCAAAATCGGCCCCATGCTTCCTGCGCCCAGATCATCGCAAAAATAAGCGCTCCGAGCGTGAACACCGGGTACCCGATCGCGATGGCCCTGTAGCTGATTTCATCGAGGTCCTCGGGATCCATGCTGTTAAGAATCGGACTTATTGCCGCTCCGAGCGGCTTCCGCGTCACAAGACGGGCCAGACCGTAAAGCACCAATCCGAGCAAAACCGACCAAATGACCGTGTTCAATTTCCGTCCCGCACTGGCCCCCTCCATCCATGAAGGAGCTTCGAAAAGCGGCTGCTGCATGCCGAGGAACGGCGTCATTTCGGCTACCGCCGTGCCGTGCGGCTTAACGATAGGCGGCAGCACGTACGTTTCGCTCTGGGCGTTCGTCACGGAAGCGCCGGAAACGTCCGTTGCCGTAACTTCTTTGGTGAACACCGCTTTATATCCTGCTGCATTGAAAGAAAATATGGAACCGATAAAAGCAATGAGTATAAGGATAAAAAACAAGGTGAATTCAACGCCGCGCTGCTCCCGCTTTTCACCCGCCGAAGTTCCCTTGTAGTTGACCGTGCGGAGCAAATACATCAAGCCGCCGGCAAAGCCTACCGCGAAGAAAGCTTCGCCTGCCGCCGCAGTCGTCACGTGTATTTTCAGCCAATAGCTTTGCAGCGCCGGAATGAGCGGCTGCACTTCGCTGGGAAATACGGATGCATAAGCGATCATGATAAAGCCGATCGGCAGCGCAAACACGCCAAGCACCGGTGTGCGGTATATCAAATATACGATCAGGAAGGCCAACATGATCATCATGCCCAAAAAAGTCATGAATTCGTACATGTTGGAGGTCGGAATATGGCCTCCCTCATACCATCTCGTAAAGAAGAAAGTCGCCTGACAGACGAATCCGGCAACGGAAACGACGAATGCGGCGAAGCCCCACCGCTTCGTATGCTCTTCCGGGTTCCTGTTGCTCCACGTTTTTCCGGTGATCGAAAGGACAAAAAGCAGAAAAGCCGCTATATATACGAAAAAAGCGATGAATAAAAACGTGCTGCTGACCGAGCTTACATTCACTCTTGCTTCTCTCCCCTTTCCAATGTTTTAGGCAAGACAGGAATGTTGTTTTTGCTGAGTGCGGCAGCCACTTCGTTGCGCAAGCCGAACCAGTTTTTGTTCGTGTGCGCGCCCAGCGTAAGCCGGCCGTTATCGATGCGCAGCCATACCCGCCGATGCTGCCAGTAAAAGCCCATAATGACGCCGATCATAAAAATCGCCGCCCCGACCCAAATGTAGGGCATCGCTTTATCGACCCGGATATTCAAATACGAGGTGTATTCCGCGAATTGCACGCCATCCATAGATTTGACGGACAAGTTCAGCTTCTTGCTGATTGCGCCGTTAATCGCATCCTGGCTGAACGCTTCTTTATCAACCTGCCGCGGGAAGTACATGTAGGGCTCTCCCCCTTCGGCAAGACCGGGCCCCGTGATGCTGAATATGAACGCAGGCGCTTTCGGTTCGTTCGATTTGCTGATCGGCTGGCCTTTTTCATCGATGCCGAATTCCGGGAAATAGCCTTTCAGCTTCAGCTTGTAAGGTCCGGCCTGGTATTCGTCCTTCGGATTGTTCATCGGAAGATCGATCGTCCCGTACACTTCGCCGGTCTGCGGATTACTCAGGTTCGGTTTCACGGAAATCAGCATAAGCGTCTGCTTATAATCGAACTGGTACGCCTTAAGCCCTTTATAATCCATAGGCTCGTTCACCAAAATGTTCGACCTTTGGACTTCTACGAGCACAGGCTCTTTCGCCGGGTTGCCGCAATCGGCCGTGCAGTGATAAAGCACCGCCTGCGTTTCGTACGTTTTGGGCACGACCTGCCCCTTGTCCTTAATGCTCTTCGGCAGAGCGCTTTCATCATAAAATGCAAGCGTAAACTTTTCATTTTTCAAGTAAAAAGAAGTGTTCGGGATGCGCTTGGTTTCGCCTTCCATAATTCCCATATACTGATCCATGTGCCAGCCCGGAATGCTTCTCATCAAGACGCCGAGCAAAAAAATGATCAGACCGATATGGTTAATATAAGGCCCCCACCGGCTGAACCGGTACTTCTCGGCAAGCAGCGCGGACCCGTCCGCTTCCTTATGTATGCGGTAATTGCGTTTGCGAAGCAGAGCGCCGATTTGGCTTGTCCATTCGGCCGGATCGGTTCCGGGCGGCAGCTCTGCCGTATAGGTCACCTTTTGCCTCGTCAAAAAGCTGATGTGTTTGCGGATTTGCTGCTTTGATAACGCTTTGTAGAGCGGGAGCACGCGATCCAGGCTGCACACGACCAGCGAGGTGCCGATCATAAACAGCAGGGTGATGAACCACCACGAGTTGAATGTGTGCGACAGCCCTAGCTTGTAATAGATCGTGCCTAGCGTCCCGTAATTTTGCGCGTAATATTGCGCCGGATCCATATCGAGAAACGTGTTTTCCTGCGGATAGATCGTGCCGACGGCGGAAGCGAGCAAGGTGGCGATAATGATGTACACCGCAATTTTAACCGAGGAAAAAAAGTTCCAAACCCGGTCGAGCGCGGAAGGGTTTGCTTTTTGCGAGCGGCGGGCCATCCCGTCGTAACGCATTTCCAGAACGCCGCTGCCGTCATCGTCTTCCAGAGGCTTGCCGCAGGATTCGCAAAGCGTCGTGCCGATATGGTTCTGATGGCCGCACTCGCATTTGGTGTTGGTAAACATGATGAACCTCCTCGAAGTTTTCTGCGAGGAAAACTTGCTTAGTTAACTCAGCCTGAGCTTCGGCCTCTATTCTTTTTTGCCGGCAATCGAGGCTATCGTCTGGTCAATGTACGATTCGTTCATTTGACCGATTCTTTTCACGGCGACTTTGCCGTCCGCACCTATGAAAAAGGTAGTCGGGTAGTCCATAACCCCGTACATTTTGCGGACTTCTTCCTGCGCGTCGAGCAGGACAGGCAGGCTCAGCTTGTACTGATCCATAAAGCTTTGTACCGTCACCTTGTTTTTGTCCACGTTAACTTCCAGGAATACGACGCCCTGCTGGCTCCATTTTTCATACTGCTTCTGCAGCGCCGGCATCTCCTCTTTACATGGCGGGCAGAAGGTGCCCCAGAAGTTGATCAGCACCGGTTTCCCTTTGTAGTCCGACAATTTGTGCGTGATGCCGTCCAGCCCGACCAGCGAGAAATCGAGCGCTTTGTCTCCTTCCTGCGGGTATTTCTTGTTTTCCGTAGCTGACAAATTCGTAATAATGGTAAACACGCCAATAATAAGCACGACAGCGAATATCGCGATCTGTACCCATTTTTTATTTGCTCCCACGCCATCATCACCTTTTGTTCACATTTTTAGCCATTTTACAGACGTACCTATGTTCAATTATAACGAAAAGAAGACCAAATCCTATTGGCCTTTTTGAATATTATGTGTCTGGTTTGCGGCATCCACGAGTTCCTTGATCTCGTTCGGCGTCAAATGGCGGTACTTGCCGCGGGGCACTCCCGTTAAAAAGAGCGGGCCGAATTTGATGCGTCTCAGCTTGATCACCGGAAACGAAATGGAATCGAACATCCGGCGCACCTGACGGTTTCTGCCTTCGTAAATCGTAATTTCGACGACCGTCTCATTTCTCTCGGGATTGACGTCGGCATATTCGACTTCGGCCGGAGACGTCATGCCGTCTTCAAGCTGCACGCCGTTTCTCAGCTTGTCCAGCAGCGAGCCGTGCGGCACTCCTTTGACCGTTGCCTGGTACGTTCTCGGCACGTGATGTTTCGGGTGCGTCAGCAAATGCGCAAACTCCCCGTCGTTCGTCAGCAGCAGCAGCCCTTCCGTATCGTAATCGAGCCGACCGACCGGGTATACGCGCTCTTTGATGCCGGGCAGGAAGTCCGTAACGACTTTGCGGCCGCCGGGATCGGTAGCGCTTGTGATGACACCCTTCGGTTTATTTAAAAGCAGATACAGTTTTTTCTGTTGGTTAATCGTCCGCCCGTCCACTTTAATCTCGTCCTGCTTGGGGTCCACCTTCACGCCGAGCGTCGTGACCACCTCTCCATTCACTTGCACTCTTCCCGCCGTGATGATGTCCTCACACTTTCTGCGGGAAGCGATACCCGCTTCTGCCAATACTTTTTGCAGTCGTTCCATTGTCCGCTTTCACCTCAAGCTAATGATAACGATTTATGAAGCAAATCACAAGAGCGCAGCGGTCAAGCGAACACAAGATAGCAAATAAAAATGGAGGCGGCGAAGCCGACCAGGTCGGAAATAAGCCCGACTTTGAGCGCGTAGCCGGCTTTGCGGATACCGATCGCGCCGAAGTAGACGGTGATGACGTACAGTGTCGTATCGGTGCTGCCCTGGACCGTCGAGGCGATCCGCCCGATCATCGAATCCGGTCCGAACTGCTCGATCAAGTCCGTTGTAAAAGCAAGCGATCCTGCCCCCGTTATCGGACGCAGGATGGCCAGCGGCAAAACTTCGGTCGGGATGCCGATGCTTTCGAAAAACGGCCGCGTCCAGGAAATAAGCATATCCATCGCGCCGGACGCCCGAAATACGGAGATGGCTACCATCATGCCCACGAGGTGCGGAATAATTTTGATCGCGGTGTCGAAGCCGTCCTTGGCTCCATCGACAAACGATTCGTAGACCGGAACTTTGCGGTACGCCGCGTACAGCGGAATAAATACAATCATGACGGGGATGGCCCATGCGGAAATAACGGATACGATGGCGTACATGGCAAATCATCCTTTCGGCGCTTATTTGGACGGAGGCAGAGGCGTAGCCGATCTGCGGTACCAGCGGTCGACAAGGATAGCGGCCGCCGTGGAAATCGCCGTGGCGATCAACGTCGTTCCGACGATTTCAGCGGGATTCACCGAATTGTAATTCATGCGAATGGCAATTAAAGTCGTCGGAATTAACGTAATGCTCGACGTGTTGAGCGCGAGCAGCGTGCACATGGCCGGGCTCGCCGTATCTTTATGCGGGTTCAGCTTCTGCAGCTCCTGCATCGCCTTGATGCCCATCGGTGTCGCCGCATTGCCGAGCCCCAAAATGTTCGCGCTCATATTGGACATAATATAGCCGATCGCCGGGTGATTTTTCGGTACGCCGGGAAACAGGAAGCGGACGAGCGGACGCAGCAGCACGGCCAGCTTGCCGAGAATGCCGGCGTCTTCGGCGATCCGCATCATGCCGAGCCAGAAGACGAGAATGCTGATCAGCCCGAAGCATACGGTGACCCCGCTTTTGGCCCCGTCGAACGCAGCCTGCGTGACGGCTTCCACATTGCCGTTCACAGCGGCGACCACAAATCCGACAACGATAAAAAACAACCAGATCCAGTTCACCACGGCGCTTTCCCCCTAATCGTCCGAAGCGGATTCGGAAATTGAGAACAGCTTTTGAATCAGCAATTTGCAAATAAATTCATAGCGCGAAATGAGCGTTTCTTTGTAGACGGGCCCCTGCTTGAAGCTGAAGGCCGACTGGTCCTGTTCCTTCAGACGCGGACTTCCCTTGTCGTACAGCGGGATCGCGGTGATCGGCCGCTCGTTCAAATACAGTTTGAGCACGCCTCTATCACCAAGACGGTATGCCGTGCTGGCCGGATCGACCAGCTCCAGTTTTTTGCTGATCGTCCCGCTTTCGCCGTCCGCCAAAGGATAAGACGTCGTCCTGCCGACGACCCAAGGCGTCCCCTCGATGCCTTCGCCTTTCAAAGCCAGCTGCTGCAGCGGATAATATTGAAATCCGTACTGCAGCAGCCTTGCATGATCCGCCCAATCGTTCGGATCGTTAAGCGTGACGACGGCAAGCTGCTGGCCGCCGCGGGACGCCGAACTTACGAGACAGCGTTTGGCGAGCTTGGTATAGCCGGTTTTTACGCCGTCTGCGCCTTCGAACATGCTCAGCATTTTGTTTTTGTTGAGCCAGGTGTAATCCCAGCTCTCGCTCGGGTTCGGAACTTTTTTCATCTTGGTGCTTACGATTTCCTGGAAAATCGGATTTTTCAGCGCATAAGCCGTCAGCTTGGCCATATCGTTGGCGCTGGAGCGGTGTCCTTCCCCCTCATCCAGACCGGAAGGATTCGTGAAATTCGAGTGATCCATCCCGAGCATTCTCGCTTTTTCATTCATCATGTAGACGAAGCCTTCGACGCTGCCCCCTATATGCTCGGCGATCGCCGTGGCCGCATCGTTGCCGGACCGCAGCATCAGTCCGTAGAGCATATTGTGCAGGCTCATTTCTTCGCCCAGCTTCAAGTAGATCGACGAACCTTCCTTGCCGAAAGCGTTTTTGCTGACTTTGACCTTATCGGACAGCTTGCCGTTTTCAATGGCTACAATGGCGGTCATAATTTTCGTCAGGCTGGCTATGCGCATCGGAACGTCTCCCTTTTCGCTGTACAAAATCCGTCCGGATTCCACATCGATAAGGGATGCGCCGACCGCATTCGTATCGATCTGGGGCGGCGGAGCGGCCTGAGCGGTGCCCACCGGCAGCAGAAGCATCGCCACAATCGCCGGCCACAGCACGGTTTTCATCCAATTCGTTTTCATCCTTATCCTCCTACCCTGGAAGAGCTTGTAGCTTGTACATACAATCAAAGCGGACGGCTGCAAGTTGTCCGTGCCAAAACTTTGTACAAGTATATGCGGCAGGCGAACGGATATGCAAAAGCCGGTTTCGCTCTGCCGAAAAGAATGCGAAAACCGGGTCCGCGGCGCATCGATTCGCCTCGCGCAGGCGATATGCTCCCGGCCGGGTGCCCCCTTCGGGAGACGGCGATACCGGTTAGATGCGCCCAATGGGAAGATGGCGATACCGGTTAGGTGCGCCTATTAGGAAAGGGCGGTTACCGGTTAAGTGCTCCAATTAGTGAAGCGGCGGATAGCGGTTAGATGCGTTAAATGGGAAGACGGCGATTACCGACTAGGTGCGACTCAATGGAGAGTGACGAATACTTGCTTGGTGTGCCAGTTGGGGAGATGGTGATCCCGGTTACATGTGCTCGATGGGAGATTGCGAATACCTCATTGATGCACCCAATGGGGAAACAGCGAATACTCGTTTGGTACGCCAATTGGGAGACGACGAATACCTGTTTTGGTGCGCCTCCCGAGAGACATCCCCACAAGCGACGGGGGCTATAGCTGCTTAACCTGACAACATTGCGAGCCCCCCTACTTGGCTAACAGTCCAAAAACCTGCAAAAGTGCAGGCTTTTTCCTTGAAAGTACCTCGTTTTGGCGAAAAGCCTGCGATTGTGCAGGAATTTTCCCCGAAAATGAGTCTGAGCCCATATTCGCGGCAAAAAGCCTGCACAATTGCAGGAATTTGTCGTGGGCAGCGCATCCATCGAGCAAAAACTGCACTTTTGCAGGTTTTCTACGCGCAACCAGGCAGATTGTGCGACCGGCGACCGACCGCCGTCGTCATGCAGCGCAGCACCGCACGCCGGGAGCTGCGCGCGGTACGAAATTCTGGCGCGTGGTTGCCCCCGGCAGCCTGCAAAACTGCTGGCTTTCCGCGCATGGCAGATCACGCTGCCTGTCAGGCCAGGCATAAAGCCACTGACCTGAAGCCTGCACACATTGCCGGCAACAGCTTGCCAGCCACCGGCCTCAACAACCCCACCCTATACTAGCGCCTCTAGCGCTTGCCTCTCCACCATGCACAGCGGCTCTAGCGCTGCTTTTCCCATCCTGCGCAGCGGTTCCAGCGATGCCTCTCCGTCCTGCGCAGCGGCTCTAGCGGAGCTTTTCCCCCGGCAGCGACTCTAGCGATGCTTTTCCATCCTACGCAGCAGCTCCGGTGATGCCTCACCCTCCCTCCTGCGCAACGGCCCCGGCGCCGCCAGCAAAAAAAGAGACCGTCCCAAGCAGCAAATTTGCTTGCCCCAGGCGGTCTCTTCGGCTTTTATATCGCTTGCTCTACACGATAAAATTTTGATGATCTTCGTTCGCAGCGTTTTTTGCTTCCGCCGTTCCGGTCGTGGAATAAGTGCTTCGCGTGCCCATTCCTTTGAGCATCGCCTGGATTTTGTCCACCACTTGCGGGGCGGAATCGATCAGGCGCTCCAAAATATGCGTCTGATTGTCGAGCGGTACGATCTTCACGCCGGTTTTGCCGACGACGAGGAACGCGATCGGAGTGATCGAGACGCCGCCGCCGCTGCCGCCGCCGAAAGGAAGAGCGACTTTAGCGCTCAGCGCCTCAGTTCTGCCCATGCCGCCTTCGATTTCGATTTCGGAATCGGTCATGAACTCGCTGCCGCCCGCGGCAAAGCCGAAGCCTACTTTGGAAATCGGCATGATGACACTACCGTCAGGCGTCTCTACCGGATCGCCGACTATAGTATTGACATCTACCATTTCCTTAATATTTTCCATCGCCACTTTCATCAGACCTTGTATCGGATGCTCAGTCATTACATGTTCCTCCCTGTCTTTAAGCCTTTAGTAATAAGCATTTTTAGCTTAACCAACGTCATGAGGAAATATGTAATCCCAATCCGCCGCTTTCTATATTCCTATTAATTCCATCATAATTAAAAAATAGAAAATCAGCCATTCACGCATTCAAGAGGCTGTTTTGACGCGGGGTTTTCGCAAAACTTCATACCATGTCCGGAAACCGCCTTTTACTTTGGCGATCCGAACCAGCAGGCTAACCCCCGCCCACACTGCATGCCACATGCGAATGCGGCCTTTGCACACTAATTCCGTCGTGAATTGCGGCTCGTTGTATTGGGGAATGACCGAAATTTCCGGTTTCGCAATCAAGTTGACGTATTTAAAACCGAAACCAAGCAAAGAAGATTTAATCCCCCAAATAGCCCCGGTCGTGACAGCCGTTTGGGAAGCATCGCCAATGCCTACCCGCGTTATCCACGTCAACTTGCTGCAAGCCACCCGCGACATCGTTTGCTTGAACCAGTCGTAAAAGTCCCGCGTGCTTTCAAGAGCCAGATTGGCGCGCTTAAAAAAATCGACCACTTTATCCTTTGTAATGTGCGCCTTGTCTTCCCCCTGCATAAAAGCTACAGCTTGATTGAGCGTTTCTCTTTTAATAAAAATCCCTGCGGCGAATCCTTTGAATTGGATGACCGGAATGGCGTATCGAAATTTGACGAGCCCGTACAACGCCCGGATTTCAACGGCAAGCTGATCGTTGTCCCTGACGCGCGAAAAGTAAAACTCCCCTTCGATAAAACTTATGAAAAATGCGATCGCGGCTATAATCAACAGGATGCATATCGTTCCAAACCACCACAAAGCCATCGGCCCTCCTTATCCACACATGCCGTACGAAGTCTCTTCCATCACGGCGCCTCTGGTTAGTATGGCCTTGTGCTGGTAATGAAATGCACACCACAGCCTTCGAATCGTTCATAACGCAAAAAAACCACCATTCCGGCCTGCAAAACGATGCCGAAAATGATGGATTTCCCTGTACTTTTACAAGCCTTCCTTTTTCATATCCTCAAAAGTAATCTGCTCCCCGCCCAGCTTGTCGAACAGCATGCGCGTCTCTTCCTCCAAATCGAAGCTCGCCTGGAACTTGGACGAATCCGGCAGCTCCTGAATGGAGCTCAATCCGAAATATTCAAGAAATTGCTTGGACGTCCCGTACAAAATCGGTCTCCCCACCGCGTCCGCGCGCCCGACCTCTTCGATCAAGTCTTTGGCTGTCAGCGTTTGCAGCGCCCGGTCGCATTTGACTCCGCGAATTTCCTCGATTTCGACTCTCGTAATCGGCTGCTTGTATGCAACGATGGAAAGCGTCTCCAGCGCCGCTTGCGAAAGCGAGGAGCGCGACGGCGTATACGCCAGCTTCTCAAAATAAGGAGCATGCTCGGCAAGCGTCGTCAGCTGAAAAGAACCGGCCACTTCAACGATTTGAATGCCGCGGCCTTTGCGTTTAAAATCAGCCTTCATATCATGAACCATATCTTTAACCAGGTGCAAGTCAAGCTCCATCACTTCGGCGAGCTGCTTGGCGTCCAGACCTTCGTCGCCTGCGGCGAAGAGCAGTCCTTCAATAATTGATTTCATCTGCTGAAAATTGAGCGTCAAATTCAGCCTCCTCCTCTTTCGCATGGATGACAATATCTTCAAACAACCGGTGCTGGAAGCACGTAACCTTTTTCATTTTCATCAGCTCCAGCAGAGCCAAAAAAGTGACGACCACTTCTTCGCGGGTCATATCGTAATCGAACAGCTTTGAAAACAGCAGTTTCCCGCCTTTAAGGCTAAGCAAATCGATGACTTCGCGCATCCGGTCTTTTACAGATATTTCATCTCTGCGAATTTTTGCGACTACATTACGGTTGATCAATTTGCGCAGCGTTCGTTGAAAGGCAATCAGCAGGTCGGTAACATCGAGACCTTCTACCGGATTCTCCTGCACTTCAGGCAGGAAAGGGGTCAAATCTTCCGGTTCGCGCGTATACACCAAGCTCCGCTCCACTTCCTTATCGCGCAGCATATCGGCAATCGACTTGTATTTCCGGTACTCAATCAGCTTCTGCACCAGTTCCGCCCGCGGATCCAGCTCATCGTCAAATTCGTCGTAATAATCCTCGATTTCGATTTCCGGCGGTTTGGGCAGCAGCATTTTGCTTTTGATGGCCAGCAGCGTTGCGGCCATGACGAGAAATTCGCTCGTTACTTCAAGTTCAAGCTCCTGCATGGCATTTACGTAATCCAAGTATTGATCGGTTATTTCCTTAATCGGAATATTGTAAATATCCAGCTCGTTCTTATCGATGAGATGCAGCAATAGATCAAGAGGGCCTTCAAAGGCTTCCAGCTTATAAGTCACTTTCATCCGTATCGTCCCCCTTGTCTAAAGTGAAAATATATTCATGACAAGCTGCGCGGCGATGGGATACAAATGAGCGAGCGCCCATTGGCCGATTGGCGTTATCAATAAAAGAAGGACCAGCAGCAGTCCGTAACGTTCGTTAGTCAAAAACCAGCGCTGCCGGCCGGCGGGAAACAGCCCCCGCACAATGTGCCACCCGTCAAGCGGGTACAGCGGCAGCAAATGAATAATAAAAAGCATGACATTCACAATCACACAGTACTGCGCATAAACTCTCCACGTTTCCACCGCTATTGTCTCGGTGTTGCCGTCAAACCAGGCAGGTAAAAAGAAGTACAGCCACCAAAAGAAAAACACAAGCACCAGATTGGCGCACGGTCCGGCTAAATAAACGAGCGTATGGGAAAGCCGCGGCCGCCGTTTCATTCGAGTCATGTCAACCGGCATTTTTTTCGACCAGCCATACGGCCCGAACACAACCATCGCAAGCCCCAAGGCGTCTATATGCACCAAGGGGTTTAGCGACAATCGTTTCTGCTCCCTGGCCGTCCGGTCTCCGAGCAACATCGCCGCGCAAGCGTGAGCGGCATCATGAATGGTCATTGCTATGAGAAAGGCGAACAGCCGGGGCAGCAGCGTTTCCAGGTGAAAATAAGAAAGCATTAGGAGCTGAATTGTTTGGTCAAATTCGCCATTTCGATTGCGGTTACCGCCGCTTCCCAGCCTTTATTGCCCGCTTTTGTGCCGGCCCGCTCAACGGCTTGTTCGATCGAATCCGTCGTCAGAACGCCAAATACGGTCGGCACGCCTGTTTTCAAATTGATGGCGGATACGCCCTTGGCCACTTCATTGCATACGTAGTCAAAATGAGGCGTCGAACCGCGGATTACCGTTCCGAGCGTAATGACCGCATCATATTTGCCGCTTTCCGCCATTTTTTGCGCGATCAGCGGAATTTCAAATGCGCCGGGCACCCATGCGATCTCCACTTCGTCGTCCTGAACGCCGTGGCGCTTCAGAGCGTCCTGTGCGCCGCCAAGCAGCCGGGAAGTAATGAATTCATTGAATCGTCCTACGACGATACCGTATTTTAAATTTTGCGAGACCAAATGTCCTTCGTAAATTTTTGCCATGTCCGTTTCGCCCTTTCTTATTGTAAAATTCCTGCAAGCCGCACGTTAAATGCCGCTGCCGGAGTCATGAAATTCCAGCAAATGACCGAGTTTTTGCTTTTTGGTGTGCAAATAGTTCACATTGTGCTCTTTGCTTTCCATCTGAATCGGCACGCGCTCCACCACTTCCAGGCCGTAGCCTTCAAGCCCGCGGATTTTGCGCGGATTGTTGGTCAGCAAACGGAGCTTGCGGATGCCCAAGTCCTTCAAAATTTGCGCGCCAATGCCGTAATCGCGAAGATCCGGAGCAAATCCAAGCTTAATATTCGCTTCGACAGTGTCCAATCCCTGCTCCTGCAGCGCATAAGCTTTTAATTTGTTGATCAGTCCGATGCCCCGGCCTTCCTGTCGCATATATAATAATACACCGGAGCCCTCTTCTTCAATCTGTTTTAGCGCCGCTTCGAGCTGAGGGCCGCAATCGCACCTGTGGGAGTGAAACACGTCCCCGGTCAGGCACTCCGAATGAACGCGCACAAGCGTAGGCTGCGACGGGTCGATCGTCCCTTTGATAAGGGCCACATGCTCTTTGTTGTCCAACTGATTCGTATAGGCGATCGCTTTGAATGTGCCGAAATCCGTCGGGAGCTTGATCTCCACCTCCCGCTCCACCAGCTTTTCCTCCCGGTTGCGGTAGCGGATCAAATCCTGAATCGTAATGAGGCGGATCTCATGCTTAGCCGCAAATTCCATCAAATCGGGAACCCGCGCCATCGTTCCGTCCTCTTTGATGACCTCGCAAATGACGGCGGCCGGATACGAACCGCACATCCTGGCCAGGTCGACGGCCGCTTCCGTATGCCCCGCTCTGCGCAGGACGCCGCCTTTTTTGGCGATCAGCGGGAAAATGTGACCGGGCCTGCGGAACTCGTGGGCTCTCGTATTCGGATCGATCAGCGCCTCTACCGTTCTGGCGCGCTCGTGCGCGGAAATTCCCGTGCTCGTCTCGACGTGGTCTACCGAAACCGTAAACGCCGTGCCGTGGTAGTCCGTATTTCTGGAAACCATGGGAGGCAAATCCAGCTCCTCGGCCCGCTCCTCGGTAATCGGCACGCAGACAAGACCGCGTCCTTCCTTGATCATAAAATTAATTACGTCAGGCGTCGCCTTATCGGCCAGCGCGATAAAATCCCCTTCATTCTCACGGTCTTCGTCGTCCACCACGATGATGACTTTGCCAAGCTTCAAATCTTCGATCGCATCTTCAATCTTGTCAAACCGTATGTCTGTCATCTTCACCCCTCCTAAGAGCAATCCGCCGCTGCCGGACGGGAAGCTTCTTCTATATCCAAAAGCCGCAGCAAGCTTGCATGTGCGTCCCCTGTCACATAAAACCGTGTTCGGCCAAAAAACTTTCCGTTAAGGCGCCCCGTTTGCCGCCGCTGCCGGATTCCTGCTGTCCGAAACGAAGCAGACGCTCCATATATTTGCCCAAAACGTCACATTCGATGTTGACCGTATCGCCCGGCTTCTTGTCTTGAAGCACCGTCTGGGCCAGCGTATGCGGGATAATGGAGACGGAGGCGTCGCGTTCCGTCACTTGCACGACAGTCAGGCTGATTCCGTCAACGGTAATCGAACCGCTGGGAATGATGTATTTGAAAATGTCTTTGTTCTCCGGTTCGAACCGGTAAACGACCGCATTTTCTTCAGGCGTGCGGGAAACGATAACCGCCGTCGAATCGACATGCCCCTGCACAATATGTCCGCCAAACCGGCCGTTCGCCGCCATGGCGCGCTCCAGATTGACCGGCGTGCCCGTCTGCAGCTTGCGCAGGTTCGACTTGCGGTACGTTTCCGGCATCACGTCAACCGAGAAGGAGTCTGCGTCAAATGCGATCACCGTCAGACAAACGCCGTTCACCGCGATGCTGTCGCCAAGCCGCACATCTTCCAGCACCTTCGATGCGCCGATCGTCAGCACCATCGCCTGTCCTTGGCTGTGGACGCGGCGCATGCGGCCGATTTCTTCAATAATACCGGTAAACATGCCTAGTTCCCACCTTCATAAACCGGGTACCCGGTCAAGCATACATCTTGACCGAACCGCTCGACCTGCAAGCGGTCGAGCGTAATGCTGTCCGCCATCTTCGCGAAGCCGCCGAAGATGAAGTTCGCTGGTGCCTCCGCCCCGCCGCCGATTATTTTCGGCGCGTAGAACAGCACCAGCTTGTCGATGAGGCGCCGCTCCAGCATGGCGCCGTTGAGCCTGCCTCCACCCTCAAGGAGGATGGAGCCGATCTCGCGCTCGCCGAGCTGCCGCATGGCGAGCGTCAAATCGACCTGCGGGCCGCCGCCGCAGGTCACGATCTCGATGCCGCGCGCTTCCAGCGCGGCACGCCGCTCCGCGGGCGCCTGTGCGCTCGCGAGCAGGATCGTCGGCTGACGATCCTGCTCCTGCAGCACGCGGGCGTCCGGAGGGATGCGCAGCAGCGAGTCGGCGACGATCCGTACCGGCTGGATAGCCGGTATGTCGGCGCGCGCGCTGAGCAGCGGGTCGTCGGCGATGACCGTGCCGACGCCGACCATGATGCCCTGGTGCCGGTGGCGCAGGGCATGGACCAGAGCGCGCGACGCCTCGCCGGTGATCCACTTGCTGTCGCCGGTCTTCGAGGCGATCTTCCCGTCGAGCGTGCTCGCCGTCTTGAGCGTCACGAACGGCATGCGCGTGACGATGTACTTGTTGAAAGCCTCGTTAAGCGCCGAGGCTTCCTCCCCGAGCAGCCCGACGGATACGTCGATCCCGGCTGCTCGCAGCTTGGCGATGCCCGAACCGGCAACCTGCGGGTTCGGGTCGAGACCGGCGACGACGACGCGCGCGACGCCGGCTTCGATCAGCCGGTCGCTGCAGGGCGGCGTCCGTCCGTAGTGGCTGCACGGCTCCAGCGTCACGTAGGCCGTGCTGCCCCGGGCTTCCTCGCCCGCCATTTGCAGCGCGAGGACTTCGGCGTGCCCCTGGCCGCGCTTCAGATGCGCGCCCATCCCGACAATGCGTCCGTCTTTGACCAGGACGCACCCGACGACGGGATTGATCCCCGTCTGGCCTGACGCGCTTTCGGCCATTTGCAGCGCAAGCCTCATGTAGGCCTCGTCATTGATAAGCTGCATGCGCTCACCACCAATCTCTTGAACTTGAATGCAAAAAAGCCCCGATCCGGCACAGGATAGGGGCTCAAGGATTTGAAGTTGACACGAAAATGCTTCATCTATACGCGTTTGTCCATGTTTTCGGGTAATTCAAACAAACCCGGCACGGTGCCTGAAAGAAGACAGACCTGCCGAATTTTTGTTCAATTGAAAAGAGGCCAAACGTGCATAGCGAACCTGTTGTTCGCGTTTCCTTCTCCCATCCAGACTATACTGTCGGTCCCGGATTTGCACCGGGTCAGCCGTAGCGAAGCTGTTGTCAGGTACCGCTTAGCTTCAAAACGGGTCACGGACTTTACGGCCGGAGCAGCAGCTTCCGAACGTATCACCGCCGGTGGGGAATTTCGCCCCGCCCCGAAGGTATGCACACACAATGAAAGAAGAACTAATCTCACTAACGGGAGAATTAGTTTTCTTTGGTTATGAATTTATCACTCGAGCATGGAAAAAGCAACATTTTTTTCTTTTCTCCGCTGAAACATTGTTCACAAATCGGATTAAAAAAAGACCATCCCTAGCCGGTTTTACGGCTTAAGGAAGGTCTTTTTAAGCTTTACAGCTTTATTTTTACACTTCGACAATTTCGACCTTTTCCATTTGGTCTCTGCCTTTGAATGCGTCCACATACTCCATGCCTTTGGTTACTTTGCCGAAAACGGTGTGCTGTCCGTCCAGGTGAGGCTGCGGTTGGTAGCAGATGTAGAATTGGCTGCCGCCTGTGTTTCTGCCGGCATGGGCCATGGCAAGCGTTCCGCGCTCGTGTTTGTTCGGGTTGATTTCGCAGTTGATTTGGTAGCCTGGGCCTCCTGTGCCCGTTCCAGTAGGGCAGCCGCCTTGAGCTACGAACCCGGGGATGACGCGATGGAATACAAGACCGTTATAAAAACCGGAGTTTGCGAGTTTTTCAAAGTTGGCGACGGTGTTCGGAGCGTCTTTTTCGAACAGGTCGATCAGTACTTCTCCGCCGCCGGCGAGTGTGATTTTTGCTTGTTTGGCCATGTTAGGTCCACTCCTTTAGACAATAATACTTTATTTTACTATGAAAGCTTTCAATTCACAAACCCGCTGTGAAAATTTGCTGCCGCTGCGGAATCGTTGCTGTCGCGGATTTATTTTTTGCGGTATTTTTGCATATATCACAGAAAAATTGTCACTTCAATCGTTTACGTTCCGCTGGAACCCCCTTGATTTTGCCCTTTGTGAAATTTCTTTCTTTGACGATGAACTTTTGTGAAATACGACACAGAATGTTTCCACCTGTTCTGTTATTATTATCCAAGTAAACAATTGTAAATATTTGTGGAAAGCGAAGAAAACGTTCCTGTATCTGGGCACTTGGGGGCGTTTGAGCTACTAGTGCAACCGGCCGTCTATTTTTGATGGCCTTTTTCTATTTTCAAGTAAATGGAGGATGTCCGAAATGCAAACTATCCCGTGCGAAAAAGTCTTAGAGCAGCTAGGCATTTCCTCAGATCAGTATGATTCGTGGAAAAAGCAGCCCTCCTGCTTGCCTGGCGAACATTCAAATTATCCTTGCTATTTTGCTTCCAAGTCGCAAGAATCATATCCTTTGGCAACTTCCTCAAGCAAGTGACTCCTCAAAAAAATGTTGGCGCGGCCGCAGGGCGGGAATCCCGTTCTGCGACCGCGCTCTTTTTTCCGCCGCGCCGGCGGAACTCCGCTATTGATTATTGGACATTGCAATACCAGTTGGAAAAGTTGATTTGTCCGCTGCCTTTTGTAATTTCGGTGCCGTATTCCACGCTGCTCACATAGCGGCTGTTCGTGAAGTAATTTTTGGAAATGAGATAATCGGTAAAGTTTTTGACGTTAAT
Organism: Paenibacillus sp. sgz302191; assembly: GCF_057749925.1. Classification (NCBI taxonomy): domain Bacteria; kingdom Bacillati; phylum Bacillota; class Bacilli; order Caryophanales; family Paenibacillaceae; genus Paenibacillus; species Paenibacillus sp. sgz302191. The sequence continues at coordinate 112,004 of NZ_JBYLHY010000027.1, forward strand.
GCTGAAGCTGTTTGTCTGGGACTTTTTCAGGAACGAATACACCCACCATTGATGCACGCCCTGGCTGTTCTTATTTTCGCCCCTGTACACGTCGTAAGTTTGCCCGCCGATCGAAACGTTGGAAAATACGAGAGAACCGAGCGGGCCGACGTCGGAGGTCCATTTGTTCCAAATCATAATTTCCTCGGTCGGAGTGCTGCTGGACGTTGCGTTCCCGGTGCTGTGCAGCCAAATATCGTAAGCGTTATTATAGGAGCCGTTCGTCGAGGAAGCGATCGAATACGTGACGCCTGTGTTAATGTTTTTGTTGGCGGACAGCTGTGTAGGGAATCCGCTGCCGCTTGTATATCCGTTCGTCCAGTGCCATCCGCTTACGATGGACGGGTACGCTTTGACCCCGCCGGCCGTAGTCGGCCAATTCCATAAGTATCCCAGATCGGTGCCGCTGTTATAGTACACGGTTTCCGACCAACCGCTAACGCTGCCGCTGCCCCAGGTGTTGTTAAACAGGTAGTATTTGTTATTGTTGAAATAAAGTTTATCGTACGCAGTGGAGGAAGAAGCAGCGGAAGCGCTCAATGGAAGCGCCAACAAAATTGCGGATAAAAAAAGGGAAGCCAGTCTCTTCTTGCCTAACCGAGTTTTCATTATCATGAACCTCCATTCAAAATAAATTGCTGTTTACCGTTCGCTCTCCCCGGGAATGTAAAGCGTTTACAAAAGACCGAATCACCCTCCGATACGATGGATTAAGCGCTTAATGAAATCTTACACATCCCGATGAATTAAAACTACCCCCAAAATCGAAAGGAAAATCATGCCAAAATTCATTCATGAACAATTCATTCACGAACAGCGGGAGGAGATTTTCGGAGGAAACTTTCTAAAAACTTGCCCGTTGTCAGCACGTCAGTACGCGGAAAATCTGCGAAAGTCAGGCAGTTGAGAAACTCGCACGCAGAGTGGGAGCGCCCTGCTGCCTAACTGCTTGGCTTCTTAACTGCTTGGCTCCGCGGAGAAAGCCTGCAAAAGTGCAGTTTTTTGCCCGGTAGATGCGCTGGCCACGAAAATTCCTGCAAATGTGCAGGCTTTTCGCCACGAACAGGGGCTCAGGGTCGTTTTCACCGAAAATTCCTGCACAATCGCAGGCTTTTCGTCCAAATGGGCCTTTTTGCGGAAAAAGCCTGCACTTTCGCAGGTTTTTTCCCTGACCGGCCTGCCAAGCCGCCTCATGTCCACCCGCCGGGCCGCCGATGTTCATCTGAAAAAAGGGCTGTTGAATTCCACCTAAAGAAAGGACTTCACCCTCCACTTGGCAGTGGAATTTGAAGTCCTTTTGCTTGAATCTTGGGCTTTGGGAACAGCCCTTTCTTTTCTGCAGCGCAGCGCGACCGCGGCATATTGCTTGGGCCGGCCCGGTTTTATTGAACCGCTTTGCTCACTTGCTTCAATCTTGCCGGGATCATATCGTTCTCTACGATGTTTTCGTAGGTTTCTCTTTTGACGACGAGATCGCTTTGCCCGTCCTTGACGAAAACGACAGCCGGACGGCGGATCCGGTTGTAGTTGCTTGCCATCGCGTAGTTGTAGGCTCCCGTGCAGGCCACGGCCAGAATGTCGCCCGAGTTGACTCGCGGCAGGTTCAGATCCCAGATCAGCATGTCGCCGCTCTCGCAGCATTTGCCGGCGATCGATACGACTTCTTCCGCCTGCTCGGTTGCGCGGTTGGCGAGCATCGCTTCATACTCGGACTCGTATAAAGCCGGACGCGGGTTATCCGTCATTCCGCCGTCTACGGCGACGTACTTGCGGACTCCCGGGATGTCCTTCGTCGATCCCACGGTATATAGCGTAGTACCTGCATCGCCTACTATGCTGCGGCCCGGCTCCGCCCAAATTTCGGGCAGCGGGTAGTTGTTCGCGCCAAAGTTCTCTTTGATCGCGTCTGTGATCGCTTTGACGTAGACGGCTACGGGAAGCGGTGTATCGCCTTCCACATAGCGGATGCCAAAACCGCCGCCAAGGTTGATCACCTTGAACGTTACATCCAGACGGCTGCGCACTTCGACGGCAAATCCGGCGATTTTATCGGCGGCCAGGCGGAAGCCGTCCACTTCGAAAATTTGCGAGCCGATATGGGAATGAACGCCCAAAATTTCCAGATGGCTCAGCTCGGAAGCTTCTTTGACGGCACGCAGTGCCGATCCGTTGCCAAGATCAAAGCCGAATTTGGAATCGATTTGGCCCGTAGAAATATATTCGTGCGTATGCGCTTCGACGCCAGGCGTAATGCGCAGCAAAATTTTCACCTTTTGGCGCTTCTCGGCGGCGATGGCATTCAGCAGCTGCAGCTCGATGAAATTGTCCACCACGAAGCAGCCGATTTTGGCGTCGATCGCCATTTCGATTTCTTCCGGCGTTTTGTTGTTGCCGTGAAAATGGATGCGCTCAGCCGGGAATCCCGCTTGCAGCGCCGTATACAGCTCGCCGTCGGACACGACGTCCAGCGACATGCCTTCTTCTTCGACAAGGCGGCACATGGCCATAACCATGAAAGCTTTGCTTGCATATGCGACCTGAAATTTCAGGCCGGACGCCTTGTACGCTTCCACGAATTCGCGGCAGCGCTGACGGATCAGCGCTTCGTCAAATACATATAAAGGCGTGCCGTATTCCGCAGCCAGTTTCGTTGCGTCGACTCCGCCGATTTCGAGGTGGCCTTGATCATTTATTTTGCTCGTGCCGTGTAAATACATAGCTTTGGTTTCCCTCTTCCTTGTGTACATTACAATTAAAAGTATCACACTGGAAGCGCTTTTGACAATACATGCCGTGCTGTTATTTGGGCTGGCGTGTCCCGTCGACAGGCTTTGTCAGGCTCATCCGGGTTTTGTCCGAAAGCACGGGCTGGCGCACCAATACCGCAAAAAATCCTTTGGCGTTAAACGGAATAAACGGCCACATGTACGGCGAGTTGTACGATCTCCGGGTCGCCAGGAGCAGTAGCCACAGCGTTCCGCCGATGATCAGGCCCGGCACCTTGAAAATCGCCACGGCTACGAGCAGCGCCAGCCGCGTTATCCGGTTTGCCAGCCCCAATTCATAGCTCGGCGTTGCGAACATGCCTATGGACGCCACCGCCAGGTATAAAATCACTTCATTAATAAACAGCCCGGTTTTGACCGCGATATCGCCGATGAGAATGGCGGCTACCAGCCCCATTGCGGTCGCAAGCGGTGTCGGCGTGTGCACGGCGGCCATCCGCATCAGGTCAATGCCGATGTCAGCCAGCAAAAACTGCAAAAACACCGGCAAATGGCTCGCTTTTTGCGGTCCGATAAATTCAAGGCCGGCCGGCTTGAGCGACGAATCCTGGACGATCAGGACCCACAGCGGGAGCAGAAACAAAGAAGCCACAATGCCGGCAAAGCGCACCCACCTAAGATAGGTCCCGATAAACGGGGTTTGCCTGTATTCCTCCGCGTGCTGGACATGGTGGAAAAACGTCGTAGGCAAAATCATCGCGCTCGGCGAAGTATCGACCAAAATCGTTACATGGCCTTCGAGCAGATGGGCAGACACTACGTCCGGCCGCTCCGAATAGCGGGCCATCGGATACGGGTTCCAGCCTTTGTTCAGCACGGCTTCCTCCAGCTGCTTTTCGGCAAGCGGAAGTCCGTCGATTTCGACGTTTTTAATTTTATCTTTGATGGATTCCACAAGGTTGGGATCGGCGATATCGTTGATGTAACAAACGCATATGTCGGTCTTGGTCCGTTTGCCGACCTGGACAATTTCCAGCTTCAATCTCTCGTCGCGCAGCCTGCGTCTGATCAGCGTCACGTTGGTCAGCAGCGTTTCGACGAACCCGTCCCGCGAGCCGCGGACGACCCGTTCCAAATCCGGCTCTTCGACCGAGCGGACGGGAAACGTTTTGACATCGATCGTGATGGCCGCCGTCTGTCCTTCCATGAACAGCGCTGTTCCGCCCATCAGCACTTGTCCGATAACCTCGGACATTTTTTCATACGTTTTGACCTGGATGTGCGGGACGAGATAGTCCGCAAACGACTCGACCGTATGAGGCGTGACGCTTTCCCGGGACGCGTAGGACAAACGGGTAATAATATCGGTCAGCACCGAATCTTTGGCAAACCCGTTGCAAAAAAAGAGGCCGGCTCTGACGGACCCGAACACCATCTCCCTGAACACTAGATCGAAGCTTTTGTTGAACCCGACGCGTTCTTCAAGGACCCTCTTGACTATTTCAAGACGGTCCGGAATGCTTTCCTGCGTTTTTAACTCTTTTTCCTCTGCCGTCATATCGATTTCCGGCTCATACGGATGCAAGTTGCCTTCCTCGTCTACCGCCAGCTTGGAATTGTCCGAACCATCGCCGTTCTTTCCGCCTTTTTTCAGGATCACTTTCATGCCTCATACCTCCCCGCGTATTTTCCTGCTTCAATAAAACAGCCATTCGAAAAGCGAGCCGACCACTTTGCCGAAAATCATCGCCATCAAAAATAAAATCATATAAGAGCCCATGCCCACCCGTTTCGCCAAAATCGGCAGCACATTGACAATTTCCGTCAGGGCTCCGGCCAGCATGCCTACGAAGCATCCGGCAAAGAGACCCACAAACGCGGAGCCAAGTGGAAATAAATGAAGCCGCAGCTCACAGAAATCGACCCAGGTGAACACAAGCGATCCCGCTACGACTGCCGCTTCATAGGCATGTATCTGTTTGAACGACCGGGTAATCTGCACAAGCCGCGGAATGATGTCCAGCACGACCAGAAAAGCGACCATCCCGCTGCCGACGACAACTCCCCCCGACAGCCCGACAAAAGCCGCCGCTGCCGCTTCAACGACCGCCATGATCACTTGGCGTCATTCCTTTCGTGTATTTTGCAGTACTCCTCCGTGATGACGTAATGGTTCACATTTTCCTGGTACATGAACATTTCGACCTCAAGCGGGCTCGGCTCTTCATTGAATTTTTTCTTGAACAAATGGTTAAAAAAAATGACCATCCCCACGCCGATGCCGAGCGAATAAGGAATTTGCAGCATAAGCGGATGTTCCACCGTTTTGCCGGTCATCAGCCGATAAATTCTCTGGTGCACTTCGAGCATGCTGACGTCGGCATGAAAGTTCATAATCGCGAGGCCCGAGCCGATAAACAACAGCAGCCAGACGATGCCGATCAGCAGCGGATTGGGACGCTTGTCGTCGGTGCAAATCTCCAAAAGAACGTGCGGCTCTCCGAAATGCTCGATCTGCAGCTCCGGGAAGCGCTCCTTGATCGCGCGGACGATCTGCATCATGTCGATCAGAACGCGATTGCCGTCTTCATGCCGCGATGTATAAATGACGATTCGGCTGAGCCGGTCTTCATATTCGGGTTCGACGATCATTTGAGCAATATCGCCCAACTGTACGCTGTTTCCTTTGCGGACCCGTGCTCTCCGGCGCAGCCGGATGTAAAGGTACGGTGAGACTGCAGGCCGGTCCATATGCTCACTCCTTTTACCATCCATGTATAGGAGTAGTATGCAAATTGTTGATTGGCAATAATCGCTTCAAAAGATGGTAAATGCTCCTACTACGGTGTTCGTGCATAATATGAAAAACCGCTGAATCGCCGCAGGGTTATCCCTGCGGGTTCAGCGGTTTTTTTATTTGCTATTGCGGCCGTGACAGGCGAATGACGTCAAGCAGCCGGACTTTATGCTGCGTATGCTCATGAACGAGAAACGGATCGCGGACGTGGTCGACGAAAAGCACACCGTTCAGGTGATCGATTTCATGCTGCATGCACCTGGCGAGAAATCCCTCCCCTTCCAGCGTGACCGATTCCCCCTGCCGGTTAAGCGTGCTCACCTTCACATACCTGGCCCGCTTCACGCTGCCCGTATAATTCGGAAATGACAGGCAGGCCTCGGTCCCGAATTGTTCGCCGCCCGACTCGACAATTTCCGGGTTGATCAGCTCGATCAGCCCGCTGCCGCAATCCATGACGACCACTCTGCGGAGAATGCCGATCTGGGGAGCGGCAAGGCCTGCACGCCCGTCGGCGGCGTACAATGTATCCGCCAAATCTTCAAGCAGCTTGATGATTTTGCCGTTGATTTCGGTGACCGGCTTGGCGGTTTTGCGGAGAATCGGATCGCCGAACGGAACGATCGTTCTTTGCGTCATGGCGCGGCGGCCTCGCTTTCTCGCCCTGTTTGTTTGAGCGGATCGGGCGTAAATACCCACAAGTCGTTCGGCGTACAAGCGAGCGCAGTGCACAGCGCGTCCAACGTTTCCGCTTTCACCTGACGCGGCTGTTCGTTCATCAGCGCGCTGATCGAAGGCGCGGACAGCGTATAGCCGGCCTTTTCCTTAAGCAAGCGGGCCAGCGCCGCGCCGGTCCATACGCCTCTTTCGGCCATTATTTTCCGCAGCATCCAGACGATCATTTGACCACCTCCATATTAGGCAACAACTAAATTTATTAGGTATTACCTAATATAACCCATATACCGGAAAAAATCCACCGTTTTTGGGATAAGTTCGATGTCGACTGTGAAATTTACGAAAATCCCGTCACCGGCGGGCTGGGCATCGCCTACCTCCATGCGAAATGACCATGGCACAACCTATGAATAATGGATGGAAAGCATATTCCAATAAAACAAGTATCCGGTAATGAGCAAAGTAGCGATTGAAAACGCGGCCTTTGCCGTTGAGACGCGATTGGCCGTTCTTTTCGCCGCAATGGCTTGGAACAGGGTGAAGACGGCGATGACGGCGGCAAGCAGCGGCAGCGAGCTCGCTCCCCAATGGTACCAGAGCGGATAACCGTATGTGACTTGGCTGTTTCCGTACGAAAGCTGGACCAAAAAGAAAATGGTATTAAGCAGTGCAACTGCGGCGATGCTTCCCGAAATGGGGCCGGACGTTTTTTTGACCAGACGGACGGACATTCGGATCAGCCAAACTGCACAAATGACGACATAAAATATTGCGATTGCGATATAAACACCAAGCAGCATCCCTGTTTTCTCCAGAAACGAAACTTTTGGCACGGTCACAGTGCCCGAATTCGTCAGTTCCCAGTTTCCGTTCAGCTTTTGGAACGAGATGTGTTCCGTCCCTCCTCCCGTTTCCTGAAAATAACCGTCGCCAAGGTGTTGAAATGTTTTCAACTGCCGCGCTTCGCGGTCCGGAAAAATTCCGCTTACTTGAAGCTTATCCGCATCAAGCGCTGTTACTTTGTAACTGAACCCTCCAAAAAACCGCAGCCATTTCCCCCAGCCTTGCTCCGGGTTGATTCCGGTTTGATAAACTCCCGCAAGCCCGGCGATGTCCCAATCTTTCGATCCGGCCAAATTTTGCTCCTGCCGCTTATCCGATCCCTGCGGAGTTTTCAGCAAACCGCTAATCGCGTCCACCAGGCGGTTATGAAGCTCCAAGCCCGAATCCGCCCCGTTAACAGCCACAAAAATAGCGAGCCGTTCCGAGGGAAACAGCGCCATTTTCGCAATGAAGCTATCTATTTCGCCGGTCGCCCACAGCATGGGGATTCCGTTCTTCGATTCTCCTCTGAAAAAACTGTAGCCCAACCCGTCCATTCGCGGATTAGCGGTAAACTGCCTGTCGTGCATGTTGCTGACAGTTTCTTTGGACAATACTGAGCGCCCATTATATTGGCCATCGTTCAAATGTGTGATCAGGTAATGCGCGAAATCATTGGGAGTCATGCTTAGCGCGCCAGCTCCGGGCAGGCTGATGTACGAATAGGGGACAACGGTGAAGCCTTTTTTGCCATACGAATAAGAAACAGCCAATTGAGCGTTGCTCCTATCCAGCTCCAAACCGGCGCTCGGCATTTCCATCGGCTGAAATACGTGCTGCTTTAAATAAGCGTCCAACTTTTCTCCCGTTGTTTGCTCAATCAGATTGCCGACCAACCCGAAGCCGACGTTGCTGTACTCATACATCGTCCCCGGGGCGCGGACAGGCGGCTGCTGCCGAAAGAAATCGCGGAGAAACGCCTCCTCGGCGACCTGATCGATATCGCTGCTGCGATCCACGGCATATACGGCCTGATCCAGACCGGCGGTGTGCGTCAACAAATGATGAAGCGTGATCGGCTCACCCTTGAATTGCGTCGTTTGAAATGTTTTCAAATAAGTGTTAACGTCCTTATTCAAATCCAGCTTCTGCTGTTCCACCAACTGCATCGCAGCGGTAGCGGTAATCGATTTGGCTAACGAGCCGAGCCGGATAACGGACTTGGCGGGATCCATAGCTATTTTCTTTTCCAGATTTGCATAACCGTAGCCGCTGCTGAAAAGAACGGAATCTCCCTGCGTAATCACGACGGCTGCGCCCGGAAGATGAAGCCGTTCCAGTTCGCCGCTCATCGCATTATCGACTGCCGTTTTCACGTCTTGCTGCGTTAACTCCGATTGAGCGCTTGCCTTTGCCTGAGCCGCGGGCTGGCCCCATACCAGAATTTCGCAGACAATCGCTATCAGACGAAGAATATTGCTGTAGCTGGTCGTCATCTCTCTCCACCTTTCTGCTTCGCTACAAGCAAGAATACACCTAATTATACCTTTTTCGCCAATCGTTAGCACTTTCATCCGAAAAGCGGATGCCCGCCAAGACATCACTGGCACCGCGCACCGGGAAACAGCGCATCCGCTTGGCGCCGCGAGCACATCCGCTTGGCGCCAAGCGTGCGATTGACCGCCAGCCGTCATTCAGCGCAGCATCGCGTGCTGGGAGCTGCGCGCGGTGGGGGCTGTGCGCGACGTGCTGATGCGGAAAGCCTGCAAAAGTGCAGGTTTTTGCTCGCGGATAGGCTTGCAGCGAAAAATTCCTGCAAATGTGCAGGTTTTTCCGCTCGTACGCACGATTCGGCCCCATTTTATCGGGAATTCCTGCACAATCGCAGGTTTTTCCTCCAAATGAACCCCTGACGCAGAAAAAGCCTGCACTTTCGCAGGTTTTTCGCCAAAACGAGCCGCTTTACGAAGGGCTGCGGCCAAGACTAGAGTTCCTGTTAGCCCCCCTTCGGGCGCCGCTAGCAGATTGTCGCGGCTCCCGCAAAAGCGGTGTGCGTGACCCTGACAATCGCAGGCTTCGCAGCAGCGGTGTGCGTGACCCTGACAATCGCGGCTCTCGCAGGCGAACGACTGCCGTGCCCGGGCGGCCGCAAGAAATAAGGGGCAGCCTCGCTCGCGGTTGCCCCAAAGCTTTGAAAGGGCATCCGGAGCGGATGCCCTTTCTTTTTTTAATGAACGCCGCCAGGTATTTGGGCGATTTCGTTTAAGATCTGCCGGATTTTGACGGCATTGTCCTCCACATTGCCCGCTTCAAGAAGTTCATCGTGCAAACCGGTGAGCTGTCCGGCGGTGTAACCGCCGTTCGTCGATTGCCGCCACGATCTTGCCGGGTCGGCGGCTTCTTTCATCGACGCTGTCTGCGGCGACAAAAGCGTATGAATATTCGCCCGCACAACGCCCGTGTTGACGATTGTGCTGCCGTACATTGCGTAGGCATATACTTTTTGCCTGTATTTGCCCTTCAGCGCTTCCTTGTACGCAGCCGGCGCTTGTTCCAGCGCGCGGTCGACCTGCTCGATCATTTTCTCGCGGCTTAATGAACCTGATTCCATACTTCGCAAAGAGTCGACCATAATGATGTCGGAAACCACGAACCCTTTGGCTTCCATCGCCTTCGCCAGTTCGAACGCCAGATTGCCGCCCATGGAATAGCCAAGCAGCACATAAGGGGATTCGTTTTGAATGCTTCCGATCAGCTGCATGTATGGTTCAAGCAAATCATGCTGCGCCCGGTTGTCATCGATGAAATCGAGCCCGTACACGACAGCGTGCCCGTTCAGCTGTTTGGCCAGCTCGGCGAAGCCCATTCCGTATCCAAGCATGGGCGGGAAGCAGAACAAGTTGATATGCCCCTTGTCGTTCAGCTTGGTTGCATACTGCTGCAAAGACTGCCCGGCATCAGGCGCCGCCAGCTTCAGCGCCAAACCTTCAATCGTCGGCGAATCAAACACGGCGCGCGGAGGGAGCTCTTGGCCGAGCTGCTTGTCGATTTTGCCGACGAGCTCAAGCACTTTGAGCGAATGTCCGCCGAGGTCAAAGAAATTGTCCTGGACGCCGATTCCCGTCAGGCCGAGCACATCCTCCCAAATCCGGGCAAGCTGCTGCTCCGTGTCATTACGCGGAGCTGCGAAGCTTTCTCCGGCAATGCCGCTTCCGTCCGGCTCGGGCAGCGCCTTGCGGTCCAGCGTACCATCCGGCGTCAGCGGCAGCCGCTCGAGATGCATGATCCGTGCCGGCACCATATGCGCAGGCAGCGTTTGCCGCAGGCGCGCCAGCAGCGCTTCCGGATCGACAGACTCTTCTCCGGCCGTATACCCGCACAAATACGTCTGCTCCCGCTCGTCTTTTCGATCGGTAACGATCGCTTGACGAACGCCTTCAAACTGCAGCATCGCCGACACAATCTCGCCGAGCTCGACCCGTAAGCCGCGAATTTTTACCTGGCAGTCGATCCGGCCGATAAAATCAACGTTGCCGTTCTCCGTCCAGCGTACCCAATCTCCGGTGCGGTAAAGCCGCTCTCCGGGAACGAACGGATTGGGGATGAATTTCTCGGCGCTGAGCTCGGGCCGGTTCAGATAGCCCCGCGCCACGCCCGCTCCGCCTATGCATAGCTCGCCGGCCACTCCCACCGGAACAAGCTTCAACTGGGCGTCGAGAATATAGAAGCTGGCGTTCATACGCGGTTTGCCGATCGGCGCATGGCCGGCCGGAGGCAGCAGCGGCAGCGGCTCGTCGTAAAAGCTCGAATCGATCGCCGCTTCGGTGACCCCGTAGCTGTTAACGATCCGCATGTGCGAGCCGAAGCGTTCCAGCAATCGCCGATAGTCGGTTACACTAATGCTGTCGGAGCCGGAAATAAGCAGCCGGAGCGAGCTGATATCCAGATTTTCAGCGTACAGGTAGTCCATCAGCGGAAGAATGAGCGCCGGCGTCGATTCGAGCACCGTAATCTCATAATCCCGGATCCACCGGTACAATTGAGCGGGATCGATCCGGTCTTCGGCCGGGCAGACGACCATCGTTCCGCCGTTCATAAACGTCCGGACGATGTCGAGAACGAACACGTCGAACGAAAAGTTGGCGAGCTGCAGCAATCGGACATCGAACTCGTTCAACCGATATTCCCTGCGATTGGCCAGTGCCGTGTTCATCAGGCTGACATGCTCCACCATGACGCCTTTGGGAAAGTCTGTCATCCCCGAGGTGTAGATCACGCAGGCCAAATCGTGCGGCTCGTTGACATACGGCTCGGATGCCGGGAACCCTTCGTAAAGCGAATCGTCATCGAGATGGAACGCCGCCTCGAGCTCGCTTTCCGCATGAAAAGTGTCGGCGGCAAGCTGCTTCAGGCCGCTTTGCGTCAAGAGCACCTTGGCGCCGCTGTCCTTCAGCATATATTGGATGCGTTCGGCGGGATAATCCGGATCGATCGGCACATAAGCGCCCCCCGCTTTCCACACGGCAAGCACGCCGATGACCAATTCCACGCCGCGGTCCGCAAGGATGCAAACGATAGATTCGCGGCCGACGCCTTGCTCCCGCAGCAGGCTCGCCAGGCGGCCCGCTTTTTCGTTCAGCTCGCGGTAAGTGACGGTGTGCTGTTTGAATACAACCGCCGACTTTTCCGGCGTTCGCAGAACCTGCTCCTCGAATATCGAATGGAAGGCATACTCCGGTGCTGGCTCCCGATTCACGCTGCCAAAAGATTCCAGAAGGAGCCGTTTCTCGTCTTGGGCAACCACGTCCAGATCGCCTACACGTACATGCGGGTTAGCGACAATCTGCTCAAGCATGTGTATAAAATGTCCGCGAATTTTCTCCATGTCCGCTTCTTTGAACGAGCCCGTATCGTACTCGAAGCTGAACAACATCGTATCGCCCGGAAATACGCACAAACTGAATTCATAATTCGTCTGTTCCAACATCTCCACATTGGAAATGCGGAAATGTTCCCGGCGTTCGGCGTCGACCTTGCCAACCTGCTGATCGACGGGGTAATTTTCGAAGATGACAAGATGGTTGACCACATCATGCCGCGTGTCTGCCAGCGCTTGCGCTTCAAACAGCGGGAACGTATCGTGAGGCCGCGAGGCAACCGATTGAGCCTGCGTTCTACGCATAACCTGGGCAAAGGTTTCGGCCTCCGAGCAGCGGATGCGCACCGGAATCGCATTAATGAAAAGCCCGACCATCGTTTCGATCCCCGGAATGTGCGACGGCCTGCCCGATACGATGCTTCCGAACACGGCGTCCCCGGAATTGTTGTACCTGTGCAGCAGGATACCCCATGCGGTCTGGATCAACGTGTTGATCGTAACTTGATTTTCCTTCGCGGTCCGGTTCAGCAGCTCTGTCAGCTCCGCGCTTATTTCTCTGTTCATCCTCTTGGTGATTCCGGTGGAACCGGCCTGTTTTTGTGAAGGCAGGCGGGTTTCCTGCTCATAGCCGTCCAGATACTGTTTCCAATACCAGGCCGATTCCTCCCGGTTCTGGTCCTCCAGCCATTCGATATAAGCACTGTACGGAGGTGGCGGCGCAAGTTCGATTTCCTTATTTTCAAGCAACCCGAAATAATGCTCGAACACTTCTTCGTTCAGCAGCGACAGGCACCAGCCGTCTATGAGGATGTGATGGAAGCTCCAAATGAAGCGGTACACATCGTCGCCAAGCTGCAGGACGGATACCCGGAAAAGAGGGTCGCGGCTCAGATCGAAGCCTCTAACCCGATCTTCATTTTTGAACGCATCCGCAGCGCCCGCCAGTTCCGGCTCGGGCAATCCGCGCAGGTCTTCATAGTAAAACCCCGGACTCCGCTCTTTAAACACCACCTGCACCGGCTTATCGTTCATATCATAGTAAAAATTGGTGCGCAATATGGCGTGCCGCTGCACAAGCCGGTGCAAGGCTTCCCGGAAAGCCGATACCGCCAGACTGCCCTCAAGGTCGTAACTGACCTGCTCAAAATAGGCCGAAGACTGCGGAACGAGCCGGCTGTGGAACAACATGCCCTGCTGCATCGGCGTAAGCGCATAGGCATTTTCCAGCTCGCCGATCGGCGCTGTTTGCTCAAGCAGCCGCTGCAGACCCTCAATCGTCATTCCTTTGAGCGAGAGGTCGCTTGGCGTTAACTCAGGCCGCTCTTTTTGCGAGCAGTGGTCGATAATCGAGCGCAGACTTGACGTCAGCAGCTCGGCCAGGCGTTCCATCGTTTCCCGCCGGTACTCTTTGCCGCTGTAGTTGATAGTAAGTCCCAACTGGCCTGCAGATATGAGGCCGTTGATATCCAGCGAATAGGCGCGCTTCGTCTTCTCGCTGATCGGCATGCCGGAGGAGTAAGCGGACGGCTGAATCGCGTTCCTTTGCAAATCCTGATCGAACTGGCCGAGATAGTTGAAGCTGATTTGCGGCGACAGCTCGTACACGGCCCGATCGGTGTCCGGGTCCAAATATTTGACAATGCCGCAGCCGATCCCTTTGTTCGGTATTTTGCGCAGGCTCTCCTTGACGGATTTGATCAGATAGGAAATGTCCGTATCCGCATGCGCGTCCAGAACAGCCGGGTACTGGCTCGTAAACCAACCGACGGTGCGGGTGACATCGAGATTAGGCACAATCGGTTCTCTGCCATGCCCTTCCAGGTTTACCAGGATGCGATCGGTTCCGCTCCAGGAATGGATGGCCGACGCCAATGCCGCCAACAGCAGATCGTTGACTTCCGTACGATAGGCGCGGTGCGCCACTTTAAGCAGCAGCTCCGTTTCCTGCTCCGTCCAATGAGCCGTTACCGAGTCGCTGTCCATAATCCGCGAATCGCCGGACTCGCCGTCCTTCGGCAGAGCCGGGAAATCCAGCGCGGCAATCTGCGCCCAATAGGCCCGCTCCTTCTCCAGCGCAGGACTTGCGGCATATTGCGCCAGCGCCTCCGACCACGTTTGGAACGAGTCGGTTTTGAGCGGCAGCTGAATCGCCATCCCTTTCAGCGCCTGCTCATAGGCGGAGAAAATGTCTTCAAACAGGATGCGCCAGGACACTCCGTCGACGACTGCATGGTGAATCGCAATTAGCAGATGTTCCCCGTCCGGACAGCGGAACAGCCCCAGCTTCATCAACGGGCCGGCCCCAAGATCGATGCTCTTTTGCAGCTCGCCGGCTTTGGCCTCGACAGCTTCGCCGCAATCGGCCTCCGCGCGGAAATCGAAAACGTCGAGGCTGTACAGCTCGCCCTCGCCTTCCGCGGCGCGGTTCCAGGCCGCAAATCCGTCCGCTTCATGCCGGATTACCATCCGCAAGGCGTCATGATGCCCGGCGATTGCGCGCAAAGCCAGATGCAGCGCATCCGTATCGAAGCCCTCTTCTTTAAACAGCATGACCGACTGGTTAAAGTAATGGGGCTCATCCTGCCCTTGTTCGAAGAACCAGCGCAGCACCGGCGTAAGCCCAACCTCTCCGGTTACCTCTCCCTGATCGGCTATCCTTGAAGCGGGCTGCAAGCAAGATCCCAATCCGGCTATGTTCGGATGCTCGAACAAATCCTTCATGTCAAGCTTGTAGCCGGCCTGCAGCAATCTGGAGGACACCTGAATGGATTTGATGGAATCGCCGCCAAGATCGAAGAAATTGTCATAAATGCCGACCTGCCTAACCCCGAGAACGGCTTGCCATACGGCTGCCAGGGCATGCTCTTCCTTGGTGCGGGGCGCAGCGTACTCGGAACCTGTTTGCAGTTGATCCGTCGGCGCAGGCAGCGCTCTGCGGTCGACTTTGCCGTTAACCGTAAGCGGCAGTTCCTCCAATTGGACAAAATAGGCAGGAATCATGTAAGCGGGAAGCTCCTGCGACAGCTTGCCGCGGAGCTCGCTTCCCGCATACTCCCTTTCGGCGGTGTAGTATGCGACAAGGTGCTTCTGGCCATTGTCGTCCTCTCTGACGATAATGACGGCTTCCTTGACCCCGTCCGCCTTCAGCAGCTGCGCTTCCACCTCACCCAGCTCGATCCGGTAGCCGCGGATTTTCACCTGATCGTCCATGCGGCCCAAATATTCGATGTTGCCGTCCGGCAGCCATCTGGCTAGGTCACCGGAACGGTAAACCCGCTCTCCCGCTGCGAAGGGGCTGTCCATGAATTTCGCCGCCGTCACATCCGGCCGGTTCAAATAGCCTTGAGCTACGCCGTCCCCGGCGATTAGCAGTTCTCCGGCTACGCCGATCGGCTGCAGCCTGTCTCCCGCATCGACGATATACATCTTCGTATTGCTGAGCGGACGGCCGATCGGCAGGTTTGTGGCAAGCTCGTCAATCGAATCGACCTGATAATACGTCGCAAATACCGTTGTTTCCGTCGGTCCGTAGCCGTTGATCAGCCTGCCGGGTCCCAGGGCGCGAAACGCTTTTCTTACATGCGATACGGAAGCCCGTTCCCCGCCGAACATAATTTTGCGCAGCGAGACGAGAGCGCCGATATTTTCATCGACCAGCACATTAAATAAAGAGGTTGTGATGAACATGACCGAAATGCGTTCTTTTTCGATCAGCCGGGAAAGCTTCTCCATCTCCAAAAAGCTGTTCTTGGAAACGAGCACAAGCTTCGAACCGTTCAGCAGCGCTCCGTAAATATCGAAGGTCGAACCGTCGAACGAGTAGCTGGAAAGCTGCAGCACAATATCTTGCTCGTTAAATTCGATATAGTTCGTGTTAACCACCGTTCTGACGATATTGCGGTGCGTCGTCAAATTGCCCTTGGGCTTGCCCGTCGTGCCGGACGTATAGATGACATAGGCCAGATCGTCGGCGCCCGCCCCGCCGTCCAGGTTCGAACCGTCCGCATCGAGGGATGACGGGTCATCCAACATGACGAGCTTGCCGTCAAACGCCGCGCGCTCCGCCAACCGCTGCTGAGTCACCAGCAGCTTGGCCCCAGAATCTTCCATCAGGAACCGGATGCGTTCCTCCGGATACTCGGGATCGATCGGAATGTACACCGCGCCGGCTTTGAGAATCCCGAAAATGCCCGCGATCATATCGAAGGAGCGGTCGGCCATCAGACCGACAAAATGCCCCGTTTCCACGCCTGCCGCCCGCAGCGTCCGCGCCAGACGGTTTGCCCGCTCGTTCAGCTCGCGATACGTGAGGCTTTCCCCCTCGTAGACAAGAGCGACGCTGTCCGGCCTGCGCGCAGCCTGCTCCTCGAACAGCGCGTGAAGCGTCTTGTCTCTCGGGTATTCGGTTGCCGTATCGTTGAATTGACGGTAAATTAGCGTTTTTTCCGCTTCCGTGGCAATGTCCAGTTCCGCCAGCTTCACTTGCGGGTTGTCCGCGATACCTTGAACGAGCTGCGTAAAATGCGCCGCCATTCGTTCCACGGTCTCCCGCCGGAACAAAGCGGTCGCGAATTCAAAGCTGCAAGCCAGCGACTCGCCCCGCTCGGAGACGAACAGCGTCAGGTCGAACTTGGACACGGTATGTTCCTTCGGATAGGCGCTGACCCGGAGCCCTTCGACTTCCGCTTCCACCGCTTCCTCATGCTGCAAAACAAAAGCCGTATCGAACAGCGGATTGCGGCTTATATCCCGCTTCAATTCGAGCCTCGCGATCAAGTCATCCAGCGGATATGCCTGATTGTCGAAAGCTTGCAGAGCGTGTTCCTTGACTTCCCGCACATAACCGGCGAACGTTTTGCCGGCTGCCGGATAATTGCGGATCGGCAGCGTATTGACGAACATGCCGATCAACGGCTCCAAATCGGGATGCTGCCTGCCGGCGACAGGAGTTCCGACGATGATGTCTTCCTGTCCGGTATATTTGTGCAGCAAAGCCGTGTAAGCGGCGAGAAGAACCATAAATAGCGTAGAGCCCGTCTGGGCGGCGACTCCCTTTAACGCATCGCTCGAAGTTTTGTCCAAAGCAAATTCATAGGTGTTTCCAAGGAAGCTTTTTACCGCAGGTCTGGGGAAATCCGATGGCACATCAAGCACAGGCAATTCGCCGGAAAAAGCTTGCAGCCACTGCGTCTCTTGCGCTTTATACGGCTCGGTTTGGATCTGGTGGAGCTGCCATGCGGCGTAATCTTTGTACTGAATACGCAGCGGAGCCGGCTCCGCCTCTTGATATAACACGATAAACTCGCGAATGAGCACGTTCATGGACGCCCCGTCCGACACGATATGGTGCATGTCGAACAGCAAAATGTGGCGCTGCTCGCTCACGGCAATGAGTCCGACGCGCATAAGCGGAGCTTGCCGAAGATCGAACGGCCGCACGAATGCCTGCACCAGCGCCGGAGATTCCGCTTCGCCCGCTTGCATATATTCGACGGCAAAAGAAACTTCCGGATGGATGCGCTGCACCGGTTCGCCGTCCAAAGATTCGAAGCTCGTACGCAGCGTTTCGTGACGCGCGATCAGCTTGCGGAAAGCTTCCTCCAGCCGTTCCCGCTGCAGCTTCCCGTCCAGGATGATCGCGCCGGGCATGTTGTAGCTGAGATCGGCACCGGACAATTGGCTGACCGCGTACATCCGCTTTTGGGCGGATGAGACGGGATACGTATCGCTTGCGTCTGCGACAGGAATCGCTTCGTGCCGGACATATTCCCGTTCCTCAATCAAAAGAGCCAATTGCTCGATAGTCGGACGCTGAAAAACGTCGCGCAGTTGGATGCTGCGGTTCATCTCTTTATGAACGGCGGATACGAGCGTAGTCGCCCGCAAGGAATGCCCGCCGATTTCAAAAAAATTGTCCGTGACCCCGACCTTCGGTAATCCGAGAATGTCTTTCCAGATCGTTTCCAGCTGCATTTCCGCCGGTGTCCGGGGAGCCACGTAGTTCTCCCCTGCCGACAGGGCGGATTCCGGTTCGGGCAGCGCCCGCCGGTCGACTTTGCCGTTCGGGTTCAAAGGAATGGCATCGACTTGAACGAAATAGGTCGGCACCATGTAGCCCGGCAGCTCCTGCAGCAGAGCGTTTCTCAACTCCTCAGCGGACAGTGCCGCATGAGCCGTAAAATAGGCGCACAAATATTTTTGGGCCTGTTCGTCCTCGCGGACGATAACTACGGCATCCTGAACTTTTTCCGCCTTTAACAGCTCGGCTTCGATTTCGGCAAGCTCGATCCGGTAGCCCCTGATTTTCACCTGCTCGTCCATTCTGCCTTTATACTCCAGCGTGCCGTCGGCGCGCCAGCGAGCCAAATCTCCGGTTCTGTAGCAGCGCTGTCCGGGGATGAAAGGATGCTCGATAAACTTCTCCGCCGTAAGCTCCGGGCGGTTCAAATAGCCTCTGGCTACGCCGTCTCCGCCGACGAGCAGTTCGCCCCAAGCTCCGATCGGTACGAGCTTCTGATATCGGTCCACGACATAAGCGGTGGAATGCGCGATCGGCTGCCCGATCGGTACGGCTTCCGACTGTTCGCTTTCGATCGAGTATGTGGTCGAGAACGTCGTATTTTCTGTCGGTCCATACCCGTTCACGATGCGGAGCGACGGATGCTCGAGCATCACCCGGTTAATATGAGGCACGGACAGCACGTCCCCTCCGACGATCAGCGTGCTTACGCCTGCGAACATTCCGCTTTCCTGCTGCGAGATTTGGTTAAATAGCGGGGACGTCAGCCACATCGTTGTGATGCCGTATGTTTGAATCGCCTGCTTCAGCTTCGTACCGTTCAATATGGTGTCCGACGACGCCAAATACAGCCGCCCGCCGTTCAGCAGCGCACCCCAGATTTCAAACGTCGTAGCGTCGAAAACGACCGCGCCCGTTTGCAAAATCCGCGTGTGCTCGTCGAGCTGCGCATAGTTCGTATTTTTGACCAACCGAACGACGTTGCGGTGCTCGACCATAACGCCTTTCGGTTTGCCTGTCGATCCCGAAGTATAGATGACGTAAGCGAGGCTTTGCGGATCGCCGGCTGCCCCAAGGCCGGAATCATCACCGGAACCCCCTTCCAAATCATGGGAATCATGAAGAGAAATCGTCGTGCCGGCGAATATCGACGCTTGCCCGCGGTGCCTTTCCTGTACGAGCAAATGAGCGGCGCCCGAATCCTCAAGCAAATAGCGGATCCGCTCTTCCGGGTATTCCGGATCAATCGGCACATAAGCGCCGCCGGTTTTTAACACGGCGATTATGCCGACGATCATGTCGATCGAACGTTCCGCCATAATGCCGACAAACGCTTCCTGCCGCACGCCTGCCGCCGCCAAGCGGGCTGCCAGCCGGTTCGCCCGCTCGTTCAGCTCCCGATAAGTCAACTGCTCCTCGTCGAAAATAACCGCCGGATAATCCGGGGTGCGCGCCGCCTGCTCTTCGAACAAGCCGTGAATCGTGTGATCTCGGGGATAATCCAGCCATGCGGGATTAAAACCCGTCAGCAGTTGCTCTTTTTCCTCATCCGTCAGAAATTCGGCTTGCGCCAGCGGAAGCTCCGGCTGAAACAAGACGACGGATAAAAGCTGCTGCAAATGCGCGCTCAACCGCGCGATGCTGTCTTCGTCGTAACGACCCGCATCGTACTCGATAGCCAGCGTGACGGAGCCCCCGGCCATATCGAAGTGAAAAGCAAGTTCATGCGCGATTTGCTCCGCATATCTGACGGAGTGCAGCTGGCGCATCGTCACAAGTGTATGTATCAAGGGAATGCCGTCCGCAAGACGGGGAATGTCCATTTGCTCCGTATAATTCCAAAAGGGGAGCTGCTGATGCTCGAAAGCTTCAGTGGCTGCCGTTTTGACGCTTTGCAGCAGCGAGCGGTAGCTCATGTTCGGTTCGATCCGGTTTTTGATCAGCAGCAGCGGATTGATTCCCGAGCCCGACGATTCGATAGTCGGGACCCCTATGGTCAGCGTGTCTTCGTTCGTATAGGTATACAACAAAGCTTCAACGCCGGCCAGCAGCAGCATAAAAGCGGTTAACGGGGCTCCGCCGGAAATCCCGGCGATTCGTTCGGACAAATTCGCGGGGAATTGGGCGGTCTTCGTCAGCAGCTTGCGATCGCCGTACTTCGTCCGGGCCGCGCTCGTATAGGAAAGGCAAACAATCCGATCGTCACTGTCAAACTTGCTCTGCCAATAGGTTTGATCGTTCTCAAAAACCGATTGCACTTGCTTCACTCCCATTCATGTTCAAGTTCATGGATTGCCGCATTGCTTTTGAAGACGGAGCCGGTAGTAGACCGCCCTTTGCCGGGGGTGCCGCCGGGCCGGCAAGCCTGCAGCGGCAGCGCACCCGTCAGAGGCGGACACGGGCTCTCATCAAAATGCAAAATCGATGGAATTTTGTAAAAGCGCACGGTTGTCCGGGCTGGCGCCATGGCTCAAATCGCGGATGATCCGCGACGGATCGTCGGCGATTTCGGCAAGCAGCGCAAGGAAATCGTCCCGTAAATTTTCAACTGCATATTTGCCGAAAAGCTTTGTGCAATATTCAAGCGAACCTCGAAGCTCTTCCTCATCCCAGCTCATCGACAAGGTCAAATCGAATTTGGCGACGCTATGCTCCTGTTCGTAAGCGCGGAAAGCAAGGGATTCGATCGAAGCGTCCGCCCGTTCGGTATTTTCCATGACGAACACGGTATCGAACAACGGATTCCGGCTCGGATCGCGCTCGATCGGAAGCCGGTCCAGCAGCTCTTCAAGCGGATAGCCCTGGTTATCGAAAGCTTGCAGCGTCCGTTCCTTCACTTCCAGCAGGAAATCGATAAACCGCTTATCTCCGCCCGGGAAATTGCGCAGCGCCAGCGTATTGACGAACATGCCGACGATCGGATCGAGATCCGCATGCGAACGCCCTGCGACCGGAGTTCCGACGATGACATCCGCCTGTCCCCCGTATTTGGCGAGCAGAACGTTGAAGGCCGAAAGAAACAGCATGAAAGGCGTGCTTCCCGAATCGGCGGCCAACTTCCGCAGCTGCTCAGCCAGTTCCGGTTCGACCGTAAACTGCAGCAGCGCGCCTTCGAAGCTGCGGATTTGCGGTCTCGCATAGGCGATCGGCAAGTTCAGAACCGGCAGTTGTCCGGTAAATTGGTTCAGCCAATAAGCTTCCTGCTTCAAATAGCTTTCGGACGCAGCGGCCTTCTGCTGCCAAACGGCGAAATCTTTATATTGAATGTCCAGTTCCGGCAGCTCAAGCCCTGCATACGACTGCGCAATCTCGCGGACGATAATTTCGGATGAAGCGCCGTCGGAAATAATATGATGCATGTCGACCATCAAAATGTGGCGCTCTGGCCCAAGCTCGATAAGGCCGGCGCGGAACAGCGGCGCTTCCCGCAAATCAAAGGGACGCACGAACGACTGAATGTATATTTCCGCCGCGTCCGGAGCCGCTTGAATAAACTCCAGCGTGAAATCGGCTTCCGGTTGAATCCGCTGCGAAATTTCTCCGTTCACGGTTTCAAAGCTTGTCCGCAGCGATTCATGACGCCCGATCAGACTGCGGAACGAGTTTTCCAGCCGTTCGCGGTCCAACGGTCCCTCCACGCTTAGGACGGTCGGCATATTATAGCTGACCTCTCCGCCTTCGACATGACTCAGTATATACAGCCGCTTCTGGGCGGAGGATACCGGGTAATAAGGCATCTTCTCGGCCTGAGGTATGCGGAAATACTCACTTTTTTCCATATTCTCCAAATGGCGGGCCAACTTCTCGATCGTCGGCGCCTGGAAAATGTCCTTGAGCGGAACTTGAATGTTCATTTCTTTATACATTCGGGTCGCCAAAGCCGTAGCCCGCAGGGAATGGCCGCCGATCTCGAAAAAGTTGTCGGTGATGCCGACTTTCGGCAGACGGAGCACTTCCTGCCACAAGCGCGCCAGTTGGATCTCCGTCAGCGTTCGCGGAGCCACATAGACGGCTTCCGCCTGTACGCTCGCTTCCGGTGCCGGCAGCGCCTTGCGGTCGATTTTGCCGTTCGGGCTGAGCGGCATCCGCTCCAGCTGGATCAAATAAGTCGGCACCATGTAGGCCGGCAGCGTCTCCGCCAGCCTGCTGCGCAGCTCGCTGGCCGGCAGCTCCGTCTCCGCCACATAGTACGCACACAGCAGCTTTTGGCCGCTCTCGTCCGCGAGGGCGACGACGACCGCTTCATTCACGCGCTCCACGTTCAGCAGCTGCGACTCCACTTCGCCCAGCTCGATCCGGTAGCCGCGGATTTTCACCTGGTGGTCGATCCGGCCCAGGTATTCGATGTTGCCGTCCGGCAGCCAGCGCGCCAAGTCCCCGGTCCGGTACATCCGGCCCCCGTCCGCGAACGGATCGGCCACGAACTTCTCCGCCGTCAGCTCCGCGCGGTTCAGGTAGCCCCGCGCCACGCCGACGCCGCCGATGCACAGCTCCCCGGCCACGCCCACAGGCTGCAATTGCAGCGTGCCTTCTTTCACGATGTACAGCCGCGTATTGTGGATCGGCTTGCCGATCGGGATGACCGGATAATGCACATCCGGCTCGCAGTCGAAGTACGACACGTCCACCGTCGCTTCCGTCGGCCCGTACAGGTTGATCAGCCGCGCGCGGTTTACCCACGCTACCGCCTGCTGGAACCGGGCCACATGCTGCGGCGGCAAAGCTTCGCCGCTGGCGAATACTTGGCGCAGCGTTCCCAACTGCCCGGCCAGCTTCGCTCCCGGCTGCTGCTCCGCGTAATCGAGGAACGCGTGCAGCATCGCCGGCACGAAGT
>NZ_JBYLHY010000028.1:0-121265 GCF_057749925.1 Paenibacillus sp. sgz302191
GAACACAAAGGTTCCATCCGCTTGTCGAACATCACAGCGGGCCATAACGGCGTTGTAACGGTTAATGCCTACATCGCAACGTCCGGTGCGAACAGCACGGCTACGAAGTCCTACACGGTCGGCAACGTACGTATCCCGGATCACTTGAAAGTCGTCACTGAGCCGGCTAAACAAATCGTACCAGGCGGCTACACAAGCTTCGTGGTTCAAGCGATTGACCAATACGGCAAAAGCCAGGATTCCTACCTTGCAACGGACGGTCAAGGCAATGCATCGACAAACGCTACTCCTACATCTGTTTCCGGCAGCGTGTACTACTACGCAAAAATGACGCCGGTGAACACAACAACAGGCGTTCAAGCGATCACAGCGGACAATGACACTGCATCCAGCGCCGTAACAGCTGCATTCACAACGGCAAACAGCTTCAAAAACCTTCAAGCTGTGAGCGGTACTACAGGCATGGTTGAGAACACAGCGTTCAACCAAATGAACGATACGTACCGCTTGGCAACCGGATCCGGCGCGTCGGGAACGTTCGGTGTGAAAGTGGAACTGATCAAAGTAGACGCATCGGGCAATGAGAGCGTAGTTGATACCGTGACTCGCAACATCGACGTAGCGACATCGACCGACAGCCTGAGCTACAGTCTGAACAGCGTACCGGCTTTGTTCAACGCTATCGATAGCGGAGTGATCATTGACGGTGCACAATACGACACAAGCGGCACACTGAGCGCAGCGGATCAAAAAGCGGCTAATACAAGTAAACTGGCCCGCGAAGTAACCGTATCTGCAACGAATGCAGCCGGCGATACTGTAGCGCTTCCGAAACAAATTACCGCCATCACTTCTTCGAACACATCGGTAGCTCAAGTCGTGTACACCAACGGCAAAGGATATGTGATTGGTGACAAAGCGGGAACGGCAACGATCAACGTGAGCTACAAAACGAACGACGGCAAAGTGAAAACAGCAACAACAGCAGTAACCGTGAAGAGCGACGCGCTTGCGGTAGATCAAATCAGCTTCGACGATACAAGCAAAACGATCGGACTTAGCGGATTCAACGCCTTCACTGGAATGAACATCGTCGACAACTACGGCATCAAGTACGAAGACGGCGACGCGAAAATGTACAACTACCTGCTCGGCGCAGCATTCTCGGTCGACCATGTAGTGGGCGGAACGGTATCGGTAGACCAATACGGCAACGTAGTGGCAACGCCAACAAGCCCATCGACATCCGTAAGCTTCGATCTGACAGCTACAACACCAAGCGGCAAATCGGCAAGCATCGCATTGACTGCTCAATAATCAATAAGCAAGCAAAGAAGACCCTTCGGGGTCTTTTTTTGTTTGTTTATTTTTATGCAAACAACGTGTTTTTAGCCAATTCAAAATAAAAAATGATGCAGAAAAAACTTTTTTTTCATGTGACGCAACTTTTTTTCGAATACTGCGTTTAATACTTTTGAAAACAGTTAAGGCAAGAAGAACAGTTAGCCTGTTTTGGAAATGATTAAAAATAACTCTTTACGACGCTATTCGACCATTGTATAATGTGAAGTGGTATGAGTGGGTACCTATCTTTTCTTTTCTAGTTAAAGTTTACTAGTTTCCATGTGGCTAAAGGGCTACAAGCGAACTTAGTTATAATTATGCTCCAACTCTGGAAAGGGGGTGAACCGGACAATGAGTGAATCGAGCTCAAATATTGTTAGATCAAACCTACAAAATAAAGCGAAAGATATTCGAGGAGGAGAAAAAAAGGTTATGAAGAAAAGTTTATCCGTAGTTCTTTCTACAGCAATGGCATTATCCGTATTTTCTTCCGTAGCATTTGCTGATACAGCAGCAACAACTACATCAGCAACTACAGCAACAAAAACATCCGCTAACTTCACAGATCTTAAAGATCTTGACGCAGCGACAAAAGCAAAATTCGACGCTATGATTAGCGCAGGAATCTTCGACGGAATCAGCGACACTGAGTTTGGTCTGAAAGAAGAAATGAACCGCGCTCAATTCGCTAAAGTAGCGGCTTTGGTCATGTCTCTTGACATCAACAAAGACCTGAAAACTTCCAGCTTCTCCGATGTTAAATCCGACGATGCAGCTAACGGCTATGCGCTTCCTTACATCGAAGCTCTGAAAACTGCCGGCGTAACTGACGGTTACGGCGAAGGTACTTACAACCCAGCTGGTAAAGTAACTAAAGAACAATTGGCAACTTTCCTGGTTCGCGTACTGGGTAAAGATGCTGAAGCAAAAGCAAAAACTGGCGACGATGCAACAGTTGACGAATGGGCACAAGGCTATGTAGCATTGGCTCTTGAACTGAAATTGTTCCCAGCAGCTGACGGCGGTTTCGGCGGTAAATCCAACGCAACTCGCGACCTGCTTCTGACTGGCGCATACGAAGCTAAACAACAATACGTTCCAGCTGGCAAAATTTCCGTAACAGAAGCTAAGCCTACTGGCGTTAAAACAGTTGTAGTTAGCTTCAACAAACCAGTTGACACTGACAAAGCTAAGCTTTCCGTGAAACAAGGCAACACTGATGTTGTATCGACTACTAAATTTGCTGATGATAAAAAATCCGCAACCTTGTCTTTAGATGCAAATCTTCGTGCTGGTGAGTACACAGTTACGCTGAGCGGCTTGGATGAAAAAGTTGTTGATAAAACAACTGCTAAATTCACTGCTGAAAACGAAGTTGTTAAGAAAATCGACTTCGTAAATGCTAGCGATACAATCGCTAAAACTACAAGCGCAACTGTACTTGTTAAAGCTACTAACCAATACGGTGAAAATGCTTCCTTCTCAGCTGGTTCTTACACAGTAATTTTGGGCAACAGCCAAACTGCTCAAATTACTAAAAAAGACGATGGCGTACTGAAAATTACTTTTGATAGCACTAAGTCTGGTCCAAGTTCGGAATCGCAATCCAACTTGACTGTCATTCCAGTAAACATCTACTTCAATGATACACACTTGTCTGCAAGCAAAAACTTCACAGTAGGTGTGGCTCCATTCATTACAAAAATGGAAGCTGGAGATATTAAATACTCTAATGGTAAAAAAGGAATCACCAAAAAAGGTGAGACTGCAACTTTCCCATTAAATGTATATGACCAATACGGTAACCAATTAGGTTTCAAAGCTATTTCGTCAATTATCTCTGTTACTAACGGTGCAAACGATCTTGTTGCTGATGGAAAAGCACAAGTTATCTTTACACCTTACGAAGAGCTTCTGAAATCTGGTATTCAAGATTATGATAATAATGACATTCCTGCAGTTCGTGTAAGCTTAAATAACAACATTGAGAAAACCGGCGATTACACTGCTCAGGTATATCTGCAAGGTGCAGCTGCTACTACAAAAATTTCAGTGACTTCTACTGCTGTAGCTACAAAAGTGGAAATCGGTGATATCAGTGGTGGCGTGGCTACTGGAGATACAGATGTGTATGTTCCAATTACTGCATACGATGCTGATGGAAATAAATTAAGCCTTGATGATTTGACAAGCGACCAAAACGTAAAACGGATCAATGTATCCCTGTCTGGCGCATTGACAAAGAATGAAGGTGAATCCACAGAGACAACACTTGCTAAAGTGCTTCAAAGTGGTGAACACAAAGGTAGCGTTCGCTTGTCCACTATTACAGCAGGTCGCAGTGGTATTGTTAACCTGAACGCTTATATCGCAACTGCCGGTGCTAACAGCCAAGCTACAAAGAATTTCACTGTTGGTAACGTACGTATCCCAGATAAACTTAAAGTGATTACTGAACCGGCTAAGAAAATTGTAGCAGGCGGATACACTAAAATTGTTGTTCAAGCTTTGGACCAATACGACAAGAGCCAAGATAAATTCTTGACAACTGACGGTCAAGGCAGCGTTTCTTCTGGCGGTGTAACAGGAAGTGTCTATTACTACACTAAAGTTACTCCTATAAATATGGCTGATTATAAACAAACAATCACAGATGATAACGATACTGCTTCTAGTAGCGTTGCAACTACTGCGAACCTTAGTGATGCAGTCTTGAATAACTTGACTGCAGTGCCAGGTAATACTACAGGCGTTCTGCAAAACAAAGGTTTTGACAAGCTTAATGACACTTACCGCATAGCTACAAGCGCAACAGCTTCCGGAACTTTTGGAGTTAAAATTGAACTGATCAAGTTCCAAAATAACACTGCAACTGTTATCGATACAGTTACTCGTAACCTTGATGTAGCTACTACAAGCGATAGCCTTACTTACGGCTTGAACAGCGTTCCTAATTTGTTTAACGCAATCGATAGTGGTGTTATTGATAATCTCCATCAATATGATATTAATAATACTACTTTTGCTGATGGCGAACAGAAGGATGCAGGTAAAAGCAGACTTGCTCGCGAAGTAACAGTTTCTGCGACAACTGCTAGTGGCGACACAGTAGCTTTACCTAAAAATATTACTGCGATTACATCTTCTAACACTTCCGTTGCTCAAGTTGTATACAACGGTGCTGGAAAAGCTTATGTAATTGGTAATAAAGTAGGTACTGCAACAATCAACGTGAGCTATAAAACAAATGATAACAAAGTGAAAACAGCAACAACAACTGTAACTGTTAAGAATGATGCTCTTGCAGTCGACACAATTACAGTTGATGATTCCTCCAAAACAATCGGTTACAGCAACTACAATGTGTTCACTCAACTTAATGTAACTGATAACTATGGTATCAAAAACGAAGAAACAAATGCTAAGAAATACAACTATCTGTATGGTATCACATTTGGTGTAGATCATGTTACTGGTGGTACTGTATCTGTTGACCAATACGGAAATATCGTAGCAACGCCTAGTGTTAACAACGGTACAGTAACATTTGATGTGACTTCAACTGCACCAAATGGTAAAGCCGCTACAACTTCTTACAAAGCAACATACAACGGTCTTGACAATTAATATCTATAAAAAAAGAAGATCCTTTGGGATCTTCTTTTTTTATTTTAATTAAAGGACAATCCAATCCCGATCTTTATGAGAGACGCAGATAGAGATGAAAAACGATATTTGATAAATCACCTCAATTCAAAGTATAATAATGTTATATTTTGAATGAATTTAGGGGGTTAGACATGACTTTGAGAAATATCACCCGCATTGCATGTTTCATGTTGTTCGCAATTTGTATTCTTCCGTTAGCAGCATTCGCGAATACCGATAGTACTGATACAAGCAAGTTTGAAGACACGCAAAATCATTGGGCAAGCAAATACATAGACTATTTGGCCAGTAAACAAATTATTGCCGGGAAGACAGAGACTTCTTTTGCCCCTGATGAAAGTTTGACTCGGGCTGAGTTTACAGCCATGTTGGTAAAAGCGATGAACACCGGCTCGCAAACATCTGTGACGAAGCAAACATATTTTCAAGATGTGAATCAAAGCGATTGGTTTTATCCGTATATTACGGAGGCTACACAAGAGGGGATTATTGGCGGATATGAAAATGGTACATTTCAGCCGGATAAAGCAGTAACAAGAGTAGAGCTTGCAAGTATACTGGTACGGGCTCTTGAACATAGCAATATTGGTCTATCCATTGGTGATGTAAGAGAAAAGGAATTGCTTGGCCAATACAGCGATCTAAAAAATCTTTCCTGGGGCAGGAAGGAAATCGCGGAAGTTCTTAATGCTAAAATTATGAACGGTTTAAATGATGAATTATTTGGCCCCAACGAGCAAACAACACGAGCTCAGGCTTCCGTTGTTATTGTACGTTTTTTAAACTTGATTAAATAAGGCAGTATAAAGCAGTAAAACCCTTCTATTATGAAGGGTTTTTACTGCTTTTATATTTGGCTGCTATAAGATCATGAATGCATTTGTTGGTAAAGTTTAGGTTTTTCTGGGTTATGGTTTGAGAGTTTAACAAACTAATTTTTAAACTATTTGTTATTTGGGTGTCATTAGACTTAGACCGCCAAAGAGTAATCAGGTTTCTTGTTTGGCTAAGCTGTATTAGCGCATTGGATTGATTCGTAAGAATGTCTTTGATAGAATTATTGATTTTAATATCATTGATTCTCTCGGTAGCAAACGCTAGCGATTCTTTATAAAGATTATTTAGGTCTTCGTAGTCGCTATCCGTCAAATGATCCTGATTAATTGTCAAATCCGAATCCGCATACTGCTGCAATCTTACGGCAAACATCAAGAGTGCCATATCCGTATCGCTCAGCCATTTGTAGGTGTCTTTAAGAATTTCGAGGTCGTCTTTTTTTATATTTGCATCATTTTTGGGTGGGGTTTGGGTAACTGGAGTTCCGGCAGCTTTATCTTTTACTGTTACATTTACACTGTAAGTTGCATCGTTCCATACGGCTTCGACGCCGAGTTCCTTCAATAAATAAATCGGGACCATAGTTCTTCCGTTGTAATTAATGGCGGGGACATCATCGACTTTTAGTTCTTTTCCACTAGATTGTATGCTTACTATGGGATTTCCTTCGAAACTGCCGTGATTGGTAGAGGCATTGACGCTGCTGGATATAAAGAATAAAATCAAAGTTGCGGTTAGTAACCTTTTCACCGGAATCACTCCATTTTGTCGAATATAGTTATAAAGTATACTTCAACAAAAGGATAAGAATTTCCTTTATATTACCAGATTTTTTAATGACAGGAGTGCACAACTATGAAGAAGAAAAGAGTTCTTGCGACAGCTTTTTCGGTTATTTTTTTATCGACGTCTTTTTTGTCCGTATCAAAAGCCGACGCTCCAATGCCAGGATCATCGACGGATCCGGTTATTACCAAGAGTTATTTTGATCAAAATACTTTAAGCGAAGCAAAGGTGAAAGAACTTATCGCTTCGGCGCTTGCTAGTCAGGGCGATACGTCCAGCGGCACAAACGCAGGTGGGAGTGCGACTTCATCGAATATGAACGTAGTTTTGCTAAAATCCGGACAAACTCTCTATGCCGGCAGTGGCAGTGAGTTTATTGTGCGAACGGGCAAAACTGTTGTAGTGAGCAAGGATGGTGAGGGTGTGCCCGACGTTACTGCTGGCAAAGATGTGGCAGAGGGAGCAGCTGTGGAATTAAATCATTTGCTTATTTTTCCGCGCGAAGGCCGCGGTATTAAACCGAGCCCGAAAAATACAGCAGACATTTATGTCATGGTGCGCGGCAGTTATCTTTTACTCAATGCTGACGGCAGTACAGTGACTCCATAATTTTACCCCAGTTGACAACATCTTATGAGTTTTCGGCATCTGCAATCTAGCCATACTACAGTTGAACACAACTTAAGGAGGAGAATAGTTATGGCTAGAAGCAATAACGTCAAGGTTGTTCCCGAGTCGAAGAAGGCGCTGGATATCCTTAAGTATGAAATTGCAGAAGAGCTTGGATTGCCTGTAGGTAAAAATGCCTATGGTCTCGGCAATACGGAGTTTGCTACCGAGCTAGGTTCGATCCCCGCCTCTTCCATAAAAGAGGATTACTGGGGCCATATTTCTTCCAGGGATGCGGGGGCGGTCGGGGGCAATATTACGAGACGGCTGATCCAAAAAGCGGAAGAGACCCTTTTTACTTTGTAGGATAAAAATTGTTATGATTCTATTAATTTCACATGCTTTCGTTGACACTAGACAACAAATGCAGTAAGATAATTAATTGAAGGTCAATGCCTTTGCAGCCTTTTCCACCCGGAGAAGGTTCATTTTTGTTATAAGACAACTATTCTTTATGTCGGAAATGTTTATTTTTTACACCGCACCAGCGAGTAGAATACACATTCCGGTCAGCATGAAAAGCTGCTGATTAAAGCGCGAACGAATGATGGCAAGAGGCATCAATTGGGGGCTTTTCATACATACTATGATTATAGGAGGATGAATGACATGGCACTAGAACGTGGACGTCGTTTATTTACATCCGAATCCGTAACAGAAGGTCATCCTGATAAAATTTGTGACCAAATTTCTGACTCGGTATTGGATGCTTTCCTTGCAAATGATCCGAATGCGCGCGTAGCGTGCGAGGTATCCGTTGCAACGGGTTTGGTATTGGTAATTGGTGAGATCACTTCCAGCTCTGAGTATGTAGATATTCAAGCTATCGCAAGACAAACGATCAAAGAAATCGGGTACACTCGCGCTAAATATGGTTTTGACTCCCAGACATGTGCGGTTTTGGTATCCCTGAACGAGCAATCCCCTGACATTGCGCAAGGCGTCAACAAAGCGCTTGAAGCAAGAGAAGGTACAATGTCCGATGAGGAAATCGAAGCAATCGGCGCAGGAGACCAAGGTCTTATGTTCGGATTTGCGGTTAACGAGACTCCGGAGCTTATGCCGCTGCCGATCTCGATTTCCCACCAATTGGCGCGCCGTCTGACTGAAGTTCGCAAGAACGGAACTCTTCCTTACCTGCGTCCCGATGGCAAGACTCAAGTTACTGTAGAGTACGATGGAGACAAACCGGTTCGCGTTGACGCGATTGTCGTTTCCACGCAGCACAGCGAGGAAGTAACTTTGGAACAAATCCAAAAAGACATCAAAGAGCATGTTATTAAGCCTATCGTGCCTGCGCAACTTTTGGATGATAATACGAACTATTTCATCAACCCGACTGGCCGTTTCGTTATTGGCGGACCTCAAGGGGATGCGGGTCTTACAGGCCGTAAAATTATCGTCGACACCTACGGCGGATACGCTCGCCATGGCGGCGGCGCTTTCTCCGGTAAGGATCCGACAAAAGTTGACCGTTCCGGTGCATACGCTGCTCGCTATGTTGCCAAAAACATCGTAGCCGCGGGTCTCGCCGACAAATGCGAAGTTCAATTGGCTTATGCAATTGGCGTAGCAAGACCAGTTTCGATCGCAGTGGATACTTTCGGCACAGGCAAAGTTAGCGAGGACAAGCTTGTCGAGCTGATCCGCAAGCATTTTGACCTTCGTCCAGCCGGTATCATCAAGCAGTTGGATCTACGCCGTCCGATTTACCGTCAAACGGCAGCTTACGGTCACTTTGGCCGCAACGATCTGAATGTTCCATGGGAACGTACGGATAAAGCTGAAATTTTAAAAGCGGAAGCTTTAATCAATAGCTAAGATTGTCAAGAGGCCATCCCTCAACGGGATGGTCTTTTTTTGTATTTTTTTTCAATCATATAAATACAACGGCTGCTGCTCCGTAACTTTTTCAATAGAATCAGAGTCTATATATTTGTTAAGTTCAGATAGTAGACTGATAGAGGAGAGTGGAAAAGCAGCATGAGGTTACGGAAGCAGTTGGGGATTGGAGCGCTGGCTTGCGCATTGTCATTGCAGATGGTTATAGGAACCCCGGTCAGGGCGGCTGATTCAACATTGACGTTAAGTTCGCAGGAGACGATTACTTCTGGAGCTATTCTCAAAAATTACGTTTGGTCGACTGCGAGAAACAATAAGAATGTATCGGTGAATGCGAATGTCATAGAAGTAGATTTAACAAACCCCAATGTCAAGATTGACGCAATGGCGGGAACGAACAATCAGTTCACGAAAAACCAGAGTGTGCTGGGTATGGCTAGGGATACCGGTGCCGTGGCAGGGATTAACGGGGACTTTTTCGATACAACGGCAGAAGGAGCTCCTGAAGGGGCGCAAATAACCAATGGTCAAATCATGTCAAGCCCGACTCAGACATCCGGAATTTATTCGTTTGCGATTACGAAGGATAATCAGCCGATCATTGATATTTTTGATTTCAAAGGATCGGTCACGGCCAAAGACGGAACAGCTTTCGATCTTACGGCAGTGAACAAGACGTATTATTGGGATGAAAGCGGCACGCCAATGATTGCGAACGGTCTGCTTTTGTATACGAATGCTTGGGGAAATCAGCAGCGTGCCGTGGACGGAACGAATGTTCCTACGGAGGCATTGGTTCAGAACGGTGTAGTAAAGGAAATCGAAGTAGATACAAACGTCAAAATGATTCCTCCGGCAGACGGTTTCATTCTCAGAGGCTCGGGGCAGGCGAGAGATTTTATCGTCAACCATCTTAAAGTCGGGGATAAAATTACGGCAAAATACGATATGATCCCGCATGACGCTTCCAAAACGTACGACTGGAAAACGTTCAAGACGATGATCGGCGGCAGCACACTGCTTGTCGATGAAGGGAAGCCGAGTTATTTCACACGGAATGTGAATGATTTCAACGGCTACACGCCGCGTTCCAGAACGGCGATCGGCTATTCCAAAGATATGAAAACCGCATATATTCTTACATCCGATAGGAGCGGCGGCAGCCAAGGAATGACGCTTCCCGAGCTCCAGCAGTTCATGATCCAGGCCGGCGTATGGCGCGGTATGATTCTGGACGGCGGCGGATCTACGCAGATGGTATCGAGGCCGTTGGGAGAAACGGCGCCAAAGCTGACGAACAAAACCGAGAATGGCAATCAGCGCGCGGTAGCGAATGGTGTCGGCGTATACTCGACAGCTCCCAAAGGCCAGCTGAAAGGACTTATTTTAAGGGGAGCGAACGTATTATTTAAAAACGAGTCCAGTACATATCAATTCAGCGCCTATGACGACTATTACAATCCAATGGACGTATCTTCGATTGTCCCGCAATGGAGCAGCTCCGGGTCCGCGGGAACGTTCAAAGATAATGTATTTACGCCGGCGCAAGTGGGCAAAACGCAAATTACCGCGACGTCCGGAAAAGGTTCTGCGTCTATGGACGTAGAAGTAGTAGGACGTGACCAGATCGCGTCCATGACTTTTAGCGCAGGCGGATTTTCATTGACGGAGGGTGGGGATTTCAGGCTTCCTATTACAGTAACTACGAAAAGCGGTTTAACGAGAGAGCTGCCTGCCGCTTCGGCGGATTGGGAGCTTAGCGGAATTCAAGGGAAAATTACCGGCGGTGTGCTGCATGTGGATAGTACGGCAGGCAGCCAGGGAGCCCAGGTTATTGCCAGATATGACGGCTACAGTACAATGGTCACATTGCCTGTAGGTCAAGAGAAGATTTGGTACGACCTGGATCATAACGCGGTAATGACGAATGGAGACCAATATCCGGCTGAGGTCGTCTCCAACGTCAAAATAAGCCAAATGAACGGCAATAAAAACCTGGAAATCTCTTATGATTTTACCAAGGGCTCAGGTACAAAAGCGGCTTATGCCAGATTTGACGCTCCGAATGGGACGCCAGTAGACGGTGAACCGCAGTTTATTACGGCGAAAGTATATGGCGATGGAAGCATGAACTGGGTGCGTGCAGAGTTTGTGGATGCCGACGGCAAGCAGCAGTTGAGAAGCTTTACGGAGAATATGAATTGGACCGGATGGAAAAAGGTAACTGCCGATATGTCGGGCCTGAAGTTTCCCGTAACATTGAAGAGCGTATACGTTGCCAATCCAGCTATTGGACAGGATGAAAGGGCGTCCAAAGGGAAAATTAATATTGATGACATCTCGTTCATTTACAAAGGACAAATGGCTCAGCTCCCAAAAAATCAGGTGAAGCTGAACGTAAATAAAAAGCAGGTAAGTCTGAATAACAATCCGATGACATTGGAACAAGCGCCGGTCATTATTAATGGGAATACGATGATACCGATTCGTTTTGTTACGGAAGCACTGGGCGGCAATGTAAAATGGGACGATAAAGAGCGCAAGGTAACGATTATTCGCGGAGACAAACTGATCGACCTATGGCTCGACAATCCGGATTTGATCGTGAATGGGGAACGCGTGACTGCGGAAGTAGCCCCGCGGATTATGAACAATCTGACTATGGTGCCTCTGCGACTAATTTCCGAGAAATTAGGGTGGAAGGTGGGCTGGGAACCTATAAATCAAGGCATTACGCTGGAATAAATAGTGCTAGAAGTACACTTCAAAACTGTAGAATTATGTTACAATATGGGGTAGACCAATTTCGTTTTCATAAAGGAGCTTGTTCCATTTGCAGCCGGACGCTATAGATCGTGTCATAAAAAACGCCATTAACGTCATGGAGAGCAGCAAGTATCAAATTTTTGAAATTGCTGAAACGTCCCGCCTGGAAAGAGAGGCTCTTGTTCGCGAATTGGCAGAAATTAAAGAAGAGGCCAGCATTACTATCGAACTAGTGGATAGGTTGGAAAAGGACTACAAACGATCCCGTATTCGTCTTACGGAGGTAAGCCGCGATTTCAATCGCTACCGCGAAGAAGATATCAAAACGGCTTACGAGGCCGCGATCGCTCTCCAACTGGAGCTTACGATCGCACGCGAAAAAGAAAACCATCTGAAGGCGCGGCGCAACGATCTTCAGCAGCGCGTCAAAAATGTGGACAAGCAAGTGGAACGGGCCGAAACGATAGTCTCCCAAATGAATGTCGTACTTGAATATTTATCCGGCGATTTGAACCAGGTTACCCGCATATTGGAATCAGCAAAAAATAGACAATTGTTCGGGCTGAAAATTATTTTGGCCCAAGAGGAAGAACGCAAAAGAATTGCCCGGGAAATTCACGACGGTATGGCGCAAACAATGGCCAATGTCGTGCTTCGCACCGAAATCGCAGAGCGAATGCTGATGAAGCAAGATGTATCTGCAGTCAAAGAAGAACTAATAGATTTGAAGGGACAAGTCAGAGGGGGGCTTGAAGAAGTACGCAAAATTATCTTCAACCTCCGCCCTATGGCGCTTGACGATTTGGGAATTGTTCCTACATTGCGCAAATATGTGCAGGATTTTGAGGAGAAGCACAAGATCCGTACGCAGTTTAATCTCGTAGGCAAAGAGACCCGTATTCCATCCGGATTGGAGATCGCGATTTTCCGCCTGGTGCAGGAAGCTCTTTCTAACGTGATCAAGCATGCCAAAGCCACTTTCGTATCTGTGGAGTTAACATTGGAGCCCGAACAGGTTCAGATCTATGTGGTAGACAACGGTGTCGGATTTGATGTAGCACAGATTGAGCAAAGAATTGCTAAGGGAAACAACTTCGGTTTACTTGGCATGCGAGAGCGTGTGGAGCTGCTGGAAGGTTCGATGGATCTGGACTCCGCAAAAGATTCAGGCACAAAAATTACGATGCTGATCCCTATAGGCGGCGCAGAGAACAAGGAGGAAAATCAGTATGGACAACACGGCGAGTCATAAACGCAATGTAAGAATTATTATTGCGGATGATCACCAGCTCTTTCGTGAAGGTGTCAAGCGGATCATTAATATGGAAGAAGACATGGAGGTGATTGGCGAGTGCGGAGACGGTATACAAG
This sequence comes from Paenibacillus sp. sgz302191, assembly GCF_057749925.1. Taxonomy (NCBI): domain Bacteria; kingdom Bacillati; phylum Bacillota; class Bacilli; order Caryophanales; family Paenibacillaceae; genus Paenibacillus; species Paenibacillus sp. sgz302191. The sequence goes on from NZ_JBYLHY010000028.1 coordinate 13,285, forward strand.
TTATTGAACTTTGTAACCAGATCACACCGGATATAGTTCTGATGGACATCAATATGCCGCTTGAGAACGGGGTTGTGGCGACTGAACGGTTAAAACTTATTTTCCCGGATATCAAGGTCATTATTTTGTCTATTCATGATGATGAAAGTTATGTATTCGAAACATTGCGTAAGGGGGCATCCGGTTATTTACTAAAGGATATGGAAGCGGAGTCACTGATCAATGCGATTCGTTCCGTCGTCGCGGGTCATGCTTACATTCATCCTAAAGTGACGGGCAAGCTGATTAATCAACTGAGAAGAATGACGTATTTGGATGACGTAGGCGTAGTGGGCCCAGGTCAAGGAGTCAAGGATTCCGGTCTCAAATATATACATAATACGAATAGCCCGCTCACCAAACGCGAAGCGGAAGTGCTTCGTCTGATGGCTGAGGGCAAAAGCAACAAATTGATTGGCGAGTTTCTCTACATTAGCGAGAAAACCGTAAAAAATCACGTGAGCAGCATCCTTCAGAAAATGGAAGTTGACGACCGGACGCAAGCGGTTATTATCGCCATTAAAAACGGCTGGGTGACTTTGTAGGAACCCCCCCTCCCTCCACCGCATACAATGCAGGTAAGGGAGGGAGCCGCCATGTGGATCGGATTGCTTTGGATAGTTGGCTGCTACGGACTCAGCATTGCCGTGCTTCATATCTTGTTCGGCAGCCGCAAGGCCAGCAGCAAGAAAGCAGCAAGAGTTCTGCTCATTACCAAAAACAATGAAAATCAAATTGAATGGTATATTCGCTCATTGTTCTTCTTTTCGCGGGTCAAAGGACGGGAGCTGCAAACAACCGTTATCGATAAAGGCTCGTCGGATGATACAATGAAGATCATTGAGCGATTATCCCATACTTTCCCGCTGGAGATCTGCAGCGATTCCAATTATGAATCTGTGGATCATTATTTGCACCAGCATGAGATGGAAGCTGTCATTGTCGTAAATATCAGCAATAGAGAGGAACTTATCGAGATTCCGTTTGTCATGCAGTAACCGTTTACTTTACAATTGAAAGCCAGGTGAAGAATGAAGGCTCAACTTTATGCGCTGCATATTGGGTCCAAGCTGGAGTGGCATCTTACGATCCACGCATACACCGACATTCATTATTGGTTCGAGCAATACGCTGCCGACGCCGGCATCGTCATGCTGGAACCTTTTATTTCGTTAGGACAAGCTATACAAATGCTTAACAAGCTTGCCTCCGAAACCTCTCCAACGTCAATCCATTCTCAATCCCTCGAGTATATCAGCATTCTGCGTCGCGCCGCCGAAGCGTGCGGCATGACAAGCGGCTCTTACGCGTCGTTTCACCTCAAACCCATCGATTACGGCATGTGGAAGCAAGGCATGTTTCCGCGTGTTCGACTGGATACCGATTTTTACCGGAATATGGTCCGCGCCTGCAGCGGCAGGTCGCTTCTAGCCGAAGAACTCCAGCAGCTGCTGGAATATTTGGGAGCCTCAATGAAGCCGGATGACTGGCTGCCCTATATTCAACTTGCATTTCTGAACAAGGATGTCATGGTGACGAACGGCTTCAAGCTCGATGAACGAAGAGACTGGCGCCGGGGCTTTCGGAAAATGGCCTCATACAGCTGCAAAAGATGCGGTAGCGGTTCTGAACGCATGTTTTGGTCGGCCTGTGTGTACTGCGGGCAGGAGTGCCCTTATTGTGAAGAATGCCTGACGATGGGCAGGACGCGCTGCTGTTCTTTGCTCATTCAAGGGGTTGCCGCTGAAATGGGCGGTAGAGAACGGTCCTCCGCGGAGGATGTTGATTATCAAGCATATTTGCAGCCGTGGGGGCTGAGCAAAGCTCAAGCGGCCGCGTCGCTGGAAGGGCTCCGCTTCCTTGAGGATGCCCGGGGGAGTCGCCCGGGCGGCGGCACGGGTCGGGGAAACCGTCCGAGCGGCGGCGGGAGCCAAGGAAGCCCCCCTGAAGACGCTGGTCGGAGGGTGCCCCGCAGCTTTTTGATCTGGGCGGTGACGGGGGCTGGCAAGACGGAGATGATTTTTCCTTTTATCCAGCGCACGGTTGCTGCCGGAGGCCGGGCGCTTGTAGCGACGCCGCGCAAGGACGTCGTGCTGGAGCTGCAGCCGCGGATCGGCAAAGCATTTGCCGATTGCCGCGTCGTCACTTTGTATGGAGGCAGCGAGCAGCGCTGGGAGCAGGGGGAGATTACGATTGCCACCACGCATCAACTGCTGCGCTTCCATGAAGCGTTTGATCTGGTGATCATCGACGAGATCGATGCTTTTCCTTACCACGGCAATCCCATGCTGGAATATGCCGCCCGCAAAGCGTGCAAGCGCAGCGGCAGCACGATCCTGCTTACGGCGACGCCGCCGCGCGCAGTCCGCAAGGCTGCCGAGCGCGGACGGCTGCCGCACGTAAAGGTGCCGGCGCGGTTTCACCGAAACCCGCTGCCGGTACCGCAGCGGTTGTCCGTTCCCCCGCTGCGCCGGTGCGTGGAGAAAGACACAGTGCCGCACGCTTTGGCGGCACAGCTGCAGACATCGCTGGAGCGGGGAGCGCAGCTGTTTGTGTTTGTGCCCAACATCAGGCTGGTTGAGCCGATGGTGGAACTGCTGCGCCGGCGCCTGCTGGCGGGGACGGAAGAGCCGGCGTCCCGCGTGGAGGGGACGTCGTCCAAGGACCCGCTGCGCGTGGAGAAGGTGCAGCGGTTTCGGAGCAGGGACATACGGCTGCTCGTCACGACGACGATCCTCGAGCGCGGCGTGACGGTGCCGAAATCCGACGTGTTTATTGTCGACGCGGATTCGGGTCTTTTTGACGAAGCCGCCCTTGTCCAGATGGCAGGACGTGCCGGCAGATCGCAGGAGGATCCGGCAGGCAAGGTTTATTTTGCGGCAAAGGAATGGACGAAGTCACAGAAAGAGGCGGTGCGCCAGATTAAGCAGATGAACCGGATTGCCCGTAAGCACGGGTATTTGAAAGGGGGAGATTCGTGATCGATCGGCCATTGTGGAAAAGTTGGGCGAGCCGTGCCGCAGGCGCCTTGCACTCGCTGCTGAGCCCCGGCAAGGGGGAATGCCTGCTTTGCAAGCAGACCTCCGCGGCGGTAAGCGGCAATGAGCTGGGGCTGTGCAAGTCCTGCTACCTCAGCATCCCCTGGATTCGAAGTGCGCTTTGTCCCACCTGCGGGCGAGGAGAGGCTTGCCCGGACTGCGTGCGGAGGAAGCAGGCTTATTTTGTAAAAAGCCGCAGTGCAGTCAGATATGACGCCGCGATGAAAGAATTACTCGCACGATATAAATATCGCGGAGACGAACGATTGCGCGCTGTCGTAGGGCAGATGCTGGTTCATGCATACCGCTTGCTGCAAGCCGAGACGGATTGTGCGAAGCCGGGTCGAGGAGAGGTTCAGCGGCTGATAACTTTTGTACCGGTCAGCGAACGAAGGCTGCTGGAGCGCGGGTTTAACCAAGCCGAGCAAATGGCAGAGGAACTAGGCCGGAGGGTGGGCATCCCGGTGGTCCCGATGCTGCATAGAGCCAGGCATACGGACAAGCAGAGCTTCAAGAACAGAAGCGAGCGGCTTGAGGATCTGCAGAACGCTTTTGAGGCGGACGCACGCTTGTCGGAGCGGGTTACGGGAGCTGTGAGGGCAGGTACGCCCGGTGCAGCGCCGGTCATTTATGTCGTTGACGATGTCTATACGACCGGCAGCACGTTGAACCAATGCGCGAAGGCGATCAAGGGTTGCTTGACCGCAGAGGTGTACGGATTGACTTGGGCCAGGTAGGTGTTAAAATTGAATGACCCGATTTTAGAGGATACTGGATTTCGAAGATGGAATAAAGAATGTAGCTATCAGGAGACGTGAGTAAGTCGGCCTTCCTTCGTGGAAACATTTGGGGATAAGTTCATTTCCGGGTGGATTTCGATGTGTTGGATGTGCTTGACAAATTTAGACGATAGAACTCGAACTTTAGAGATTCTTGTTGAATATTATTAGGAAATGGTATCCAACTACTGATAAGTAAGGTAAAATGAAGATATACGAGAATAGTGATTAGGGGGCTGACCGATGAACGCTGCCAATTGTCCAAATTGCGGGAAGTTGTTTATGAAAGGAATTCACGATATTTGTCCAGCCTGTGTCAAACAGATGCAGCTGCAGTATGATAAGTGCGCGAAATATTTGCAGGAAAACAGGCAGGCCTCTTTGCAGGAGCTTAGCGAAGCAACGGAAGTGCCGATCAAACAAATAACGAGATTTATTCGCGAAGGGCGAATTTCAATTGCCCAAAATGTGAATATGTCTTATCCTTGTGAAGTATGCAGCAGATCGATTCGCGAAGGCACAATGTGCGAGGAGTGCCGCCAAAAGCTGGCCAAGGATGTGAAACGAATGCAAGAGAATGAAGCTCGTGTCCAAGAGACTCCTGCCCGTGGTTACAAAGAGGGATTTAATATTAAGGATCGATTGAATGATAGCCGGCAATAAATTTTATTTTTATATGCGAATGTATTCATTTTTTTATATTTTCGGCCGATAATAGTACTACACGTTATCGGTCTATTTCTATTTTTTGAATGAAAGGCAGGATGGTTCAATTGAACATCAACGAATCTCGACGAATCGGAGCCGTTAATAACTATATAAAATCCAGCGATTATAAAGCGGCTGAGAACATCGGAAAAAAATCCAAGCAAAAAGATGAAATCGTCATTTCTTCCGAGGCGAAGGAACTGCTTGAAGAGGCTTACAGTGCGAATCGGACGGAGTCACAGACTCAACGCCTGGAAGAACTCAGAAATAATATACAATCCGGAACGTACAAAGTGCCGGCGGATAAAATCGCCGAGAAATTGTTGCCCTACTTCCGGTTATAAACGAGAAAACAAGAAGAGACAGGTGATCTGCGTTGTCGCTTGAGCCGGTTATTACAACTATGGAACAGTTGATTGATATCCAAGACTTGCTTTTGGAATTGGGCTTGCAAAAAAAAGAAGCTCTTATCGTCAATGATGTGGAGCTTATGAATCAGATTGTACTCAAGGAAAGCAAGCTGGTCAAACAAATGGAAGCCCTTGAGAAACAACGAGTCATGGAGATCGGAACTTATTTGATTTCCCGGGGATTTTATCCCAACCCCAATGTAACGGTCAGCGACTTGGCCAAAGTCGTGTTCAAAGCCGAGGATAAAACGGCTCTTCAAACTTTACAACAGTCATTGCTGCTCAAGTTGAATGAACTCAAGAAGATTAACGAACTGAATCAGCAAATGATCAAGCAATCGCTATCGTTCATCGATTATTCGCTGAACCTGATCACAGGAGACGAGGGGGATGATTTGTTTTATAGCAACCCTGTCCTGCATCGGAATCAGTTAAAAAGAACCGGTTATTTCGATACCAAAGCATAAGGAGGAGAACTGTTATGACTTCAACCTTTATGGGATTAGAGACGGCAAAGAGATCGTTATTCACACAGACTGCTGCTTTGAACACAACCGGACATAATATTGCAAATGCGAATACGGAAGGGTATTCCAGGCAAAGAGTCAATATGGTTGCGTCCATACCGATCGAGGCTCCCGGCTATATGCGCTCTAATGCGCCCGGGCAATTGGGTACTGGGGTCGAGTACACGTCTGTTACAAGGATTCGTGAAAATTTCCTGGACGACCAGTACCGTAATGAGAACAAAGAATACGGGAGCTGGACCATCCAGCAGGATACGCTTTCGAAGCTGGAAAAGGTTTTTAACGAACCGTCCGATTCAGGCTTGCAAACGGTATTGAGCAAATTTTGGAACGGCTGGTCCGATTTAAGCAAAAACCCGGAGAACCTTGATGCCCGTAAGATTGTCAGCGAGAATGCGATGGCGCTAACGGACACTTTTCATTACGTAAGCAAGAGTTTGTCCGATCTGAGCAACGACTTGACAACAAACGTAGGCGTAGAAGCAGCTAATATCAATAACAAAACGGCTCAGATAGCAAGTTTGAACGATCAGATTAAAAAAATAGAAAGTCTCGGGGATGACGCCAACGACTTGCGGGATCAGCGGGACTTGCTGACTGATCAGCTTTCCAACATTGTGAACATCAGTGTGCAGCGAACAGATCAAGGCTATACGATCTCGATGGGGTCCACGAACTTGGTTACCGGAGATACCGCCAATACGATTAGCAATACCACACTGGAGCAAGCCTATACCAGCGGTGATCTTACCAGCGGTTCAGTCTATGGAATGATTAACTCCAGAGACAAGATTGTTAAGGACTACCAGACCCAATTGGATACGTTGGCGAACACGTTGGCAAACGGGCAAATTACAGTTACTATTCCAAAAGGTTCTGTACTTCCGGAAGGAACGATACTCAATGGGGTAACGTATTCCGGCGCTTCACGTACGTTGACAAGTGACTTAACGGTTCAGGTGAATGGTTTGAATGGCCTTCATAAGCTTGGATATATCTCCAATAGCACGACCGTTGCCGGCGACTTCTTTACTTCCTCGGGTGGAGGTACGATAACGGCCTCAAACATTCAACTGAATCCCGCTATTCAAGCTAATGTAAGTCTGATATCTACGTCCATACGAACATCGACTGCGAGCGGTACCGAATCGCCGGTCATCGGCAACAATACAATGGCTCTTCTGATTTCCCAATTGAAAGACACGAAATTTGAGTTTGGAACCTCCGCCAGCTCAAACCAGACTACTATTGGCAGTTATTATAATTCGACGGTCGGCCAACTGGGCGTCCAGGCTGAGGGAGCCAATCGTATTGCCCAGAACCAGAAGGCATTGATTGATCAAGTAAACTCAAGTCGCCAGTCCGTAAGCGGGGTTTCGCTTGATGAAGAGATGTCCAACTTGATCATGTACCAGCATGCTTACTCCGCTGCTGCGCGTGTAATGACCACCTTTGATGAAAATTTGAATAAAGTGATTAACGGTATGGGTAGAGTAGGGCTTTAGATGGTTGATAAAGAAAGCTTCCGGGAGGTTTAATCATGTCATTGCGTGTAACCCAATCCATGACCACGATGCAATTGCTGGGTAATATCAACAATAACTTGTTGCGCATGAACAATCTTCAGAATCAGGAGTCCACAGGGAAAAAGATCAATAAACCGTCCGACGATCCTGTCGGAATTACATTTGCACTAAGATATCGCAGCGAAATCTCCTTTAATGATCAGTATCAAAAAAATGTAGATATGGCCAAGTCTCAGGTTGAACATACGGACACCGTATTAGGCCAGCTTGGCGATCTGGCTCAACGGGCTAATGAGCTGGCAACAAGAGGGTTGAACGGAACGAATCCGCAATCGGCTTTGGACGCCATTGCTGAGGAATTGGGTCAAATCTATGAGCAAGCGGTCACATTAGGCAACGATCAACTTAATGGGAAATATATTTTTAACGGACAAAAAACAGACATCAAGCCTTACACAGCTGCAGGAGCGATGACGGAGTCAACCGACTCCGGCGAGATTCTCTCGCAGTTCGCAGCCGGTGTGGTTATTCCTACTAATGTTACCGGGAATGAAGTGTTCGGCCAGCCATCCGATACAGATAACTTGTTTTCAGTTTTGAAGGGACTTCAGAATGCTTTTTCAACAGGCGATCAAGTTACTGCAACGGCGTTGTTCGATAAGCTGGGTTCAAGAATAACGAAAGTTCTTGAAGTTAGGTCGGAAGTTGGCGCTAGGGGCAATCGTCTCGAGCTGATTGATAATCGCACTAAGGATATGGACCTGAACTTAAACAGCCTTGATGCTTTGACGGAAGACGCCGATATGGCCGAAACGATTACGAAGCTGAAATCGGAAGAAAGCGTTTATCAGGCTTCTTTGTCGACCGGGGCAAAGATCATACAACCGAGCCTGCTGGATTATCTCCGATAAGTAGTTTGCAAGGAGGTTTTTAAATGAACCTTTTACGTTTATCGATTAGCCAAACTTACGGTCAGATTGGCATTAATACACATAATGCCAGTCAAGAGACGGAGTCTAAGCGCGGAGAGTTGTCCATTGAGCAACCAAAAGCTGAAGTTAGCATACAACAACCGGCAGGTCAATTGGAAATTGATTCGACGGCAGCCTGGAGCGCGCTGGCTGAAGGTCCGCATTTGCAATTCATGAGCAATATATACAGCCAGGGCTCGAATATTGCTCTTCAAGGAATTGCCAGGATAGTGGAAGAAGGGAATCGGATGGCGCAAATTACGAACTCCAAAAATGCCTTTGCCGAAATTGCTTATGACAATATGCACGCTCCTAATCCGGTGGAGTATGCTACCGAGGCTTCCAATATGAACGTGAAGGTATATTATCAAGCCAACGCGCCTATTATTCAAATCGATCCGCAAAAAGCCATCATTGAATATACGCCTAAAAAACCGGATATTCAGTATAATCCGGGATCGGTGGAAATCTATATGAAGCAAATGAATTCCATTGATATCCAGGTCAGCCAATATGATTTTTACAAATAAAAAGGCAATGCTATAGCCAAGGCTATAGCATTGTTCTGTTTCGTGGAAGGAGCCCGAAAAGATGTTAGCTGTACTACATGATTCCGTTATTCAAATGCAGGGAAGTATCCTTGGATTCGATACGCTCAATGAATTTCAAATTTCAATCGTTGAAGAAAACGAACAGTTTGCCTATATGCAAAGCTTAACCGAGCCGGAGATATCTTTTTTAATTGCATCGCCTTTTTCTTTCCATGAGCGGTACTCGTTTGAGCTGGAGGAAAAAGTAAAAACAGCCTTGCAGGTCGAAACTCAGGAGGACATTTTTGTTGCGGCCATCATTACCATTCATGAGCAATTCGCAGAATCGACGATTAACTTATTAGCCCCGATCGTCATTAATATTAGAACGATGATTGGGAGGCAAGTCGTCCTTCCGCCGCAAAGCGCATACAAGACAAACGAACCTTTGTTTACAAGCAGCCTGATAGAGAGCGGTGAATAAACGGATGCTCATACTTTCCAGAAAAAGGGGTCAATCCATACTTATCGGCAACAATATTGAAATTTTGATTTCGGCAATTGATGGCGATCAAGTTAAAGTTGCTATTAAGGCGCCGCAAGAGATTAACATTCTGCGAAAAGAAGTATACGATTCGATCCAATCCAGCAACATAGAAGCGGCAAAAGTAAAAATCGATCCCGAGCAGTTGAAAAATATGGCGAAATTCAAAAAAAAATAGCAAGAAGCCTAAAAAGCTATAAACTAATCAACCGGCCCTTCCGATATATAATAATGTAAGGCTTTAAGCCTACTCCACATGGAAGTGGAATTATACATTCAGGGAGGAAATTATCCATGATTATCAACCACAATCTTAACGCAATGAACGCACACCGCAACTTGCAATCCAACAACATCGCTCAAGGTAAATCCAGTGAGAAATTGTCTTCCGGTTACAAAATTAACCGTGCTGCTGACGATGCTGCTGGTCTCTCGATCTCCGAGAAAATGCGTACTCAAATCAGAGCTTTGAACCAAGCACAAACAAACGCTCAAGACGGCGTATCCTTGGTACAAACTGCAGAGGGCGCGATGAACGAAGTTTCCGACATGTTGTCCCGTATGAAAGAACTGGCGGTTAAAGCTTCCACCGGTACATACAATGGTTCCGACCTTGCTGCAATCGATTCCGAGTTCAAGTCCCTTAGCACAGCGATCGACAACATTGCTAAGAAAACTAACTTCAACGGTATCAACGTTCTGAACAGCACAAGCGGAGTTACTATTCAAATCGGCGACAAAGCCGGAGATATCGTTACAGTATCTCTGCAAGACATCCAATTGTCTTCGCTTAGCATCAGCGGTAAAGACCTTACATCAATGGCTAACGCAAGCACGGCTTTGGCTAACATCGACAGCGACATCCTGAAAGTAAACTCTGCTCGTTCCGGATTCGGTGCTATCCAAAACCAATTGGAGCACACATTCAACAACCTCGGAACTACTACCGAGAACCTGCAAGCAGCCGAGTCCCGTATCCGCGATACAGACATGGCGAAAGAAATGATGAACTACACGAAACTGAACATCCTGCAACAAGCTTCCACATCGATGCTGGCGCAAGCAAACCAAGGAACTCAAGGTGTGCTTCAATTGCTCCGCTAATTTTAGTGGATCGTTCCGAAGAAGCCCATTACATTGTAATGGGCTTCTTGTTTACTAAGGGGGACTTATGGAAATCACCGTGTGCATGATCGTTAAAGATGAAGAGAAGCAGTTAAAGAGATCATTATCGAGTATACCGAGAGAGTTCGAGACGATCGTTCTGGACACAGGTTCTCAAGACCGAAGCTTAGAAATTGCTAAGAATTTTGGTGCCCGCACGTTCAGTTATGCATGGAACAATGACTTTTCAGAGGCAAGAAACTATTGCGCTTCACATGCGACCGGAGATTTTATTCTATTCCTAGATGCAGATGAGGAATTGCCGGGCAACACGATGGAGGTGTTGCAACAATTTATTTGTAAATATCCCGATTCGGCCGGTTCCGTTATTTTGAACAATATTACGAAAGACGGGGTCAAACATCATCGGATGGTTCGCTTTTACCCGAACCGTTCGGAGTACAAATTTCACGGAATTGTTCATGAGCAAGTATATTTTAACTCACAGCGGGCTTTGTTCGAAGATACAGGACTCGTCATTACGCATTACGGTTACGGCAACGATATTTATTTGGAGAAGGATAAAGCGAATCGTTACTTGCCTATGTACTTCTCTCACCTGGAGAAGTATCCTGATGACGGTTACATGCGGTATCAATTAGGTAAGTTATACTATAGTATGGAAAATTATATCGAGGCGGAGCGCCAGCTTTGTCTCAGTTTAAACATAGATGAAACCTCTTCTTTGTATTTTCCGGTCATGGTAGTGATGTTGGGCTACGTACTTAAAGAGCAGGGAAAGTTCGTTGAAGCTGCCGGCTTGTTAAAGCAATTTGCCCCGAACTATCCCCAATTTCCTGATATGCCATTTCTGCTTGGGCTTTTGGCAATGGATACAGGGGACATTGGCGCTATTGAAATTTATTTTAAACAAGCGCTTGAAATTGGCGAAACCACAAAATACAGTTCTGTTGCAGGAGTCGGTTCTTTTAAAGCGGCATATAATTTGGGAGTATACTACGAAGTAACGGGCAGGTTGGTAAAGGCTCTGGAATATTATCAACATGCCGCCGATTTAGACTATGAGGAGGCTTCTTCCAGACTATCAATTTTACAAAATTCTCTTCATAAATGAGCAGCAAATTACGATAAATTAAGTAAAGACTAAAATTTAGGGAGTGATGACATGGTTAATCGGGTAACGGGATTGAATTCGGGGTTGGATATTGAGAAAATGGTTACTTCGCTGATGAAAGCGGAAAAAGCTCCTTTGGAGAAATTGCAGCAGAAAAAGACTACGCTGGGATGGACTTCAGATTTATATCGGGAGATTAACACGAAGCTTTCCGCTGTAAAATCTCAATTGGATACTATGAGGTTGTCGGGCGATTGGAAACAGCTCTCGGCCACTTCATCTAACACTGGGGCCGTTACAGTAAAGGCGGATGGAACGGCTAGTTCGATCTCTCATAGCATTTCAGTAACCACATTGGCAACGGCAGCTACTTCATACACGAATTCTTCCATTACGCAAAACAATATGTTGGGAAGCGCAGTTGGCGCTTCAACTACTATTAGCAGCGCCTCCAATAATAATTCATTTACGGTCAATTACGATGGAATTGGAAGAACAATTACGTTGCAAGACGGTACGTATGATGAGACGCAATTAGCCGCGGAAATACAGAATCAGATTAACAGCAGCTTTGGCAGCGGCAAAATCAATGTTACGAACGTTGGGGGTAAAATTCAGTTCGGAGATGTCGGTGGTCAGAAACAAATCACAGTTGGTTCGGTTTCGGGGAATACAGGAATTGCGTCGATTGGTTTTACCAATGGTCAAACCAATCGGTTAAATCTCTCGTTGTCCTTGAGTAATCAGGCACAATTTAATTCTGCGCCGGACTTGAGTTCCAGCGACTTGTCCTTCACCATTAACGGTCAGAAAATATCGTATTCTGCTACCGATACGCTGACCTCTATTATTTCCAGAGTCAATTCATCGGGAGCAGGGGTAAATATGTCCTATGATTCTACGATGGACAAAGTGATTGTGACCTCTAAAGATACCGGCGCTAATACGCAAATCGTCATGAGCGAAGCAGCCGGCAGCGGGAAATTATTGCACGCGTTAGGGCTGGATAATGTTACGGCTAAAGCGGGTGTCGATGCGGAAGTGGTTATTGACGGCATATCCTCAACACGAAGTTCTAACACATTTTCCACTGGCGGTGTTACATATACATTAAATCAGGTGACAACAAGTCCGGTATCGGTCAATATCAGCCAGGATATCGATAGTACGGTAAACAAAATTAAAAACTTCGTAACAGCTTACAACGATGCTCTCGATCTTCTGAATAAAAGGGTAAAAGAAGATAAATATCGAGGCTTTGCACCTCTGAGCGACGATCAAAAAGCAGATATGAAAGATACTGACATCAAGCTTTGGGAGGATAAAGCAAAAAGCGGTTTGCTTCGAAGCGATGATATCCTCCAATCGGCGTTAAGCGGTCTGAGGCCGTTGGTGAGCGCAACGGTAAACTCATCCTCTTCCACTACGTACAATGCGCTTTATAAGATAGGCATCACCACAAAGAGTTACAGTGCAACTGCAACAAGCGACTCAGGCAAGCTTGTTCTCGATGAAAATGAGCTTCGCAAAGCTTTAAGCGCTGATCCTAACGCTGTGGTTCAGGTGTTCTCCAATCAACCTGACGGGATTGCACAGAAAATGTACGATCAGGTTTCCAAAACGATGTCGCAGATCATCGAGAAGGCCGGGGGGACCGGCACTTCTACGGACAATGTTACCAGCACAATAGGAAAGCAAATCACGGACCTTAACTTGCGAATTACTGATACTAATGCGAAATTAGATAAGAAAGAGAATTATTATTACCAAATGTTCTCCGCCATGGATTCGGCTATTGGTAAGAGTAATTCCGTTTTAAGTTCAATCTCGAAGTATTTATAATGATACGAAGGGGGGACCCAATATGGAGTTAAGACCAATAACAACTGGAGTGCAACGGGTTGGCAACGATCCGACATCGCATTCTATTCCTGATAGTTCTTCTGACTCCGTTCAAACAGAGCTAGGCGGTTTGATATCGACAAATCAATTGCTGCATAAGCATGATTACGAATTGAGTATTTCAGATAAAGCCCTCGTACAAGCCATCGAAAAAGTGAATAAAACTCTTGAGGGAGCCAGACATAAAATTCAATACAGTATTCACGAGAAAACGAAGCAGATTTTAGTGAAGGTCATTAATGCGGACACGGATGAGGTTATCCGAGAAATTCCGAGTGAAAAAGTGGTTGATCTGATTGCAAAGTTTCAAGAAATTAATGGGCTAACTATTGATGAGAAAAGGTAGGTGCTAGCATGAATCTACAAGCTCAGGAAACTTATCTGAGAATGCAAGTTAACACGGCAGCTCCTTGGGAATTAACAACTTTACTTTTTAACGGATGCATCAAGTTTATGAAGCAGGCACTATCAGGCATCCAAAATCAAGATTATAACGTTAAAAACGTGAATATTAAGAAAGCAGTAAATATTATAGATGAGTTACTCATTACACTGAATCATAATTACGAAATTGCGGGCCAGCTAGAAAGGATTTATGATTACGTGAAAAGAAGGCTTTTTCACGCTAATTTTAAATTGGATACCAATGTGCTTCAAGAATGTATTGACTTGATTACGGAATTGCGGGATACATGGGTAATCGCAATGAAGGAGCTTCATTCTGTAGCGAAGGTTCAATCATGATGGCTACAGGACAAGCGGCATTTTCCTTATTTCAAGAGCTAAAACAAACCACTGGGCTGTTGTTAGAGCTTGATATTGAATCTGAAGCTGAGATGTCCACTTTAGAGGCATTGCAATCAAAACAAGCGGATATATTAAAGCAGCTAGGGGAGATCGATCTAGCCGATCCCTTAGATCCGGAAATTATTCATCTTGCTTCCGAATGCAACCGTCTTGAAACCTTGTTCAATGAGAAGCTTCATAAATTTCAGGGTGAGGTTAAGTCTCAGATCAATAAGATGAATCACGCCGCTCAATTTAAACATTCTTATCAGAGCCAATATACGCAAGCTGAAGGATATTTTGTTGATCAAAAAAAATAAAGATGGGAAGAGCCGATTTATGAGCAAGTTTTTGCTTATAAATCGGCTTTTTATAATGTCGGTTGTTAAGTGATATGGTTCATGAATATTCCGTAATAATGAGGAAATTGTTCTTTGTATTTTGTTAACATTGCCTTTGACAGCTCAGTATCGGTGCACCGGGTTAAATAAAGTACATAGATCGAAGGCTGGGTTGGGTTCAGTTCGATCGATTTATAGACAAACTCCAGCCCTTCTTGAAGTTCTGACTGATTGATATAAAGCTTGCCCAAATTTTCGTACCCCACCGCACCCAATTGATCATCCTGAATCAGCAGGGAGTAGTAGTCAAGGGCAAGCTGGAGCTGATTTTGGGCGTAGAAATGATCGCCTAATAAATTGGCCAGTAGATGATTGTAGGATTGCAAGCGTTGAATAAACAAATCATAGGTGTCAAAGTAGCCGAACTTAAATAAATCAATCAGCAGCGTAACTATATAATTAAGCTGATAAGGAGTGAATGAAGGTTCATGTCTATTTTCAGTCGAGAGAGAATCGGTCGCGACCGAGATAATTTGTTTTAAATGTTCCAAATTCAATGCTTCCGTCTCATTAGGTTCTTGCAAAAGCCCGGCATAAGCAGGCTGATTCCATATCAAACTCGCTAAGACGAACAGCTTATTATTGTGTTCGCTTTGTTCTCCTTGCTCCATGTTTTGGACGAAACGGTCAAACGCGTGCTGGTCGTTTCGAATCAATGCCACGAGCAGTTGATAGTGGGAGGACAAAGTGATTTGATGCTTCTCGCATAAGAGTTGGTAATAATCAATTAGCGCTTGGTTGCCTAACAGAAGGCTAACCTGGAAGAGCTGAAGAATGTCCGATTGAGACGGGTTCACGAAAATTTTCTCCATGAACGCTGTGATAGATTCTGGACTTTCATATTGAGACAGCAAATTTAATAATTGATA
This sequence comes from Paenibacillus sp. sgz302191, assembly GCF_057749925.1. NCBI lineage: Bacteria > Bacillati > Bacillota > Bacilli > Caryophanales > Paenibacillaceae > Paenibacillus > Paenibacillus sp. sgz302191. The sequence continues at coordinate 28,554 of NZ_JBYLHY010000028.1, forward strand.
AAGAACTTTCTGATCGCCGGGACTTAAATTAATGAGTTTTGCCAATACGGATACGGACTTCGGAATATCCGATTTCGATAAATAAATATTCGTCAGATGCACTAAAGGAACAATGCTTCCGTAGTTGGGAGACACAAGCCAATATCTGCCGTCTTTTCCTGCCGGGGACGCAGCAATTTTCAGGCTCGTTTCAAACCATTCGGCTGCAAGGTCAGTGAGTCCGATTTTTTCGAGAATCAACGCTTTATAGCAATAGTAATCGGCATAAGCGGGAAAGCGTCTAAGACCTTCCGCGACAACCTCCAAAGCCTCCTTAAGACGATCCAGCTCTATAAGAGTGATAACCATTTGATTCATGCAATGCAGAATAAAAGCTTGATTTTCAGCTTTCTTAGTCATAGCTCTCTTGTAATAATAAAGAGCCTTCTTCAAATCTCCTACGCCGAAATATTCGTTGCCAAGCGTAAAGTAGTCGTATTCTTCGAATTGTCTCGTTTCTTTTAGTTTTTCAAAAATGGCAAGGTTGCGGTTTGACTTGTTTTTTTCTTTTTTCGTTTCCTGTGTATACCCCGTATGAAAGATGGAAAGGCGATAGTAAATTTGTTTGATTTCACCGTGCCTATAAACAACCTGTTCATGAATAGCCCGCTCGAAATAAACATCGGGATCGTTGGAGAACAAACGCAATGCAGTTGATTCCACCATTTTCCCTTCTCTGATAGGTCCGGTGTAGTTGTAAATGGTTAAGATGTAGCCCATCGGGATCTCGCTATCATTTTGCTCCAGCATATCCCTTAGACGGTCCATCTGTGTGCTATCCACGTATTCGTCCGCATCCAGAACCAAAATCCACTTGGAAGTTGCCTTCCGTATAGCTTCATTCTTGGCCGCGGCGAAGTCGTTGATCCATTCGAAATCGAAAACTTGGCTCGTATATTCCAGAGCAATCTGTTTCGTTGAATCTACGGATCCGGTGTCCACAATGACGATTTCATCAACGTAATTTTTTACACTATCCAGGCAGCGGCGCAACACTTTTTCCTCGTCTCTAACGATCATGCAAAGAGAGAGCAGTTTATCCATAAATCCTCCTTAAGCAAATGGGAAATCTTTCAGCCCCGGAAACTTATTCACTAATATTGACCGTACCTCTTCCCGATCTTCGCTTGCAGCCAGATGCTGGAGCAAGAACGTATAGAGTGTCACATTTTGCGGGTCAAGCTCCAAGGATTTTCTTATAAAATCGAGGCCTTCCAGGAGATCGCCTTGAGCGACATAAAGTCTCCCTACATGTTCAAAGCCTTGCGAGTCAAGAGTTTGATGATTAAGCAGGGAGGAATAGAAGTCAATAGCTAGTTCATATTGGCGATCTTTAAAGAAACTGTCGCCCAGCAAGTTTAAGAAAGAAGAATGGTTGAATTCATTGATTAGTAGGTCGCAGCAGTGGTATTGTTCGGCGTAAAAAAATCTCATGTACACATTCACTAACAAATGATCTTCATACGTTTTTTGGCCGGAGACCCCCCACAATAAAAAAGCCATATACGCGACGTCAGGGTCGATTTCAGCAGGTGACTCCTCTTGTATGAACGAATGATAGAGAGAGGTATTCTCAAAAAGCATCGCATACAATAGCTTCAGCCTTAGAGGTGGCTCTACATTACGTTGCTCGCAAAGCTTCCAATAGGCAGCTGACAACGGTTTCCGCCCCAGCTCTATGCACAATTCGAGCATCATCATGAGTTGATACGGTTGAGGCTCCGGATAGAACGATTGCAAAAGCGATTCGAATCCTTCCGATTCGCCAAAAGAATGCAGGATGATGAACAATTGCTTCAGCGTTGTTATATGATCCGGATTTACGTAGATCAGTTTGGACAAGACAGGGACAGCTTCTTGATGCTCGAAATTGCGCATATGTAAGACGGCAAGCTGCTGCAGCGGAAGCGAACTGGCGTAGTTCGGACTGATCAGTACCTTCTCGGATTGAGGTATATCAGGATTATCGGCCAAATTCATGCAAATCCTTAGAACATCTTGAGCAAGACCGTCAAAACCCAGTTTGGCCAGCAGATGGCCCTTTTGCCAATGAAAATCGCAAGAATAAGGCCATTTCGCTTGAGCGGCAAGGATCTGACGATATGCTTCCGTATATTCAGCCAAATTCATACAGCAATTAATAAGATTGCCGATGCAGAGAGGCAGCCAGCTTTTATCCGCCTCGGAAGGTTGATTGGCTTGGTGGTAGCATTTTAAAGCTTCCTGGTAATTTTGTTGCATGGTATATTCATTTCCAAGTGTAAACCAGTCATAGCACGAGAGATTGCCTTGATCTCGCATTGCCTCAAAGATGGCCATATTGCGGGATGATTTTTGTTTAGCGTCAATGACATCCTGGAGGTAGCCCGTATGGTAAATAGCGAATGAGCCTTCAATCTCCTGCAAATCGCCTTTCGAGCTGTGCAACTGCTCATGGATAGGTCTGATGAAATGAATGCTCTGGTTATTATTAAACACGCGAATCGCCCTGGATTCGGAAATTTTGCCCGAGTTGGCCAGTCCTACATAATTATAGATCGGGACGATGATGCCGGTTGGGCCTTGGACGGAAAGGTTTTTTAGAAAAATGACCAGGTCAGACGCAGCTTGGGAGTCTAAGTATTCATCGGCATCCAGGATCAAAATCCATTTTCCTGTTGCATGGCGAATAGAAGTATTGCGTGCCGCGGCAAAGTCTTGTTTCCAAACGAAATCGATGACGTTAGGGGTATAGCGTTGGGCTATTTCCTTTGTAGCATCCGTCGAACCCGTATCGACCACAATGATTTCATCAACGCAACCGGAGACGCTATGCAAGCACTTGTCCAAATATTCGGCTTCGTCTTTGACGATCATGCACAAGCTTATAAAGGGATTCATTGTATTCTCCTCAATGGTTGGTTATGATATTACGGCTCCTAAAATGCGAATCTTGTTACAGTATATCAGAATTTGTTAAATCGTGTCGCAATTCTAATTAAATGCAGATCGTTTGTCGATATTAAGTAATAACAGTATTTATTTGAATAGTCGGGGGAGTTCCTTTGAAAACAAGTATCGTAATAGCCACTTATAACAAGTTGGACTATACAAAACAATGTATTGAAAGTATCAGAACTTATACGCAACCAGGCTCTTACGAAATCATTGTTGTGGACAATTATTCCACCGATCAAACTGTTGCATGGCTTTCCCAACAAAACGACATTCGTTTAATTGCCAATCAGGAGAACCTCGGTTTCCCCAAAGCATGCAATCAAGGGATAGAGATAGCTTCCGGAGATAATATTTTATTACTGAATAACGATACCATCGTAACTTCCAATTGGCTCGACAACATGTTGGCGTGTTTATACAGCAAGGACGATGTGGGGGCCGTTGGCGTAGTCACGAATAATATTTCATACTATCAAAAAATTCCGACGACATACGGAACATTGGATGAGATGCAAGGTTTTGCAGCTATGCATAACGTTTCCGACTCCTCTAAATGGGAGGAATGCCTTAAACTCGTAGGTTTTTGCATGTTAATTAAAACTTCAGTTGTGGAAGAAATCGGCCTGTTGGACGAACGATTCACCCCGGGAAATTATGAAGATGACGATTACTCCGTACGCATTGTACTCGCCGGCTACAAACTGATGGTTTGCAGAGATACATTTATCCATCATTATGGCAGCACCTCTTTTAAAGAAGACAACTCCAGGTTTGTGCAATTATTGATGACAAACCGGGAGAAATTTCTGGACAAATGGAATTTTGATGCCGATACTTCCAACATCATCCGAGAAGATTTGGTCACGCTGCTGGTTAAACCTTGGGATCAAGCAATCAGAGTTTTGGATGTAGGATGCCTTTGCGGCGGAACGTTGCTTCGAATCAAGCATATGTACCCTCACGCAGAGCTTCACGGAGTGGAAACCAATACTGTCTGCAAGCAAATAGCGGGCCATTTTGCAGAAATAAGCAGCCCAGATGAATTGAGGTTTGAAGAAAACTATTTCGATTATATACTATTTTCGGATAGAACGTTGTTGGCCGACCATGCGCACAACAAACTGAGTGGTTACCGGAAGCTTTTGAAAGAGGATGGCAAGCTGCTCATGGCTGTTCCTAATATTCTTCATTATCGAGCCGTCAAGAGCTTCATTACCGGAAATATCGGCAAAGAACAAAGAGGCTTTTACAATCTTGGTGAAATTAACCGTGCGTTCGATGAAGCTGGTTTCACAGATGTTGGTATTACAGGAGTTCCTTCGGCCAGAATGGGGGCGCACGATCAGAGTTTTATTGCAAAGTTGGCGGAGCTGGCGCAAGCCCCTTCAAGCACAGCCTATGAGATCGAGTTTTTTTTGATTAGGGCTGGCGTCAAAGCAATCGGGAATAGAGCCATTGCCGAGGTTTTGGGGGACTTGCTGAACGAAACTTCCAGGAATGCGGCAATTCAAAAGCTGGCAGTGTTCGATGCTTCCGAAGTTATAGATACGCTGCTGCAAACGGCGAGCAATCCAAGCGAATTGCTGAATCAAATCGCCATTCTTCACTATGAGCAGGGCTATCATGAGCAGGTGCTGCCTTACTTGCATCAGGCGCATGCGCTCAATAGCAGCGATGAAACGACGTTATACAACCTGGGATATATCCTTTACAGATATGGCGAGTCTGAAACTGCTTTAAGCTATTTAAACGAGATTCGTCAACCAGACGAAGAGCTGCAAGATTTACTTCAACATATTCAATTGGAACTCAGGAAAGCAGCGAGCCAAGGGGATTCCATTAAACATATTCTTAGAAGAATCGAATTTAATATAGATGAAGAAGAAGCTGTACAACAGTTTATTGGAGTGATGCAGAATGGTCAGATTCAAGTTGAGGAGATCATTCAGACGGTCGAAACGGATATTATTCATAAAGCAGAACTGCTGAATCAGTTGGGCTGTGTATGCGCTCAGCACGAGTTGTACGATATGGTCATACCTTTGTTTAATCAATCGCTAGCGTGGAACCCTGCTAATCCAGCAGCTTTATACAATCTTGGGATGTTCCTGCATCAACTAGGTGAACATGCAAGCGCTTTGCATTACCTGGAGCAAATCGTTGAGAAAGATGATGGAATCATTGAAACGATTGACTTAATAAGAAGGGGACTTCTCCATGAACAATACTAAAATTTGCTTTATTTACTCTATTAGTAATGAACATTACTACGAAGAGTCTTTAAAGTACTTGAGTTCTTTAGTTATACCTAAAGATTTTGAAGTAGAGGTTATTGCCGTTAAGGAGTCCGCCGGGATCGCAGCAGGATACAATCAAGCGATGAGTAGTTCTGATGCTAAATATAAAGTTTATGTGCATGAATCGGCCTTCATTGTGAACAAAAGTTTTATATGCGATGTAGTGGGGCTGTTTCAAAAGCATCCGTCTCTCGGTATGTTAGGCATGGTAGGCGGCCAAATTTCAGTGACAGGATCCCCGTACGAGTTCAAAAATCCTTATGGCATGATGTATAAATATGTCGATCATAAAATGAGCTTGGTTTCACATAGCGGTGTGCCCTTTGATTATGTTGAAGTACAAGCGGTCGATGGTTTTTTGATGATAACGCAGTATGATCTGCCTTGGAGAGAAGACTTGTTCAACGGAGATCAGTGCTTTGACCTGTCTCAATCGCTGGAATTCAAGCAAGCTGGATTTGAAGTGGGGGTTGCCAGACAAAGTACGCCGTGGTGCATCTCTGAGCAGCCTGTCATTCCACAGTCGCGATGGGAAAAGGATAAAGAAACCTTATTGGGAGAGTACGCGCGTGTTTTGTACCCGTTAGTAAGCGTTATGATTCCGACCTATAATAGACCTTACTATTTTGAACTAGCTTTGCAGAGTGTTCTTCAACAAACCTATAGAAATATTGAGATTATCGTGTGTGACGATAGCACCAATGACGAAACGAGTAAAATTATTCAACCTTACTTGCAAAAATTCAAGCAAATCCGTTATTTTAAGAATCCTGCCAATCTCGGTCAGTTTGATAACGATCTTCAATGTATGGAACTGGCCAAAGGGCAGTTTGTAAACTTTTTGATGGATGACGATTTGTTCCATCCTTCCAAAATCGAGAAGATGATGCAGTATTTTATTGAAGATACCGAACAGGAGATCACGCTCGTTACCTCACATAGGCAATTAATTGACGATAGTGGCAAATACGCAGGGCAGCTTCAAGCTACCGCTCGTCTTTTTGATACAGATACCGTTATAAATGGAATCGAGGCCGGGGAACTGATGCTGGGCCAAGTATTAAATTTTATCGGTGAGCCGACAACTGTTTTGTTTCGAAAGCAAGACTTGGAAGAACCTTTCGGGTGTTTCCGCGGCAGAAAATATATATGTAACGTAGACATGGCCTCATGGGGCAACCTGCAAGCTAAAGGCAAAACCGTATATATCGCAGAGACACTCAGCTATTACCGTAAACATGGAGAGCAGCAACTTCAATCGAAAAAAATGCTCATCGGCGGACTATGCGATCTTGCTCATCAAGTGCTGGAGAGCCCCTACAAGGGTTTCTTTGCCGACAAAGAAAACTATCATAAAGCTATAAGCAACGCTATCCGTTATTTTAACCAGATTGAGCGGCAATTGAATGAGGAAGACAGGGTGGGGGAGCTTTATCAAGAGAGCCGAGACTACTATCGGCTACTGCATGAGAAACTGGAAGAAATAGAGGAGGCTATTAAGCAGGAGCAGCCTCTGGTCAGCGTATTGATTCCCGCGTACAATAGGCCGCATTATTTAGAATTGGCTTTGCAAAGCGTGTTAAATCAGACCTATAGAAATATAGAAATAATTATTAGTGACGACAGCACGAATGATGAAGTAAAGGAAATGCTACAGCCTTATCTGCAAAATCATAAGCATATTATTTACATTAAAAACGAACCCTCGTTACAAAGGGAAAATTTTATTCAATGTTTTAAACTTGCTAAAGGAGAGTATGTAAATTTTTTAATGGATGACGATTTATTTCATCCTGAGAAGATAGAACGCATGATAGAGTATTATTTAGCGGATCCTAGCATAACCTTAGTGACTTCATACAGAGAAATAATTGATGAAAATGGACGACCTCTTCCTCAGAAAGCTTATAATGCCAAATTATTTAACACGGATACAATTATTGACGGCAAAGAATTGGGAAATTATGTTCTGAGAAACATGATTAATCTTATTGGCGAGCCCACAACTGTTTTGTTTAGGAAAAGTAATATTCAATACTATGGTACATACAAAGATACGGATCATTGGTACAATTGTCTTATCGATCTGGCTGTGTGGATTGAACTCCTTGCTCAAGGGAAAGGGGTTTATATTGCGGAACCGCTAAGCTATTTCCGTCGACACAGCGATCAAGCTCAAGATAATCCTAATTATTATTATTATAATATTTCTAATTGGTACAATCTTTTTCAAGATGCCCGGAAAGATGGTTTCTTAAATGATCCGAAAGATTATAGAATGAGCTTGTCTAAATACATCGCAACATGTTTGCACATCGTAGAATTTTATAGCAATTTGAACATGTCCCATGTTATTATCCAAAATAATCTAGAAGATTATATTGTTCAAGCAGTGAAAGAGTTTATTTCCTTACCGAATAATTAAGCAAAACGTATTTTTATAAAAAATTGGAGGAAAATAGGATGAATTTAAATGATATCTCTGCTTCGATGTTAGAGGAACACCAATACAATATGCAAATTAAAGGATACAGTGTATTTGAAAATTTTTTAGATCACAATTCATGTGAAATCTTAAAAGAAAGGCTAATGAAGGCTATTCAGGAATACAAGCCCGCTGGTACTGAACGTAGTATTTTAGATAAATATCTAATTCATGATCTGCTTTGTCAGGATCTGGCTTTTGGAAAATTATTAGAGGATACAAGGCTGCAAAAGTTAATGGGGGCTGTTCTTGGGGAATACTGGATTATGTACGCTTATACTTCATCCTCTTTACCTCCACATGGTGATAATTATGGAAGTAGATTGCATGTAGATTGTCCGAGACATATTCCAAATTACGCGACGAATGTTGGAGTCATGTGGATATTAGATGATTTTACGGTTGAAAATGGCGCAACAAAAGTTCTAGCAGGATCACATAATAGCACTGCAGTACCTACCGAGGAGTACTTTGAAAAAAACTGTGAACAGTTGACTTGTTCAAAAGGTTCGATAATTGTTATTAATGCGAGAGTATGGCACCGTGCGGGGGTAAATAAGACAGACAATTGGAGGCATTCATTAACAATGAATGCTTGTCGGCCATATATGAAACAAAGGATGGATTGGGTGCGGTGTATTCCAGAAGCCATATCTGATCAGTTAAACTCACAAGCACGTAGAATCATCGGCTTTGATACTAGATTGCCAACGAGCATGGAACAATTTTTTGTTCGAGATGAAGATCGTCTATATAAACCAAATCAAGAATAGTTATGCGTAGAAGGGGAGATCAGGATGAGTTCAGAGATTATTAATGCAAATATTGAGGTTCATACAATTGTTGCCGATACCTATCATACAGAGCCTCATTTTAAACCAGAGAATAAAGCTAAGGTTAGAAATAACTTAATACAGCTACGGCCTGAAAATGCGGCAAAGCTTTTGGATATGGGATGTGGAACCGGATTTATAATTGACCTTGCAAAGGATTTGTTTAAAGAGATTCATGGCGTTGATGTTACGCAAGCTATGCTGGATAAAGTCGATACATCGAATGGCAACATAACGCTGCATAATACATCAGCTGATGCAGTTCCATTCAAAGCAGAATATTTTGATATGGTTACAGCGTATTCTTTTATACATCATGTTGAGGATTATGTTGCGATTTTGAAGGAAGCTTATCGAGTGTTGAGACCGGGAGGTATTTTTTATGTTGATTTAGAGCCAAATAAATTATTTTGGGAAAAAATAAATAGGCTTGATAAATCAGATGTTAAATCCGGATTGTCAGATATTGTTGTAAAAGAAGTTGCATCGGTATTATATACAGATGTAAAGGTAGAAAAGGAATACGGAATCAACAAAGATACATTCAATAAAGCGGAATATATAAAAAATATTTTAGGTGGTATTGAGCCCTATCAGTTTAAACAGGATGCTATGCAAATAGGATTCAGCGAATGTGAAATTTCATTTCAATGGTTTCTTGGTCAAGGTTCGGTTATGCATGGTCAATCCTTTGAAGATGCGCAATCAGTTGATGAGTATCTAAGATCAATCTCTCCGCTGAGCGATGATCTTTATAAATATTTACGTTTTGTTCTTGTTAAATGAAATGGGAATTAAGGGAAAGTTATGCGGGTGGAACATCGCTTTTCGCGTGAACGAACCTGAAAGGATAGTTTGTTTTCAATAAACGCCCGGCCTAGAAAGCCGGTTCTAAGTCCGTAAACAAATGAAAGTAATATTCTATATATTGGGAGTATATAATGACAAATCAATTGGATAAATATGCAGAGGCATATGAAGATACCTTCTTATATGCTCTTGATAATGACCTAATTATAAATTGGTATCCTGGTAGAATTTTAAATCTAGTGGAAGGAAAGAAGAGCCTACTAGAGCTTGGTGTCGGGCATGGCTATGCGACTGTACAGTTTTGTAAACATTTCGAGCGCTATCTAGTTATCGAAGGGTCAACAGAGATTATAAAAAAATTCCACGAGAAACATGGAAAGCAGAATGTACACATTTTACATTCATACTTTGAAGAATTTGACACAACGGAAAAGTTTGATGTTATTGTAATGGGCTTCATATTGGAGCATGTTGATGATCCCGAATTGATATTGAAGAAATATAAACAATTTTTAAAACCGGATGGATCTATTTTTGTCAGTGTTCCTAATTATGAGGCTTTGAATAAACGAATTGGTTATTTTGCTGGAATGATTAGCGATTTAACAGCCCTGTCTGAGGCTGATAAAGCGCTAGGACACCAAAGGCTTTTCAGTGTCAAAACTTTAACGGAGCTTGTCGAGAATACAGGGTTCAAAGTTAAAACTGTTGAAGGTCTTTTGTTAAAACCTATTACCACAAGTCAAATTGTGCAGCTCGGTTTATCGAGAGAAGTGTTGCATGCTATGCTGGAAGCCGGAATTGATTATCCGGAATTGAGCGTGGGTATTCTTATGGAACTAAAGGTGGAATAAGAATATGAGAATCATGATTGTCGGTCACACATCTATGATAGGCAGACGATTAAACGATGCACTTTGCATTAAACATGAAGTAATTACATGTGGTCGAAGTGACCGTTCAGATGTTTTTATTGATTTAAATGAAACTGAGATTAGTTTATTAAATAATTATTCTTTATTAGAAAAAGTAGACGTAATTGTTCATTGTGCTGCCAGTTTTTTAGGAAATACAGGTGAAGAAACAATAACAAATGAAATAATAAATTCTGTAGGATCTTTAAAAGTTGGATTATTAGCCTCTAAAATTGGGTGCGATCAGATCGTATATATATCTAGCCTCTCTGCTTATGATTGTGTTGAAAATGAATATTTCGGTTCTTATGGGCTTTCGAAAAAACATGGACATGAGAATTTGCAATTTATTTGCAAAAATCAGGGCATTCGCTATACGGCTTTATTGCCTTCTCAAATCTATGATGAAATGGGGGAGGCTCAAAAACATCAAAAGCTACTCTATCACTTTGTTAATTGTGCCCAGCAAGGAAATGACATTGAGATCTTCGGAAAAAAAGATGTGGTTAGAAATTATCTATACGTAAGTGATTTAGTAGAAATTATTGAGCGGGTTGTTGAAAACAAAATAATTGGAGTATACCCATGTATATATCCTCAAAATTATAAATTAAGCACAATCGCCGAACTTGCATTGGAAATTTTTGAGGGTACTGGATCAGTAAAATTTTTAGAAGATAAACCTAGTATTCCCGAAATTTTTATTCCTGACGATATAGACCTATATCAACAGATACATTATGAACCTCAAACTGATATGAGGGCTGGATTGACGTTGATTAAGGAACACTTTCGAAATGGAGGGATAACCAATGTTTAATGTATTAGTTACAGGGGTTGGAGCAATTATAGGATACGGAATTATAAAATCTTTAAGAAATTCCAAGTACTCTGTGAACATCGTAGGCATGGATATCTATGAAGACGCAGTTGGGCAACAATGGTGCGATTTTTTTGAAAAAGCTGTTCCAGCAAATGCCCCAGAATATCCTATATTTATTGAAAAAATAGTAAAAAAATACAAGATTGATTTAATTATACCAGGTATTGAGCAAGATGGTTTTCGTTTAGCAAAAGAATTCGATAAATTCGAAGGTTTGAATGTTAAAATTGTATTAAACCGATTTGAGTTAATAGATATAGCATCGGATAAATGGTTAACACATCAAAAATTAATTCAAAATGAATTTGATGTTATTAATTCCTACGTCGAAGGTGAATTTACTGAATTATCGGAAAAATTGAATGTGCCTATGCTAGTGAAACCAAGGCGATCTTACGCTTCAAAGGGAATACAAAGAGTATATTCAGATTACGAATTTACTTTTTGGAAGAATAAATTGAGAGATAACTTTATGGTTCAGGAGATTGTTGGAAGCGAAGAAGAGGAATATACTGTTGGTGCTTTCGGCTTAGGGGATGGAACAATCTGTCAGCAAATAACACTGCAGAGAAAATTAAGTGGTGAAGGAGCTACTTCTAAGGCTAAAGTTTGCCATATTAGTGAACTTGAAAATCTTGTAAAGCGCTTAAGTCAGGTCTTCCAACCAATAGGACCGACAAATTTCCAATTTAGAAAAAAAGCAGGGATATTTTTGCTTTTGGAAATTAATCCTAGAATTTCATCGTCAACTTCGTTAAGAAGTGCTTTCGGTTTCAATGAAGCAGAGATGAGTATTGAATTCTACTTGGAAGGTAAAATACCTGCGATTCGGGAAATCAAAAACGGTTCCGCTCAAAGATATATTGAAGATAGGATAACACTATGTTAGCGATTATTTCGGATATACACGGAAATTACCCTGCATTAAAGGCCGTAATGAATGAGATTGATCATTTGCAATGCAAGAAAATTATTTCTTTAGGCGATGTTGCAGGGTATTATTGCATGGTTAATGAATGTATTGATTTATTGCGGGATCGTAACGTTGTGAATCTGATGGGTAATCATGATTATTATTTAGCTCATAATTCGCCCTGCCCTCGTTCCAATAGTGCTAATAGGTGCCTGGATTTCCAAAGATCGAATATAACAAATGAAAATTTACAATGGTTGACGAATGCAGTTGAACATATTGCTCATAATGATATCAGCATGGTGCATGGAGGCTGGAATGATTCATTGGATGAGTACTTATATGAACTAAGAATTGAATACTTTGCCGATAAAAAAGAAACCTATTTTTTTTCTGGTCATACTCATGTGCAAGTGTTGGCGGAATTGGGCGATAAAATTTATTGTAATCCAGGGTCTGTTGGGCAACCAAGAGATGGTGATTGGAGAGCAGCGTATGCAATATTCGAATATGGAAAAATTTATTTAAAAAGGGTCGAATACGATGTCGATTTAATTGCTGACAATATGGAAAAATCCGGGTTCGATTCGTATTACTATAGCAATTTATATGCTGGAACTCGAATCGGGGGCCGAATCTCCCAAATTCATTATAAATAATAGGTGTATTATGAGAAAAATTGCAATAATCCAATCAAATTATATTCCTTGGAAAGGATATTTTGACATAATCAACGACGTTGATCTATTTATTTTTTATGATGATGTGCAATATACCAAGAACGACTGGAGAAACCGTAATAAAATAAAGTCACAGCAAGGTTCTCAATGGTTAACTATCCCAATCGGTTCTCATAATGATAAATTGATATGTGAAATTACGCTCGAAAATAAACGATGGGCCCAAAAACATTTTTATACTATTAAGGCTAACTATTCTAGAGCTCCATTCTTCAAAAGATATAAAGATTTTCTTGAAAATGTGTACCTGGAAAAAGAGTGGATGAATTTATCGGAATTAAATCAATATCTTATAAAGGTCATTTCAAAAGATTTCCTAGGGTGCAAGACTGAATTCTCAGATTCTCGAGAGTACAATTTAAAAGGCGCAAAGCTTGATCGACTTATCAATTTATTAAAGCTTGTTGAATCGGATGTCTATGTGTCCGGTCCTGCTGCAAAAACCTATATAACAGATCAAACATTTTTTGACAATGGGATAGAGTTAATCTATAAGAATTATACAGGATACCCTGTATACCCTCAGATACATCCACCTTTTGACCACTACGTAACGATATTAGATTTATTATTCCACACAGGTCCGGATGCAGCAAATTTTATTTGGGGATGGAGACAATTATGATTCCTTTTAACGTCCCTGCAGTGACGGGAAACGAGGAAAAATACATAAAAAAAGCCATTGAAAACCGAAAATTATCGGGGGATGGATACTTTACAAAAATGGCCAGCGGGATTCTTGAACATAAGTTTGGCTCGCATAAGACATTGTTAACAACTTCGTGTACACATGCGCTTGAAATGGGGGCCTTATTGGCTGACATAGAACCTGGGGATGAAGTTATTATGCCCTCTTATACCTTTGTTTCAACGGCTAATGCTTTTGTTTTACGAGGGGCGCGAATAAAATTTGTAGACATACGCCCTGACACCCTTAATATGAATGAAAATTTAATTGAGCAAGCCATTACAAAAAAAACAAAGGCAATCATTCCGGTCCATTACGCAGGCGTCTCATGTGAGATGGACACGATCATGCATTTGGCTGAAAAATATAAACTAATGGTGATAGAAGACGCTGCTCAAGGCATCATGGGCCAATATAAGGGTCAATATTTGGGGACCATTGGCCACATGGGTTGTTTCAGCTTTCACGAAACAAAAAACTTGCAATGTGGAGAAGGCGGAGCGATCCTATTCCAAGAACAATCACTTTATGAGCGAGCAGAAATTATAAGAGAAAAAGGAACCAATCGGTCACGTTTTTTTAGGGGACAGATAGATAAATATACATGGGTTGATATAGGTTCTTCGTATCTTCCAAGCGAACTGAACGCTGCTTTTTTATTCGGTCAGTTGGAAAAAGCTGAGGAAATTAATGATAACCGTCTCTCTATTTGGAATAGATATTTTGTTCAGCTAAAGCCACTATATGATTTGGAGATCCTATCACTACCTACCGTCCCCGCTTATTGTAAGCACAATGCTCATATGTTCTATATAAAAGCCCGGAATTTGGAAGAAAGGAGCAACTTGATACAATTTTTAAAAGATCGAGGAGTTGCGGCGGTTTTCCATTATGTGCCTCTACACACAACTGAAGTAGGGCAAAAATATGGGGAATTCTCAGATACGGATCAATTTACTACTAGTGAAAGCAACAGAATAATTAGATTGCCATTATATTATAATATGCTGGAACAAGATATTGATAAAGTTATTGATTGCATATATGCATTCTACAATAAGTAGCATGTGTCCTCTAAGATGATTGGTAGTAATCTTTATAACTTTAATTAGTTGGGGCGTGGCGAGATGCAAGATATTAATCAGCAATTAATCACTATAAAACAAAGGATTACGGAGCTTATTCAAAGGGGACATTTGAATGAATCCATGCGCCTCATTGAGGAATTAGAACGTGTTGTGTTAAATGATCCTGAAATCTACTCTATTAAGTCGACACTATTTTTCCATTTAAATGATTTGGCAAAGGCGGAAGAAGTCGCGGAAATTGGATTACTGTTGAATCCGATAGACTCAGATTTGTTATTCAATTTAGCTTTTATTTTGTTTCAAGCAGGTAAGGATTCGCAAGCTAAGTACATGTTATCGATAGCAATCGACTATTCTCAAAAACCCGAGTTAGTTCCAGATTTAAATAAGTATCTCGAAGAAGTTGAAAGAAAGTACCAATTATCGGATGCATGGGAGACAAACAGGGAACCTGATTCGTTTTTATATTTATTGCTTAAAGAGGTGTACTCGAATTTTCCTAATCATTATAAATACAATGTTGATATTGAGTACATGGACTTGATGAAGCACCCCATTCAGAATGTTCAAATTATTGATGTCCTTTCTGAACGTAAAGCTATTGCAAAACATATCGAGGGTTTATCTCGACTCTTCAATCTTCTACACGACGAAAATTCCAAAAACTTACTTTTAAAAGTGTTAACTTTTCGTATTTTAGGCAATCAGAAGCTTCAACTTCCACTAAATAATACAAAATACTGGGAACAGAGAAAGAAGATCAGAGGTTGGGTTGTTTCCCAAGACACGTTAATTACTGCTTATGAAAAATTGTATTTACAGATTTATAATTTAAACAGCGTAGGTATTCCTATACAGATGTATAATGCTGCGCCCGGAATTCATCATATTTTTGTGACGAAACAGTATGAACATCATAGCTCCTCAATGCATATCAAAGCGCTGGAGGATGATATTGTCATTGATTGCGGGGGCTGTTGGGGAGACACAGCGTTGTACTTTGCGAACGAAGTCGGACAACGCGGAAAAGTCTACACCATGGAGTTTATTCCGAGTAATTTGAACATTCTTTATCGTAATTTAGATTTGAACCCCGAACTAAAGAATCGAATCACTGTTGTTCCGAATCCAGTATGGAATGAATCCAATCAATCCGCTTACTATGTGGACCGTGGGGGCGCAAGCCTTGTTAGTATGGAACCGTTTGGTAATAGTGATCAAACGGTTCAAACTTTGACTATTGATGATTTGGTAATTAAATATGGATTGGAACAAGTGGATTTCATAAAAATGGATGTTGAAGGCGCTGAAATGAAAGCTCTGCAAGGGGCAGTTAACACCATTAGCAAATTCCGCCCTACTCTCGCTATTTCACTATATCATCAAATAAGTGATTTTCAAGATGTACCTGAGTTTATTGCTCAACTTTGTGAAGACTACATTTACTTATTGAATCATAGTACAATACTTAGCTTTGAAACAATATTGTTTGCAGTACCAAAGGAAAAAATGCGTCCAATTTTCTCATGAAAGTGATCTTCTCATGGATACCATCACTTAATCTGGAGTAAAATTAAAAATGAAAACAACTTTAAATTTTTGCACTTTGTTCCCGGATGCGCAAGATTTTCACCTCACAAAAGATGTAGGAATGATTCCTTACATCTTACAGAAGCATTATCATTATGAGGCTTGGATTGCGTGTTATGAACCGAATATATCAAAGACGATTCGCACGGAACTGGTAGGGAAGATAACTGATAACTTCGCTACAAACGGCCTTATTTATATTAATGAACAAGCCAGGAATATAGATGTATTGCAAGTTTATCACTTGACGGAGTATTCGTTAAAATGGATTGCGTTGTATAAGCATTTAAATCCTAAAGGGATTGTGTTATTAAAACTAGACGCCCCATCTGGAATTGTGCATGAGAAATTTAACGATGACGTTTTTAGATTATTAAAACTGTGCGACATAATTACAGTGGAAAGCAGGTCCATCAAAGAGAAAATCAACGCTGCTTGGCCTGTGCCTATTGTGCATTCCGCTAATGGCTTCTACGATAATGGAATTCGTGAAAAAATTCCTTATGAATATAAAGATAATACTATTCTAACTGTCGGACGGTTGGGAACGCCTCAAAAAGCAACAGAATTATTGCTGGAATCTTTTCAGATGGCTAGGGGGTCTTTGCCCGATTGGAAGCTTCAATTAGTTGGAGGAATAGAGCCCAAGTTCCAGAGCTATATAGATCAATTTTTCTTACGAAATCCAGATCTGAGGGACCGAATCGAATTTGTGGGCCCTATATCGGATCGGGATCGGCTTGAGCATGTTTATCGAAAAGCTAAAGTGTTCTGTCTGCCGTCCAGGGACGAAGGCTTTCCATTAGTTTTTCCGGAAGCTGCGAAGAATGGTTGCTTTATAGTGGCTTCTGACCTTCCTGCAAGCCGGGATATTACAAATAACGAGATGTACGGGAAGATTTTCCCTGTAGATAGCGTCGTTAAGCTGGCTGAAGCATTGGTCATGAGCTGTGAAAATAAGGTAAAGCTAAAGTGGACGTGCGAACATATTCAAGATTATGCTTATGAGGAATTTTACTGGCCAACCTTATGCGGCGATCTCAATAAGCGTATTATGGATATCTATCAGAGCAAGTAAAATCCAGGCTAGGAAAACGAAATGGCTCTAATTAAAGCCTTCAGGGATCAATATTCCTTGAGGCTTTATTTTTTATGGGTCACTAAAGGTATCGCGGCATTAATTCTGTATATCATACAGAGAGCGATTTGACACACTTAAACAAGATCTGTGGGTAAAGAAATGTCCCGATGTAGTAGTGTGATTTCATTGTGCACAACTCATCCGGCTCATGCCAATTTGTTGTGAATAACCTCATCACGAACCTGTGGATAATGTGTATAATTTTGTGAATAACTAATGAAAACAAGCTTTCACGACAAAATTCGATGTTAAGGAAATGTGAATACGCGAATTTTCTAAAAATTTTGTACATATAAATTGACATGTCAATCTATCGAGTGGTATATTCGTTAAGTAAGGGCTTACATTTATTTGAAAATGAAGGGATTGTGCTGCAATGCAAGGTAAAGTTAAATGGTTTAACGCAGAAAAAGGCTATGGCTTCATTGAACGCGAAGACGGTGGAGACGTATTCGTACATTTCTCCGCTATCCAATCCGATGGGTTCAAAACTTTAGAAGAAGGTCAATCCGTAGAGTTTGATATTGTAGAAGGCGCACGCGGCCCGCAAGCAGCAAACGTGACAAAACTTTAATCATCCGGCTGAGAGAGCCGCTTGAATACAAACAGAAATGAAGCCCTGTGGATGCATGGGGCTGACCGTAGAAAAGGTTGAGGATAAAATCCTCAGCCTTTTTTTCTATAGCGGAATAACCAGCATACTATGCTTGTTTTCAATTTCTTAAAGGTACTTTACAGGATCTTTTCTGAACCTTCTACGAAGTACATTTTTATTTAATCTGCTATTCCAGCACTGTTACGATCGGTCGTTTTGACGCCGCGGCGATTCAGTTCATCTGAGGGCTTCTGAATGAGTGCATTGCGAATTTGGGCAGCGGTAGGACATACTCCAAGCGAAGATGACCCCTTGAAGTTTAGCAATTTTTTTTTCGAACAGTAGGGGCTCGAACTATTTTTGATTCACAATGTGGACAGTTGGACATTTCGTGACGAAAGTATATGTTTTTTTCAGGAATAATCTATTTTTAGGACGCATAAAGAAACCCCTGTTCATCTAAGAATGATTTTTCATTACTTTGATAAACAGAGGCCAAAAGCCTTCGTTGCACGCTTATTCCGCTGCAGCTTTTTTTTGCTTTCACATGAAAAATTTTAAATATTTGGTTGTTTGATTTAAAAAAATAAAATTTTCAAAATATTCCACCATATGTTTAGACAAGATTTTATAATAAATGTATGATTATGATCGAATAAGTAAATAAAGGAGAGATTGTATTGAAAAAACTTGTTTCGATTATTCTGTTAACTATGATGATTTTCCTAGTAGCTCCTATTTCCTCTGTTTTTGCTTCTGAACAGACTTGGGTTGAGCAAAAGGAAATGACCAATCCAAGGACAGGGTCAATGGTCGTTCAAGTAAATGGATTAATATACTCAATAGGTGGTGCAAATGGATCTACTGCATACTCAGATGTACAGGTATACGATCCAACTAAAAATACATGGTCTATAAAGACAAGTATGTCGAAAGCCCGAGGTTATGCAGTTAAAGCAGTTATAAATAATAAAATATATATAATGGGTGGATATACGGGAAATTTACAATCATGGAGTGGTGGAGAAGCACTTAGCACAGTTGAAGTCTATGACCCTACTACTGACACTTGGACAAAGAAAGCAGACATGCCTTTTGTATTAGGTGCAGCAGCCTCCGCTGTGTATAATGATAAAATTTATATTTTTGGTGGTTATGGGAATACATATACTTCGATTGACACAGTAGCTGTGTATGATCCTGTCTCTGAGACTTGGACATATAAGTCTAAAATGCCATTGGTAAACACCGGAGCAGCTGCAGTTGTAGTAAGTGATAGTGTTTACTTAGTCGGTGGAAAAAATAATCAAGCTAGTGCCATTTACTCTATTATGCAAAAGTATGATCCAATAAATGATAAATGGAGTACACAATCTTATATGCCTACTCCTAGAAGCGCTCTTAGTGCGGAGGTTTATGCAGGGAAAATATATGCAATAGGCGGAGCAAATGCTTCAGGAGTAGTAAATACAGTTGAGGCATATAATTTAGAGACAAATACTTGGTCAACAGAACCAAGTGTGGTTAATGCAAGATATCTTCATGGATCAGCAAATATAAACGGGAATTTTTACGTTATTGGTGGAAGTACCACATCTCTTTCAGCCACAGGTAGCGTGGAAAAACTCACAGTTTCTGGTGGACAAGTGCCTCCGAGCAATGATAACAGAAGAGCTATTCTAACAATCACACTAGACACTGGTCTTGAAAAAGAGTTCGATCTATCCATGAAAGAAGTAAATGCTTTCATTTCTTGGTTTGAAGCTAAATCTGCTGGAACAGGCACAGCATCTTATGCAATTAATAAGCATGATAACAACAAGGGGCCTTTCAGTAGCAGGAAAGATTATGTGATTTTTAATAAGATTTTGACTTATGAAGTTAGCGAATACACGGTTACGACTCCGTAAAAGAATATGCTATTAATCGATAAAGCCCTCTTTCCAAAAGGATTGAGGGCTTTTTTTGCACTTGAAAAGTTTCCTTCCCGCAAACGCCGAATCAGCATGACTCGGCGTTTTTGGTCGGTTCCCTGATGTCTCTCATCTGAGTAATATTTTGTATAAAAATAAAACAAGAACGAAATATGAAGGAATTTTAAAGATGGGCTGGAATGTAGTATAATGTAGTAGAAGGGAGAGATGCACAATGAATTTTAGCATTCGTGGACAAAACCTTGAAGTAACTGATGCCCTCAGGGACTACGTCGAGAAGAAATTGAGAAGGCTAGAAAGGTATTTTGAAGCTCCCCTTACCTCCGATGTGTATGTGACTTTAAGCGTTCTGAAAGGTTATCAGGCGGTTGAAGTGACGATCCCGCTATCAGGCGTGCTGCTGCGGGCAGAGGAACGGAATAACGATATGTATGCATCGATTGATCTGGTTGTAGACAAACTGGAACGTCAAATTCGCAAGCACAAGACGAAAGCCAACCGGCAAATTCGCCAGGAAGGCGGCAAGCGGGATTTGTTTAAAGTCGATACGTCATCGGCTTATGTGGACGAAGAAGACGATTTTGAACTGGTTCGCAACAAGCGCTTCACGCTGAAACCGATGGATGTCGAGGAAGCCATCCTGCAGATGAACATGGTGGGTCACAGCTTCTTTGTATTTTCCAACATGGATACGGATCAAGTGAATGTGGTGTATAAGCGCAACGACGGCAAATACGGCTTAATCGAGCCGGCCCAATAATTGAACTCATACCATACAAATATGAATTGAAGCTTGGTTCGGCCGCGGCCGGATCAGGCTTTTTTCCATTAGTCAAGATGGTATAATGAAGGCATTAT
This sequence comes from Paenibacillus sp. sgz302191, assembly GCF_057749925.1. Taxonomy (NCBI): domain Bacteria; kingdom Bacillati; phylum Bacillota; class Bacilli; order Caryophanales; family Paenibacillaceae; genus Paenibacillus; species Paenibacillus sp. sgz302191. The sequence continues at coordinate 49,299 of NZ_JBYLHY010000028.1, forward strand.
GTGTATAGAGGAGAATCAGGAAATGAGCTGGAAGTTTTGGAATAGGAAGCAGGAAGATCCGCTAATGGAAAACCTCCATACCCGGGTAACTGAGTTGGGTGACCAATTGAATAAGCTGACTCGCTTGCAATATAAAACGAGCCAGGATGTCTTGGGGAAAGTGGAGCGATTGTCCGAAAATGTGGATGGACTGCTAGGCTGGCAATCCACTTATGAGCAGGCCCAGTCTGTCATCAAGCAGTTCGAGCATAAGGAACAAAGAACTATTGGGGCGCTGATCAGTTGGTTGGATGAACTGGATTACGCGATTGCCCAACTACATGGTAAGGAACAGTCGGCGTGGGAGCAACTGATGATTAGTTGGGCGGATCAGGTCATCGCGGTTCTTGCGACGTTAGGCGTTAATGAAATCAATGTGCGTGGACGGAGCTTTGATCCCCGGCATGCAGAATCGTTACAGACCGTACCCGTGGCCGAATTGATCCAGAGAGCCAAAGATCAGGTCAGACAGTATGTGGCTTACGAAGTTGTTGAAGTCATTAAGCGGGGTTATCTTCATGCGGATGGCCGTTTGCTGCGCAAGGCTCAAGTAATAACGGTGAGAGAGGGAGATACGCAATGACAGAACCTAATACCAATAACGGATTTCGCCCTATTGTAGGAATCGACCTGGGGACAACAAATTCAGCCATTGCTTACATACGTAATGGAAAACCGGAACTCATTCCTTCCTCTCAAGGCGATACCATCATTCCTTCGGTTGTTATGATTGATTTGTCGGGGAAAGCAATCGTCGGCAAGGATGCCCGCGATGCGCTCGTCGCTATGCCTCATCGTACGATCGCTGCTGTGAAAAGAAAGATGGGCGAAAGCGAACGTATTCCTTTGGCAAGCAGGGAGCTGCTGCCGCAAGAGATTTCCGCTTTGATTCTTAAAGAGCTTAAGGGTTTTGCCGATGCTCTGTATGGAGACGGAGAAAAAGAAGCCGTCATAACGGTTCCCGCTTATTTCACGGATGAACAGCGGAGAGCGACGAAGGAGGCCGGTGAATTAGCCGGATTCGTGGTGGAGCGGATTATTAACGAACCGACGGCTGCCGCACTGGCTTACGGACTGCAAAATCTGAATGAGGACTGCCACATTCTCGTGTACGACTTGGGTGGCGGGACGTTCGATGTCTCGGTCGTGGAGATGATGAGCGGCATTCTCGAGGTGAAAGCTTCTGCGGGCAATCGCCACCTTGGCGGCGAGGACTTTGATTGGCGGCTTGTGGATTGGTTCGCGGAACAAATGATCGCTCAGCACGGTGTAGATCCTCGATTCGATATTCGCGCCAAAGCGCTTTTGAAACAGGAAGCGGAGAGGGTGAAGATGGAGTTGTCCGCGCAGTCCGAATCGAACGTGGAGCTCCCGTTGGTCACGATCAAGGAAAACAAGCCAATAGGCTTGTTCGTCCGAGTTCGCCGTGAACAATTGGAAAGCCTCATTGAGGATTTGCTGTCCGAAACGTTAGACAGCGTCCGCAAAGTCGTAGCCGATGCAGGGTTGTCCGGGAAGGATATTGACCACGTACTGCTGGTAGGCGGTTCTACCCGGATACCTCGGGTGCATCAGCTGATTGCCGACTACTTTGGGAAAAGCCGCGCGCTGACGTGAATCCCGATGAAGCCGTAGCGTTAGGAGCTGCCGTTCAGGCTGGGCTCAAGTCCGGGGCCTTGTCAAGCAGCGGACTTATTGCTACCGATGTCGCCCCGTTCTCGATGGGAGTTGCAGCGTTAAAAGAGGGCAAGCTGGGGAGGATGAAGCCCGGCGGATTCGTGCCCATCATTCCCCGCAATACGACGATTCCCGTGACGAGGTCGGAGAGGTTTTATACGGCTGCCCCTGGCCAAACCGCTGTGTCCATTGAGATTTATCAGGGTGAACACGAATGGGTGAAACATAACCATCCTTTGGGAGACTACCTCATGGAAGGTATTCCGGAGAACCGGAATGCGAATGAAGAAATTGAAGTAACATTCCGATACAATTTGAACGGTATTCTCGAAGTATCTTCCAAATGCGTCAGCACAGGGAAAGCAATGACTGTTTCCGTGCAGGACGCTTTGCAGCGCGATTCTCAGGCCGCCTATGAAGAGAGCTTGTCTAAACTGGAGAGCCTCTGGAGTGCAACGGTTGAAGACGTCGCGGACTCAGAACCAGAGGTCGATGAAGACGACGAAGATTGGGATCTGCTTGATTTGATGGCGGACAGTGAGTTGGATGAGGAAGTAGACGAATATGAAACCGTCTCTCCTTCCGAGCTCCGCAATCAGGCTGTCACGTTGAGGGATCGTGCAGCAGCCTTGCAGTTGAAACTTGATGAGCCGGGCCGTGCGGCAGCTCAGGAGATCGTTGCTGCTCTCGAACAAGCCTTGCAAGATGATAATGCCGAACGTTTGGAGCAAGCTGTAGATCAAGCAACAGACGCTCTTATTGATTTGGAAATGTAGGAGGAATCACGTATGGAAGCAACCAAGCGGCCTGCGCGGAAGAAAGCGAAGGCGAAAACGAAAATTGAAAACTACTACAAAATTCTTGGAATTCGCGCCAATGCAACTCAAGCTTCAATCAAAAAGGCTTATATCGAGAAGGTTAAAGCTTTTCCTCCGGAAACGCACCCGGAACAGTTTCAACAAATTCGCGGAGCCTATGAGACTCTGAAAGACCCCATCAAACGTAAAGAATATGACTTGCTTCGCAAGTATGGGGACAATCTGGAGAATATTGTAGACGAAGCGATGGAAAAGATGGAATCGGAGCGCTGGGACGAAGCGGTTGAACTATTCCGACAGGCGCAGCGAATATCGCCGGATAATTTGTCCGTATGCCTGGGGCTGGGGGAAGCCTCTCTTATGAAAGGGGACGAGGTGACTTTCCAACATCAGTTTAGTCTGGGACGCGACCTGGCTTCGACTGATGAAGAGAAGGCGATTGTAGCCTCGCTGAAGGGAAAGCTTCTTCTGGAAGAGGATAGGGCGCAAGAGGCGCTTGAGGAGCTTCTGGAAGCGAAAGAAGCGTATCCGGAACAAATTGATATTTTAAGAAGAAATATATTACTCTCTTACGTGAATTTGGATCGGGCTGAGGAAGCATGGCTGCTCGCAGAAGCGGCTATTCCTGACGAACAATCTCAAACACCGGAGGATTTGCTGAAATTTATCGATTGGATCAACTCGATGATGGAGGCGGAAAAATGGAATTTATGGGGCAAGGTTCAGACACGCGTAAAGAGATTCCTTAAATCCGTTCAAGAGGAAGAAGACCGAGTGTATGTATCTGCCTCACTATTGATGGAATTTCTAAGCTTCTACGACGTCAACCGCTTTCGTGAAGCGGAAATATACGCCGATTTAGCCTGTTATTTTGAGCCGCAGCAGCCTGAGATTCGGGAAGCCCGCCGCGATGTTCAGGAGTTGGCGAAAGTAAAGAAGGAAGTCGAACGCATGCAAGAAGATATGGATTTATTTCCGCTGGTTGCACTGTATGCGATCGAATGGTTTTATGAGGGCTTGAGGGATTTTGATACGCTGGACGAAATAAGAGCACAACTGTCGCAGGGGCAGCTGGCTCAAATGAAGACGATGAAAGAAGAGTTTGCCGCGGGCATCCTCAGGGCTAAGAAGAAATATCCGGCGGTTTTTAAGCGATTTGAGGGAAATTGGACGGAGATGTATGAAGAAGCGGTATCCGGTTTGAACCGGGAAGCGAGAAGAAGATTGAGGTAAGCAGGCGAGCCGGTACGGATGAAGGACTTTACAACACTGTCAGTGTGAAGTGAAGTCCGGTCTGATCGGCTTTTTCTCTTTTTGAGCCAAAAAGCATTTTAAAAACAACATAAAACATATACAATAATATTATGCAATAATATTGTGCAATAAGAGGAGTGATTTAAGTGCAGACTTCCAAACCTAAAAATGTAACTTTTACGCTGCCGCCTGAATTGGTGGAGAAATATAAGTTTTTTGTTAAAGAGAATGTTATACCGTCTGTAAATGCCGGAGTTAAAGAGGCGCTTGAACAATATTCTAAAAAAATTGAAAAAGAGATGTTGAAAGCGGAAATGTCCCAGGCATCGAAAGATCCTTTGTTTATGAAGGATTTGCAAGAAAGCATGAAAGCCTTTGAGTCTGCAGATGATGAAGCGGCGAAGGGGACTGCTGAATGGTAAGCTATCAATGGGGAATTTTCTGGGCGGATTTAAATCCGACTCAAGGGTCAGAACAAGCCGGCAGAAGACCTGTACTTGTCATTTCGGTGGAAGAAGTGAATCAGGCATTGCCGATTGTAACGGTTATTTCATTAACGTCTGTAAAACCTGGCAGGAACATATATCCCATTGAAGTTTATTTAAAAGAAGAAACGGGTCTGCCTAAAGATTCAATCGCTATGGCGCACCAGATAAGAGCAATAAGTAAAGAACGATTAGGTATGAAATGCGGTAATATTGAGTCGGATGAAACAAAGGCAAAAATTAAAGAAGTAATAAAGAGATATTTAGATCTGGAGTAAGCATACATGCGATAATGTTGAGAAGTTCCTGATGAATGCTTTCGACGCTTCCAAAAAATAATAAGAAATAGGAATTAAAACCAAATTCGCATTGCATTTGTTGCGGCAGGACCGCCAAACTGGTACAATTTAAGGATACGAATGCAAGGGAAAGGGGTTCACCGATGCTAGGACTTGTGAAGAAGATTTTTGGTGATTCCAATGAACGGGAAATTAAAAGGATGCTGAAAGCCGTTGACCATATCAACGGGCTGGAAGCAACGATTGAACCGCTGTCGGACGAAGAGCTGAAAGGCAAGACGGCAGAGTTCAGAAACAGATTGGAACAAGGCGAAGAGCTGGACGATTTGCTGCCGGAAGCTTTTGCGGTAGTGAGAGAAGCCGCGAAGCGTGTTCTCGGCAAACGGCATTACGACGTTCAGCTCATCGGCGGTATGGTGCTTCATGAAGGCCGTATCGCGGAAATGAGAACGGGCGAAGGGAAGACGCTCGTCGGGACGCTTCCTGTTTATTTGAACGCTTTGCTGGGCAAAGGCGTACATGTGGTAACGGTCAATGATTACTTGGCGCAGCGGGACAGCGCCGAGATGGGTCAAATATATACGTTCCTCGGCCTGACGGTTGGGGTCAATCTGCACAGTTTGTCGCACGAAGAGAAGCAGGCGGCATACGCTTGCGACATCACGTACGGCACGAACAACGAATACGGCTTTGATTACCTGCGCGACAACATGGTGCTGTACAAAGAGCAAATGGTGCAGCGTCCGCTGTATTTTGCCGTTATTGACGAAGTGGACTCCATTTTGGTCGACGAGGCGAGAACGCCGCTGATCATTTCCGGACAAGCTGCCAAATCGACGGATCTTTACTACGCGGCGGACCGTTTCGTAGCGAAGCTCAAGGAAGAAGAAGACTACACCATCGATATCAAGGTGCGCTCCGTAGCGCTGACCGAAGAAGGCGTAGCGAAGGCCGAGCGTGCTTTTGGCATCGAGAACTTGTTCGATCATCAGAACGTCACGATCAACCACCATGTGACGCAAGCCCTCAAGGCCCGCTTTATTATGAGGCGCGATGTGGATTACGTGGTGCAGGACGACGAAGTCATGATCGTCGACGAGTTCACGGGCCGGATCATGACGGGCCGCCGTTACAGCGACGGGCTGCATCAAGCGATTGAGGCCAAGGAACAACTGCAAGTGCAAAATGAGAGCATGACGCTGGCGACCATCACTTTCCAGAACTATTTCCGTATGTACCGGAAGCTTGCGGGCATGACGGGTACGGCCAAAACGGAAGAGGAAGAGCTGAAAAAGATTTACGGCCTGGAAGTTATTGTTGTTCCGACGAACCGTCCGATGATTCGAAAAGACTTGCCGGATATCGTGTACAAATCGGAAACCGGCAAATTCAAGGCTGTCGTGGAAGAGATCACGGAACGCCACAAAAAGAATCAGCCGGTGCTGGTCGGTACGGTATCCATCGAAAATTCCGAGCGTCTGTCCGATATGCTGAAGAAAAAAGGCGTTCAGCATAAAGTGCTGAATGCGAAATACCATGCGGAAGAGGCGGAAATCGTAGCGCGCGCGGGACAACCCGGGTCTGTTACGATTGCGACGAACATGGCCGGCCGCGGTACGGACATTATGCTGGGCGACGGTGTGCACGATGCGGGCGGACTGCATATTATAGGTACGGAGCGTCACGAAAGCAGACGGATCGACAACCAACTGCGCGGCCGCGCCGGACGTCAGGGCGATCCGGGTTCTTCCCAATTCTACCTCTCGCTGGAAGACGAGTTGATGAAGCGTTTTGGCGCCGAGAACATCATGGCGATGATGGATCGTCTTGGCATGGAAGAAGATCAACCGATCGAAAGCAGGCTGATCACGCGTGCCGTCGAATCCGCGCAGAAGCGCGTAGAGGGCAACAACTTCGACGTGCGTAAAGTCGTACTCCAGTATGACGACGTTATGAATCAGCAGCGCGAAATTATTTATAAGCAGCGCAGAGAGCTGCTGGAATCCGAAAACATCCGCGAAGTTGTCGAGAGCATGATCAATTCGGTTATCGAGCGCGTGGTCAAAGCGCATTGTCCGGAAGATCAAATTCCCGAAGAGTGGGAAATCCACGAAGTGGCGAATTTCGTCAATAACAACCTGCTGACGGAAGGTCAAGTGGCGGATGAGGATATCTGGGGCAAGGAACAAGAGGAAATTATCGAGCATATCCAAGGGCTCGTCAAAGCCCGTTACGATGAGCGTGAGCAGGAAATCGGCGGCGAATTCATGCGCGAATTCGAGAAGGTCGTAGCGCTTCGCGCGGTGGACAGCAAATGGATGGATCACATCGATGCGATGGATCAGCTTCGCCAAGGTATCCATCTGCGTGCATACGGCGGTACCGACCCGCTGCGCGAGTACCAGTTTGAAGGTTTCGAGATGTTCCAGGAAATGATCGAGAACATTCAGGAAGAAGTCGCGAAGTACATCATGAAGGCGCACGTGCAAAGCAATCTGGAGCGCCAGGCGGTAGCCGAAGGCCAGGCCGTCGATCCGAAGAACGAAGCGGCCGGCAAAAAGCCGCTGGTCCGCGACGATCGCATCGGACGCAACGACCCGTGCCCTTGCGGCAGCGGCAAGAAATTCAAGCAATGCCACGGTCAGGGCAGCTAATAGGCAAAGCTGCTGTGCCGGCGGCAAGTAGATTAAAAGAGGTGTAAGACATGCTGGAACCAGAAGTGAAACAGGATTTAAGGGAAACGGCAAAGCGACTAACTGAATTACGGGGGTCTCTTTGACTTAGATCATAAGCTCGAAGCGATCGGAGATTTTGAGGAAAAGATGGCTGCGCCGGATTTCTGGGACGATAACGAAAAGGCCCAGAAGACGATCGGCGAACTCAACGCGATCAAGGGCGTTGTGGAGCAGTTCCAGGCGTTTTCCGGCGAGTACGACGACCTGCTGGTGCTGGTCGAGCTCGAGGAGGAGGAAAGCGACGACGGTCTGGCCGCGGAGATTGGCGGCGGCATCGCGGCTCTGGTCAAGAAGCTCGAAGCGTTCGAGCTTCAGCTGCTGCTCAGTCAGCCGTATGATCGGCTGAATGCGATTCTGGAGCTGCACCCCGGCGCAGGGGGCACCGAGTCGCAGGACTGGGCGGAGATGCTGCTGCGCATGTACCGCCGTTGGGCGGAGAAGCGCGACTTCAAGGTCGAGGTGCTCGACTACCTGCCCGGCGACGAGGCCGGCGTGAAGAGCGTCACGCTAATGATCAAAGGCTTCAACGCCTACGGCTACCTGAAGGCGGAGAAAGGCGTGCATCGGCTCGTACGCATTTCGCCGTTCGATGCCTCAGGACGCCGCCACACGTCGTTCGTGTCGTGCGACGTTATGCCGGAGATCGAGGACGATGCGGAGATCGAGATCCGCACCGAGGATCTCAAAATCGATACGTACCGGGCCAGCGGAGCGGGCGGTCAACATATTAATACGACCGATTCCGCCGTGCGGATTACGCACATACCGACCGGTGTTGTGGTGAGCTGCCAACAGGAGCGCTCCCAGATCAAGAACCGCGAAAAGGCGATGAAGATGCTGCGCTCCAAGCTCTACGAGAAGAAAATCGAAGAGCAGGAGAAGCATCTCGCGGAAATTCGCGGAGAGCAGTCCGATATTGCATGGGGCAGCCAGATTCGGTCTTACGTGTTCCATCCTTACAGTATGGTCAAGGATCACCGCACTTCTGCGGAGACGGGCAACGTCGGCGCTGTCATGGACGGCGACCTGGACACGTTCATCGACGCTTACCTGCGTCTTCAAATCCGCAAGGATCCGAACGATTAAGATACGAGTATTGGGCCAATCGAAGCGCCGGACGGCATCACGCGCATACAACAAGCGTCCAAGAAAAATCCTACACCTGAGACGGTGTAGGATTTTTCTTGCGTGCGCGTCGGGCGCATCGTTTTGGAAGCATAGCCGTCCACGATTTTGACCGAAAATTCAAAGGAGGCGCTGCATAGTGCCGAGAAGAAAACAACGGCTCCGGGTCGGCAGCCCCGCACATACGGCAATGGAATACACGCTGCTGGTGATCGGGTCTTTGGTGATGGCGGCCAGTTTTAACGCTTTTTTAAACCCGAATCAAATTGCGTCCGGCGGCGTATCCGGCGTCTCGACCATTGTGCAGCATTTGACCGGGATCAGTCCGGCCCTTACGCAGTGGGGGCTCAACATTCCGTTGTTTTTCCTGGGCTTGTGGCTGCTGGGCGGCCAATTCGGCATGAAAGCCGCGGTAGGTTCTGTCGTATATCCGCTGTGCGTTTTGCTGACGAGCCATATCGGAACGCCGACCCATAACACGCTGCTCGCCAGCCTGTACGGCGGGATGGGGATTGGCCTCGGGCTCGGCATCGTGTTCCGTGGGCGCGGATCGACGGGCGGTTTTGGCCTGGCGGCTCAGATTTTGCATAAATATACGGGGCTGAGTCTGGGGTTCGCCGTAGCCGTTCTGGACGGGCTGGTCATTTTGTCGGCGGGCTTCGTGTTTACACCGGAAAATGCGCTTTTTGCGCTGATCGGCCTGTTTGTGTCAACGAAAACGATCGACGTCGTGCAGCTCGGTTTTAATTATTCGAAGGTAGCTTTCATCATTTCCGAGCATACGGATGCCATCCGGCAGGCGATTTTGTACGAGCTGGACCGCGGACTAACGGAGCTTAACGGCGCCGGGGGATTTACGGGGGCTTCGCGGACCGTTCTCATGGTCGTGGTGAACCAGAACGAGGTCAGCCGTCTGAAGACGCTTGTGCGCTCGGTGGACGAGCAGGCTTTTGTCATTTTGAGCGAAACGCATGAAGTGTTGGGGGAAGGATTCAAGCGGCACGCCTGACCGTTCGGACAATACAAGATAAGCGTGGTTAATGCAGTTCGGATAAGCAATAGTTGCTCTTTGGGCGGGGATTCTGGGATAATGGAAAAGGGACTGTCCGCGGGTGAAAACGGACTGAATAATCGGCTGTAGAAGCGCCGGAAACCTTTGCCGGTCCCATGGGGGAAAAACGCTTTAAAGCGCATGAAATCTGGAAAAAATGCATTGAATTATTATGTATGCGACTGTATAATAATACATATCTTTTTAGGGACGTTGGGGAGGAATGAAACAATGGGCAACGAACTGAGAGCGGCGATTATTGGGGCGACAGGCTACGGCGGCGCCGAGTTGATCCGGCTTTTGCAGGCGCATCCGTATATTACGGTAGCTTCGGTCGTCTCGACATCGAATGCGGGCGTGCCGATCGCGGACGGGTTCCCGCATTTGAACGAAATTTGCACGGACATTTTGGATGAATTGAACGTGGAGCTTATTGCCGGAAAAGCGGATCTCGTATTCCTGGCGACTCCGGCGGGCGTAAGTGCGGAGCTTACTCCGAAGCTGCTTGCGGCGGGACTCAAGGTGGTTGACATTTCCGGGGATCTTCGTCTGAAGTCGGCGGCTGACTACGAAAAATGGTATAAGCACCCTGCTGCGCCTGCCGCTGAGCTGGAACGGGCGGTATACGGCTTGTCCGAAGTGTTCGGCGATGAAGTGAAGGGCGTCGATCTCGTTTCCAATCCGGGCTGCTACCCGACGGCTACGCTGCTCGGTCTGATCCCTGCGGTGAAAGCGGGCTGGATCGACCCTGCGACGATCATTATCGATGCCAAATCCGGCGTCTCCGGCGCAGGTCGCGGCGTCAGTCTTGGGGTTCATTATTCCGAGCTGAACGAGAACCTGAGTGCATATAAAGTGAACAAGCATCAGCATATTCCGGAAATCGAGCAGGCGCTGAGCCGCATTGCCGGCAAACCGGTCGTGACGACGTTCACGACGCACCTGGTCCCGATGACGCGCGGCATTATGTCGACGATGTATGCATCCGTGCTGGGCGACCGTTCCGAGGCCGATTTCATCGAGCTTTACCGCGAGTTTTATCAAGGACGCAGGTTCGTCCGCATTCGCAGCAATGGCAAAATGCCGTCCACCAAAGAAGTGTTCGGCTCGAACTACTGCGACATCGGGTTTGCGGTGGATGCGCGTACGGGGCGCGTCACGATTTGCTCCGTTATCGACAACGTGGTCAAAGGCGCGGCAGGGCAAGCGATTCAAAATGTGAACATCATGATGGGCTGGGACGAAACGACGGGATTGTTGTTTTCTCCGGTATATCCATAAATTCGCAAGCAGATCAAGAGTTAATCAAGCCTCTGGAGGGACAGGTGAAGGACGGAAATGTCGGTACATGAGCAAGGAAAGTTTATCGTATTGCCGGAAGGCTCGATCACGACGCCGAAAGGTTTTCGCGCAGGCGGGTTGCACTGCGGCCTGAAAAAAACGGAGCGCCACGATCTCGGCGCAATCGTGTGTGAGGTGCCGGCGTCAGCGGCGGGCGTATACACGCTGAACGCGTTCCAGGCGGCACCGCTGCGCGTGACGCAGGAGAGCATCGCCCAAGGCGGCAAGCTGCAGGCGATGGTCGTCAACAGCGGCAACGCCAACGCGTGCACCGGCCAGCAGGGCGAGGACGACGCGCGCGCGATGCGCGCCGCCGCTGCGAAGGCGCTTGGCGTGGCGGAGCATCACGTCGGCGTGACGAGCACCGGCGTCATCGGTGAGCTGCTGCCGATGGGCAAAGTGCTCGGCGGCATCGAGCAGCTGCCGCAGCGCGTGAAGGCGGACGGAGGCGACGACTTCTGTCAGGCGATCCTGACGACGGATCTCGTGCAGAAGATGACGTGCGTCCGCCTGACGGTCGGCGGCAAGGAAGTTCACATTGCCGGAGCGGCCAAAGGTTCGGGGATGATTCACCCGAACATGGCGACGATGCTCGGTTTTATCACGACCGACGCGAACATTGAGAGCGAGCACCTTCAGCTGCTGCTGAACCGGATCACGGACAACACGTTCAACATGATTACGGTGGACGGCGATACGAGCACCAACGACATGGTCGTGGTGATGGCGAGCGGGCTGGCCGGCGGGGATGCGCTGCATCCGGGCCATCCCGATTGGGAAGCGTTCGCGGCCGGACTGCAATACGTGGGCGAGTATCTCGCCAAGGCGATTGCCCGCGACGGCGAGGGCGCGACGAAGCTGATCGAGGTGAACGTGATCGGGGCGGCGTCCGACAACGCGGCGCGCGCGATCGCGAAATCGATCATCGGCTCGAGCCTCGTGAAGTCGGCGGTTTACGGCGCGGACGCCAACTGGGGCCGCATTATCGCGGCTGTCGGCTATTCGGGCCAGCCGGTAAATGTCGATACCGTCGACATTCGCCTGGGCGACATCGTCGTGCTGGAGCAGTCGCGTCCCGTGAAGTTCGACGAGGAGCAGGCGCTGGCGTATTTGAAAACGGACACGATTCACATCCATGTGAATTTGCATATGGGCAGCGGCAAGGCGACAGGCTGGGGCTGCGATTTGACTTACGATTACGTGCGGATTAATGCGGCCTACCGGACGTAACGATCCGGGAGCGGAGATCGGATGGAAGAGTTTGTAAGCCAAAGGGGTAAAGGGGAAGCGAAATCGGTGAAGAACAATTGCTTTGTGATGAAATGCGGCGGAAGCACGTTGGCTGCTTTGCCTGAGAGCTTTTTTGAGGATATGCGGCACCTTCAGGACGAAGGCATCGTGACCGTCATCGTACACGGCGGCGGGCCAGCGATTTCGGATACGCTGGCGAAGCTGGGCATCGAGACGGAATTCGTGAACGGCCTTCGCCGTACGACCGAAGCGGTGCTGGATGTCGTGGAGATGGTGCTCTCCGGCCAGATCAACAAGGAAATCGTACGCCGCATTCAACTGGCGGGCGCTTCGGCGCTCGGCCTGTCAGGCGTGGACGGACATTTGATTGAGGCGCAGCCGGTCAGCAACGCGGGCGAGGTCGGACTGGTCGGCGATGTGACGAAGGTGAATGCGGAGCTCATTCAGAACATCGTGCAGATGGGCTACATTCCGGTGATTGCGCCTGTAGGGCTTGGAGAGGACGGCGGGCAGCGCTACAACATCAACGCGGATACGGCTGCTGGCGCGGTCGCTTCGCATCTCGGCGTCGAGCGGATGATCGTGGTGACGGATGTGCCAGGCATCATGAAGACGGTGGACGGCGAGAAGCAGGTGCTGCCTGTCGTCACCGTTACGGAGATCGAAGACATGATCGCCAGCGGCGAAATCTACGGAGGCATGATTCCGAAGGTTCGCGCAGCGATTCAGTGCATACAGGGCAAAGTGAAGGAAGTCGTCATCGTCAACGGCTCCGAGCCGAACGTGCTGAGCAAGACGCTCAAAGACGGCGGCATCGGGACGCGGATCGTAAGATAAAGGAGGGTTTAACATGGGTGAAGCAGGAAAAAGCTCGCTCTTTCCGACATACGCCAGATATCCGATCACATTGGTCAAAGGCGAAGGAAGCCGTCTGTGGGACGATACGGGCAAAGAATATATCGATTTGATGAGCGGAATCGCGGTGACGAATCTCGGACACGCGCCTCAGGCCGTCAAGGAAAAACTGATCGAGCAGCTCGATCAATTGTGGCATGTCAGCAATTTGTTCCACATCCCGAATCAGGAGAAGCTGGCGACGCTGCTTACGGACAACAGCTGCGCGGATGCGGTGTTCTTCTGTTCCACGGGAGCGGAGGCGAATGAAGCGGCGATCAAGCTCGCCCGCCGGTATTCGCAGAAGGTGCTGCAGAACGGCAAATACGAAATCATTACGTTCAACATGTCGTTCCACGGCCGGACGCTTGCTACTTTGACCGCTACGGGGCAGGATAAAGTGAAGGAAGGCTTTTTGCCGCTTCCGCAGGGCTTCGTGTACGCCCCTTACAACGATATCGAGGCTGTCCGCAGCCTTGTGAACGATAATACGTGCGCGATTATGCTGGAGATGGTGCAGGGCGAAGGCGGCGTACTGCCTGCCGATCCCGCTTTCGTTAAGCAAATCGCGGAGCTGTGCGAGCAGCGCGGCCTGCTGCTGATCGTGGATGAAATCCAGACCGGCATCGGGCGGACGGGCAAGCTTTTCGCTTACGAGCATTACGGCATTGAGCCGGACATTTTCACGTTGGCCAAAGGGCTCGGCGGGGGCTTTCCGATCGGCGCGATGCTGGGCAAGGCGAAGCTCGCCGAGGCGTTCGGCCCCGGCAGCCATGGCTCCACGTTCGGCGGAACGCCGATTGCAACGGCAGCGGCGATCGCTTCCGTAGAGGCGATACTGGATGGCAAGCTGCCTGAACGGGCGGCTGAACTCGGCGAATACACGGTCAAAAAGCTGCAAACGAGCCTCGCCGACAATCCGCTTGTGGCGAAGGTGCGGGGCATCGGCCTGTTGATTGGCATTGAATGCACGCAGCCTACAGGCGAGATCATTAGCGAAATTCACAAGCAGGGCGTGCTGGTCATTCCGGCGGGGCCGAATGTGATTCGTCTGGTGCCGAGCTTGACGATTCCGCAGGAGGATCTGGACCGCGGCCTGGACATTGTCTGCTCCGTGCTCGCCGGGAAAGCGACTGCCGCGATTCAGTAATTTTAACAGCAGAGAGGTAGGATGAAATGAGCGGTATTGTAAAGGAAGAAATGGCGGCCCAACTGAAGGGCCGGGATTTTCTTGCTCTGACTGACTATACAACGGAAGAGATCGAATATTTGATCGACCTGGCGATTGACCTGAAGCGCAAGCAAAAAGCGGGAGAGCCGCACAAGCTGCTGGCGGGCAAAACGCTGGGGATGATTTTTGAAAAATCCTCGACCCGTACGCGGGTTTCGTTTGAGGTGGGGATGTACCAGCTGGGGGGGCAGGCGCTCTTTTTGAGCAGGAACGATCTTCAGCTCGGACGCGGGGAGACGGTCTGGGATACGGCGCAAACGTTGTCGCGCTACCTCGACGGCATCATGATCCGCACTTACGAGCACCGCAAGGTGATCGATTTGGCCAGAGGGGCGACGGTGCCGGTTATCAACGGACTGACGGATCACGCACACCCTTGCCAGGTGCTTGCCGATTACCAGACAGCGCTGGAGAAAAAAGGCAAGCTGCGCGGCTTGAAAGTCGCTTATATCGGCGATGGCAACAACATGGTGCACTCCCTCATGATCGGAGCGTCCAAGCTGGGCATGCACTTTGCCGTGGCGACGCCGGAAGGCTATGAGCCCGACGCCGAAGTCATTCAAACGGCCAAAGAGAACGCAGCGCAAACGGGAGGCAGTCTGCTTGTGACGCGCGAGTCCCGCGAAGCGGTGGAAAATGCCGATATCGTCTATACGGACGTATGGGCGAGCATGGGCTTTGAAGCGGAGCAAAAAGAGCGGGAAATCGCCTTTAAGAACTATCAGGTGAACGAAGCGCTCGTCCAATATGCCAAGCCGGATTACTTGTTCATGCACTGTCTGCCTGCGCACCGCGGCGAAGAAGTCAGCGAAGGCGTGATCGACGGCGTACATTCGGTTGTTTTTGACGAGGCGGAGAACCGTCTTCATGCGCAAAAGGCTATCATGGCCGCAATTATGTAACGAACGGAGAGATCTTATTCATGGCTAAGGAAAAAATCGTGCTTGCCTATTCCGGCGGGCTGGACACTTCGGTCATTTTGAAATGGCTAAAAGAAACTTACGATGCGGAAATCATCGCTTTTACGGCGGATATCGGACAAAAGGAAGAGCTGGACGGTCTGGAGGAAAAAGCGCTGAAAACCGGCGCATCCAAAATCTACATCGACGACCTGCAGGACGAGTTCGCCAAAGATTTCATCTTCCCGATGTTCCAGGCGGGCGCTCTGTATGAAGGGCAGTACCTGCTCGGCACGAGCATTGCGCGCCCGCTGATCGCCAAGCGCATGGTCGAGATCGCCCGCGCGGAAGGCGCTACGGCGATTGCCCACGGCGCAACCGGCAAAGGCAACGACCAGGTGCGCTTCGAGCTTACGGCTGCGGCGCTTGCGCCTGAGCTTGCCGTGATCGCCCCTTGGCGCCTCGAAGAATTCCGCGAGCAGTTCCCGGGCCGTGCGGAAATGATCGCTTATGCCGAGAAGCACGGCATTCCGGTTACCGCTTCGGCGGCAAAGCCGTACTCGACGGACCGCAACCTGCTGCACATCTCCTTCGAGAGCGGCATGCTGGAAGATCCTTGGTTCGATGCGGCTGCGGATTCCAACAAGGACATGTACGTGCTGAGCGTCGCTCCTGAGGATGCTCCGGATCAGGCTGAGTATTTGGAGCTTGATTTTGAAAAAGGCGAGTGCGTAGGCTTGAACGGCGCGAAATTGTCGCCTCTGCAAGTGATGCAAGCTTTGAACGAAATCGGCGGCAAGCATGGCATTGGCCGTGTCGATATGGTAGAGAACCGCTTCGTCGGCATGAAGAGCCGCGGCGTGTATGAGACTCCGGGCGGCACGATCCTGTTCACCGCTCACCGCAAAATGGAGTCGCTGACGATGGACCGCGATGTGATGCATCTGCGCGATTCGCTGATCTCGAAGTACGCGACGCTCGTCTACAACGGCTTCTGGTTCGCACCGGAGCGTCTGGCGATCCAGGCGCTGGTGGAAGAGAGCCAGAAAAACGTAACCGGTACGGTGCGCTTGAAGCTGTACAAAGGCAACGTCATCGGAGCAGGCGTAAAAAGCCCTGTATCCTTGTACAACCCGGACATCGCCACGATGGAAGCGGACCCTTCCAAAGCCTACGACCAAGGCGACGCAGCCGGTTTTATCCGCTTGAATGCGCTGCGTTTGAAAGTGTCTTCCGGCGTGCAGCAAAAGTCGACAAAATAATATCATAGAGCGCATCATATAGGCTTTCCTGTCTGCGGGCGGAAAGCCTTTGGGCTATAGCGTGCGGCGGCTCCCCGGTTTGCGGGGGCGCTTGCAGCGGTACGGTGGCCATACGAGAGGAGAGTATTCCCTGTGTCAAAGCTTTGGGGTGGACGTTTTACGAAACAAACCGACCAATTGGTCGAAGAATATACGGCTTCCATTACATTCGATAAAGAGCTGGCCGAAGAAGACATTCAAGGCAGCCTTGCGCATGTGACGATGCTGGGCAAGTGCGGCATTTTGCCTGCCGACGATGTGGAGAAAATCAAAGACGGACTTCACGCGGTACAGGGCATGATCCGCCGCGGCGAATTGGAATATACGGTTCAGAACGAAGATATTCACATGAATATCGAAAAGACGCTGATCGACCTGATCGGCCCGGTCGGCGGTAAGCTGCACACCGGCCGCAGCCGCAACGACCAGGTGGCGACCGACATGCATCTCTACCTGCGCAAGCGCGTGGTCGAGTTCGTCGGCCTGCTGATCAAGCTGCAGGAGGCTTTGCTTGGTCAGGCGAAGAACAATCTCGATACGATTGTTCCCGGTTATACGCATCTGCAGCGCGCGCAGCCGATTTTGTTTGCGCATCACATGATGGCTTACGTCAGCATGTTCCAGCGCGACCTTGAGCGCCTGCAGGACAGCTACAAGCGCATCAACACGCTGCCGCTCGGCGCCGGTGCGCTCGCCGGCACGACGTTCGCGATCGACCGCC
Source organism: Paenibacillus sp. sgz302191 (assembly GCF_057749925.1). NCBI lineage: Bacteria > Bacillati > Bacillota > Bacilli > Caryophanales > Paenibacillaceae > Paenibacillus > Paenibacillus sp. sgz302191. The sequence goes on from NZ_JBYLHY010000028.1 coordinate 66,420, forward strand.
ATTTTGTAGCGGCCGAGCTCGGGTTTGACCGCGTGTACGAGAACAGCCTGGATGCGGTCAGCGACCGCGACTTCATCCTGGAATTCCTCTCGCACGCGTCGATGATCATGATGCACCTTTCACGCCTCTGCGAGGAAATGGTGCTCTGGTCCAGCACGGAGTTCGCGTTTGTCGAACTCGACGATGCTTTCTGCACCGGCAGCTCGATCATGCCGCAGAAAAAAAATCCGGACGTCGCCGAACTCGTCCGCGGCAAAACCGGCCGCGTCTACGGCAACCTGTTCGGTCTGATGACCGTGCTCAAGGCGCTGCCGCTGGCTTACAACAAAGACATGCAGGAAGACAAAGAGGGCATGTTCGATACGGTTCGCACGCTGCAAGGTGCGCTGCAGCTGTTCGCACCGATGGTGTCCACGATGAAGGTGAACAAAGAGCGGATGCGGCAAGCGGTGAACCAGGACTTTTCCAATGCGACCGATATCGCGGATTACCTCGTGAACAAAGGGCTTCCGTTCCGTCAGGCACATGAAGTCATCGGCAAAACGGTGCTCTACTGCATCCAGAACAAAAAGTATTTGCTGGATATGAGCATCGAAGAATTCAAAAGCTTCTCCAGCCTGTTCGAAGCTGACATTTATAAGGTGCTTCAGCCTGAACAGGTTGTGAACGCCCGCAACGTCTTTGGCGGAACAGCCAGCAACCAGGTATCCGCCGCCATCGGCCGCGCGGAAGAAGTGCTGAAGCAGTCGAACGAGTGGTTCCAGACGTATTTGGAAAAAAGCAGATAAGCTGCCGATCCGATCCGGCACAAAAAAGGGCGTCCCAAAAATCAATTTATGAGTTTTCTTGCCCTGCTATGCCTTGAAAAAGGACCTCAATTCCCCGCTTGGTAGTGGGATTTGAGGTCCTTTTGCTTGATTTTGGGCTGTTCCCGTGGTTGCGAGCATTTATGGGACAGCCCTGTTTTGTTTTGCCGCTAAAGAAGGCGCGATAGCGGCCCGGCCAGGTGGTAGCTGGCAGGTGGTAGCTGACAGGTGGCAGCGCAGGCGGCCCGAAAAATCTGCGAAAGTGCAGGCTTTTTCGATAAAAGTGGCTCGTTTCGGCGAAAAGCCTGCGATTGTACAGGAATTTTGGCTGAAAATGGCTCTGAGCTCGTGTATGAGCTGAAAAACCTGCATTTTTGCAGGTTTTTGTACGCAGCACCGCCAGTGAGCGCCTTTTTCCGTCTAGTATTTTTCGACCTTGATCGATCCGGTACTAGTTTGCGCAAGCACTTTTTTATTGCCGTCGCCAATCGTGCCCGTTATGGCGTTGCGATTGTTCTCCGATACGTCGACTCCCGGCACATCCAAGGTGACTTTGCCGACATCCGAAGAGAGGTCGAACTTGACGGAGGGCGGAACGGAGCCTAATTGAAGTTTGACAGATCCGGTATCCGTTCTAATATTAACGTTATCCCCGACTTCCCTCAGCTTTGTTTCAATACTCCCCGTGTTCGTCCGCAACCGCACGTTCCCTTGACCGTCGCCTACCGTAATCCGGCCCGTGTCGCTTCTCAGTTCGAGATCGTTGCCTTCGAACCGGTCGAGAGCTATGGCGCCGGTGTCGGATTTGACGACCAGTTGTTCGGCTTTGACATTTTTTAGCTGAATGGCGCCGGTATTCGATTTCACATTAATGGATTTGAACATTTTGTCGGGAATCATGACTTCCGTTTTTAGGCGGTTTTCGTGATTGGCAATCAAATTTTTTAATTCGTCGATATCAATGCCGATGTGAAACTTGTTCTTCTTATGGCATACGTTGACTGTCCAGGTGCTGGAATCTTCCGTCGCGTCAATGGTGCAGTCTTTGGCAAGAGTTTCGCTGGCGGTTCCGACCAACCGTACTTTAATCTCATCGGTATTTGAAGGAATAAAGGTGACGCCCCCATAGACGGTGTTGATGTTAAGAGCATCGATGCCGGCGGCGTTGATTTTCTGATCGACATCGACATTTATGATGCCGGAGTTGAAATCGGTCTCCTTGAACGCGATCGCCGTCCCCGTCAAGCCAACGGCCAGGCAGACAAAGCCGAGCAGCATAAAAAATTTCATTCCAAGCTTCATGACTATGCCCCCTTGATCAGCTTCGCGTTGAATTGGATGTATTTCCAGGTAATTTTGAAAAACCATTTGAACAGCCAGGTGGCAGAGGTGGTCAGGATGATTCCGAGGCCGAAGCAGGCGAGCATTGCGAATATAATCAGCTTAAGATCCTGCCCGGGATTTTCCCACATGCTGCCGATAACGCCTATGACCGGTGCTATAGTTAAAGCGAACCCGCCGACGAACAAGGCGATGAGGGCGGCGAATAATCCGAACCAGGGGCCGACGACAACGAGCAGATTAAAAAAACCGAGCGTAATGCTGACGATAATGGGTTTAACGCTCGATTCGGGTTTGACCGGGTATGGATAAGGATAAGGCGGCATATTCGCAAAGGAATGAGCCGCGTGGGGGTTGGCGTAATAGTTTGTGTCCGGGATCGGCTCGTGCCGCGGTTGCGGCTGAGGCTGGGGCGGTTCAGGCTTGGAAAAAGAAGCCGTCCGATTCGCATCCGGAGCCGCCGGTTTCGTTTTTTCCTGAGGGGTTTCACGCACCGCTTCCCAGTTGGGCACCCGGGGGTATCCCAGGGATTGTGCGACCTCGTCCTCGTGCTTCCCGTTCGCGATAGCTTTTTGAAATAGCTCTTCATATACCGATAATATATTATTACGTTCCTTTTCAGGAAGTCCGCGCAGTCTGTAGTTTAATTCTTTAAAATAATCCGCTTTGCTCATCGCTTCTTGCCTCCTTCATTGCTCCTATGTACCTAAGAATAAAAGAAAAAAGTCATAATGACCTAGTATCTAGAGTCATATGACCTGTCACTACTTCTATAAAGTAAGCGAGCCTGAAAGGAGGAAAAACCTAGCGAAAAGCGGGTCCCTTGATGCCGTCTTCAACGATCGGCTGCTGACCTGGAGCGGTGTAATTTCCGTCGTCCGGTTTGAAATCGCCGCTGTTGGAAGCGACGAGGGTCGGCACGGGCGAATATTGATCTTTGGAGATCAGCTCTTGGCTGACAAGCTGGCCGTCCTGGCGTTTGTAGCGGTACGTTTCCACGATATATCCGACTTTCCCCGTGCTGATCGGTTGGGTTGTGCCGCGGAGAAGGGCCGGGTTGTGCACATATTTTACCGGCGGCAAAATCGTCTTCACTATGCGGGATTCAATGTCATAGGTGGTGGAGGCAGACATGCTTCCAAAAAGCTTGACGGTCACGTCGCGGTCGGACGCAATGGTGCGAATGAGCAAATAAGCGCCGGTATTGTTGCGGAATTTGAAATTAATATAGCCATTGGCGAAAGTGGCATCCTGGCCGAGCGGCACGTAGCTGACAGGCAGCGAATGGTTGCGCCTCTCGACGATTTCCAGACCCGTCCGCAGTACGGCGTTGTACAAAGTCGAGGACACTTGGCAAATGCCGCCGCCGATGCCGGGAACAAGCTTGCCGTTCAAAATGACCGGCGCTTCTTTGTAGCCGAAGCGGGCTTCGGTTTGGGCGATAATTTTGCTGTAATCGAACGTATCGCCGGGCACGAGAAGCAGATCGTGGATCGTTGCCGCCGTCGAGCGGATATTATAAATGCGCCCTTCTCCCGATGAGGGGAAGGAAGTAGTGAATTCGCTGATTTTGCGTTCGATTCCTTGTTTTTTCAGGGAATCGACGGTGACGGAGGATTGTTCCGTATAGAGCGGTATGGCAACTTTTACCGGTGGCATTCCGCTTTGCAGCGTGCCGATCGGCGGAATCCGCGCTTCAAGCTCTTTCCGCAGCGTAATCGTATCGAATCGGGGCACGCCGCGTTCACTTTCGTATTGGATCGTGTCATCGGCATTCACGATGCGGCGGGCCGCGGCAGGCTTACGGCCATACAGCTCTTTCCAGGCTTGTTTCACCGCGGCATTCAGCTTGTTCGGGTCGATGGAAGCCTGCAGCGGCAATTGGGCTTTGGCTAACGACCATCTGGCGGCAATGCGGTCGGCGAGCGAACCTTGAAACAAGCGCTGCATCGCGGTATCCAGCTGCTCTCTATGAACGACCAGTCCCAAATCTTCAAGCGACAGGTCTTTAGCGGCGATATTGGGATGCGCAGATTCCAGATGCACTTTGAGGGAAGAAAGCAGCTTCAACTGCTGATTCAACTGCTGCTGAAAAGCGGTATAGCGCATGCCGCCCGCCTTCCAGCCCGCAACCTGCAAATGAGCGGGCAACTGCTGTCCGGTTCCGTATTTGTACAGAGCTCCGCCTGCGACGCCGGCCAATAGGACGATGATGATCGATGCGGCGAGCCAATATTTGCGGGCAGGCGATGGGCGCAGCAAATTCGATGGCATGGAACAGCGTCTCCTTTGCACTCGGATAAAAGAAGTCAAGCAAACCAATGCCTGTACTACCATATGTATCGTCGGCAAAAGGATTTTAGTACTTCCGGTCGTCGGGCCTTCGACGGTGGCGTGCCTGGCAATAGAAAGACCATGCCGTTCTACGGTTGCAGAAGGGCATGGTCTTGTTTTACACATTCTGGGTTCGGGAGGGATGGTTTAGAGTAAAGTTTGAGCTCGAACGCGTTGGAGAAGCTGGGCCGTGCCGCAAAACAGTGCCTTTCGCCTGTATCTACCGATTTCCGCCCATTTTCAGCCCGTTTTCCACCCAAGTTCCGTTTGTTTTCCTCCCGATTTCCGCCTGTCTTCCGCTCAAGTTCCACCGAGTCCACCAAGTCCGCCGAGTCTACCCGTCTTTCGCGGCAAAGCCTGCAAAACTAGCAAAACCTGCAAAAGTGCAGGAATTTTCGTTGGAACCGGCACGTTTAGGGGAAAAGCCTGCGATTGTGCAGGAATTTCTGATCGTGAGAGGCCAAAACCCAAGTTTTAGCTATAAAACCTGCACATTTGCAGGAATTGTTCGGAGGCAAGCATATCAACAGCAAAAGCCTGCACTTTTGCAGGCTTTTTGCTAAATCGCCAAGTAGATGCATGAGTTGAAACGGTTGGGTTTCGCGATAGTCCCATTTTGCAGAATTTCCGCTAATTGGCCAAGCCCCTGCGCAGGGGCGCCCTTAACGAGCTGGCGGTGCAAGAAAGCTTTGTCTTTCTATCTAGCGGGTTGGCCGCCAATTAGCCTGGCATTATTTTCGCACAGATCACTTGCTTGATGGCAGCTTGACTGGGATTGGAACGGCGCTGTTTTTAAAGCTGGCGTCTCCGAGTTGTCCTGCCTGATTTTGTCCCCATGCCCACAGCTTGCCGTCTTTGGTCACGGCTACCGCATGGTCATAGCCCAATGCCACGGAGGTGACATTCTTTAGGTCCTCGATATTTCTCAGTTTATCATTCCATACAGGAGAATCCGTTCCCAAGGCACCGCCTATTATACCTACGGTTCCGTCTTTTTTCACTACCACGGTTGTATAGAAACCTGTATAAATTGAAGCGGCGTCTTTCAAGCTTTCAATGAGGACGGGGCGGGTAACCTCGTCAACTTTCGGAATTCCGAGCGATCCTAATCTGTTCGATCCCCAGCCCCACACGGAGCCGTCTTTCTTCGTCGCAAAGTAGTGTCCCGATTGGCCGTGCGATAAGGCTACAACGTTGCTCAATCCCTCAATTTGATGTGCTTTATAGTCGGTGTTTGCTGCGAGTTCGGAATACGCGAACCATTCCCATACCGTTCCGTCTTCTTTCAGAATAATCACGTTGCCGTGGCCACCGGTCGTAATCTCCTTGGCCTTCTCGATATTGGTGAGTTTCACGGGCGTGGTCGAGTAAGGCTCAGGGAGCCGAGTCCAAACTTTGCCGTCCTCATCCAGGGCGGCAGCCAGGCCGTTCATAGCAGAAATTTTCGTAATATGAGATAGTTCCTTGATCTGTTTAGGAGCAGGGAATTCCGAGATTTTCTTGGCTTCGTTGTACTTGCGGCCCCAATCCCAAACCGTCCCGTCCTTCTTCAAGATCAAATCGCCGTTTCCGTATTGGGCAGCTATGGATTGGACGTTGTCCAGGCCTTGCATAAGCTCCGGCTTATTGTCCCGTAACTTGACTGGGTCCGAGCCGCCGCCGTCGGCTACGCCGCCCCAATACCAGACCTTGCCGTCGTCACTGTAGGCGACGCTGTGGTAATCCGATGCCGTAACGGCAATCGTCGGAGCCTTTTTGTCCGAGTCCGAACTCGGCGCAGCAAGCGCCTGAACCCCGGCTGTTAGCGACAAAGCGGCGACGAGCAGCATCGTGCGGCAAGTGCGGCCCACGATGGCCGTTTGCAAGTTGAATTTCATACATTTCACTCCTTGAATAGGGTATGTTAATATTTTCCTTAAGAATAGACGCAAGTTTATTGTATAAAGTTTCATATTATCCTTAATTTTCAATTGGTCATACGCAATCAAGCTCACCTGTACATGTATTTCCCAAAAGAAAAAACCATGTCGCTCTACAGTTGCAGAAGCACATGGCCTTGTTTCAACAGTTGTTATTTGGTTCCGGTAAACGTAATGCCTTTGATGAAAAATTTGTTGCCGAATGCATACACGAGCAAAGCCGGCAAGGTAAAGACCATCGACGCGGCCATAATATAGTTCCAGTACGAAATGTACTGGCCTTTGAACGTGTTCATGCCCAGAGGAAGCGTGAACATGGCGCGTTCGGACATGAAGAGCAGCGGCTTAAGGAATTCGTTCCACGATCCCATAAAAGTGAAGATCGCCATTGCCGCCAGCGGCGGTCCGGCGAGCGGGAGCGCTACCCGGAAAAACATGCCGAGACGCGACATGCCGTCCATTTCGGAAGCTTCCTCCAACTCTTTGGGAAAACTGATGAAAAACTGCCGCATCATGAAAATGTAGGTTGCTTGCACGGCCGCGGGAATAATCAGCGCCTGGAAGCTGTTCAGCCAGCCGATATCTTTAATGATCAGGTATTGCGGAATCAGCGTAACCTTATCCGGTACCATCAGAATGCTCAATATGAAGAAGAAAATAAGCTTGCTGCCGGGAAAATCAAATCTTGCCAGGGCGTACCCGGCCATAGAGTTTAGCAGCAGGTTCAGCAGAGTAACGGACAAACCGACAAATACGCTATTGATAAACCAGCGGGGGAACATTTGCTCGTTGGTAAATATATATTTGTAGTTATCGAGCGTAAAATGCTTGGGAATAAACGACAATCCGGTTGTGGAAATTTCCGCGAGCGTTTTGAACGAAGCGGAGAGCGCCCACAAGAACGGAACTACGGTAACGACCGCATAGAAGAACAGCATGAGATAAGTCAACGCGCGCACAATCATGCGGGTTTTGGATGCCGCCATTTTCGGGACTCTCCTTTCCTAGTTCAATTTTTCCTCGCCGAACAGTTTGCGTTGAATCAAGGTAACGACCATAATGGCGCAGGCCAGCATAAAAGCCAAAGCGGAGGCGTAGCCCATATCCAGGTTTTTGAAAGCATATTGGTAAATCAGCAGTACGAGGGTCAGCGTCGAGTTGTCGGGCCCCCCGGAGCCGTTGGATAAAATATAAGCCTGGTCGAACAATTGGAATGTGCCGATCAGCCCCATCGTCACGACGAAAAAGGTAACCGGCTTCAGCATGGGCACGGTAATGGAGATGAACTTGCGCCACGTTCCGGCGCCGTCCAGCCCTGCGGCCTCGTACAGCGTATCGGGAATATCCTGCAGCGCTGCCAGGTAAATAACCATAAATTGCGGCGCCGTGGAAAAAATATTCATAATCATAATGCCTTTGAGGGCGACGCTCGGATCCCCCAGCCAGTTATAGCTGTCCATGCCAAGCATATTGAGGATATCGTTGAGCAGTCCGTCGGATTTGTAGATCCACATGAAGATGAGTGTCAGTACCGCGGATGAAGTAACGGTCGGCATAAAATAGACGACCCGGAAAAAATTGCGGAACCGTATTTTGGAATTCAGCACGGAGGCCATCAGCATGGCGACAATCGTTTGCACGGGCACGACATACAGCGCGTATTCGACGGTATTGCGCAGCCCGATCCAGGCGCGTTCGTCATCCGCGATGCGGGTGAAATTGCGCAGGCCGATAAATTTGTAGTTGACGCCGCCGAGCAGTTCTACCTTATGGAGAGAAAGAAAGACCGCGTATAAAATCGGCAGCAAAAAGAAGGCGCCAAGCACAATAAGCGAAGGCGATACGAACAAATATCCGGATATGACGTCCCGCCATTTGCGGCGGTTCCAGCGGTTTTTCATTGGATTGCTCCCCCTTTCCTCAAAAATGCCGTAAAAGAGGAAGCTTCTCCTCTTTTACGGTCGTTACTAACGTCTATCCGGTTATTTGCTTGCGGCGATCTCTTTGTTGGCTGTTTCTTGCGCCTTTTTGAGCGCCTCTTCCAGAGATACTTTGCCCTGGTAGGCGGAGATGAATTGGTTGTTGAAGTTGTTCATAATTGTCGGCAGCGTTTCTTTGGCTTGCCATGGAATCGAGTAGGAGTTTCCGGCTACGAGCGCAGCGCGCAGCGGATCTTTGTCAAAACCAAGCTCTTTGGACACGGATTTGCGGGATGGCAGCGCCAGACCTTTGCTGGTCCACGTTTTCATGCCTTCTTTGCCGGTCAGGTAGGAGATCAGCTCCCATGCTTCCTGTTTATGCTTGGAATTTTTGTTCATGACGTAAGCAACGGTGTAGGCCATCGTTGATTTTTTGCCAAGGACGGTCGGAACTTCCGCCGTGCCGAAATCAAGATCCTTGAATGTGTTTTGCAGGTAAGGAATCGCCCAGTTGCCTTCGATCACCATCGAAGCTTTGTGCTGGCCGAACATTTCGCCGCCCCAGCCTGCGCCGAGATCTTTCGGCTCGCCTGCGGATTTGTCCTTCAGGTGCATGTCAACGACCGGCTGCAGCCCCTTCAACGCTTCAGGGGACGAGAAAGCCGCGTTGCCGTTGTCGTCGGACACTTTGCCGCCGGCCGCTTGAATCATGAACATTTGACGGGCCAGCTCGGGAGCCGTACCGAATCCGTAACGGGATACTTTGCCGCCGTCAGCCTGCGTCAGTTTTTTGGCGGCGTCCTGGAGCTCTTCCCAAGTAGTCGGAACTTTGGTGATGCCGGCGTCCGCAAAATCTTTTTTGTTATAAAATAACGCCAGAGTGGACGTATCTTTCGGGAAGCCGTAGCTTTTGCCGTCCTTGCCTTTAAAGGCGTTGACCAGCGGTTCTTCGAAATCGGCGACGTCAAATTCAGGCTTCACGTAGCTGTCGAGCGGTTCGAGCACGTTTTTGGCAATCAGGCCCGGCGCTTCGAAAGCGTCAAGGAAGAACACGTCGGCTCCTTCGCCGCCCACCAGACGCGTCTTGATTACGTCCATGTATTGGTCCGCGATGACGTCGAATTTGACCGTGATGTTTGGATGTTTGGTTTGAAAATCTTTCAGCACCTGCTGGAACAGAGCTGTTTCTTCAGGACTGGAGCCCCAGCCGTTCAACGTAATCGTAACGGGTTCCGAAGATTTGGATTGGCCGCCCGCCGTAGCCGCAGGAGCGGATGGGGCAGGGGACGCACTGTTCTGGCTGCTGCCGCAGCCGGAAATGACGATCATCGAAGATAACGCAACGAGTGAAATGCCAGTAAGCCATTTTTTCATAGATAATGCCTCCCTTTTTTTTCCACATAAGAATGTTTAAGTTCTTTAGCGCTAAAGCGCGTAGAACAGCATTCTTATTGGCGAATAAACCTACCTCTGAACGCGGTCGCTCATCTTCGAAAAGGCCTCGATAGAGGTTTATCTCACCTATCTCTAAGCGTCTATACGTTTATGAATGAAGCACTTGAAGACCGGTCGTATTATGGAGCACGTCGACTGCAATCTTGTGCGATTGCGGGTCAAGCTGAACGTGCAGGCTCAATTTGCCCTGCGCTAACGTCATGTGGTGGACTTTCAGCTCGGTCATTCCCGCCGGAAGCACCGGATTCAAGCGGATCGTGCCGCCCAGCGCGTCAGGCTCGATCCCCAGCATCGTTTGCAGGAATATCAGCGGCGTGCCTGCCGCCCAAGCTTGCGGCGAGCAAGCTACCGGATACGGCACAGGTTCCCCGACGGATTCGTCGTATCCGCAGAAAAGCTCAGGCAGCCTGTCGTATTCGAAGCTTTCCGCCGCCTTCATCAAGCCTTTGATGACCTGCAGCGTCTCTTCCTTGTAGCCGCAGCGACTCATGCCTAGCAGCACGAGCGAGTTGTCGTGCGGCCAAATGCTGCCGTCGTGGTAACTCATCGGGTTGTACCCCGACGATTCCGTGCTCATCGTGCGGATTCCGTACCCGCTGAACATATCCGCGGCAACGAGTCTGCGCACTACGGATTTGGCCCGGTCAGGCTGCAGCATGCCGGACATCAGAACGTGGCCCGGGTTGGTCGTCACGGACTGCACCTGCTGCTTGTCGGCATCCAGCGCGATCGCGTAGAAGCCTTCGTCCTCCATCCAGAAGCTGTCCTCGAACTTCTGTCTCAGCTCTTCCGCGGAACGCTCCAGCTCGCCGGCCAACTGCTCTTTGCCCAGCTTGTGGAGGATCGGGGCGAGCTTCGTTTTTGCATGATACACGTAGCCTTGCACTTCTGCCAGCGCGATTGGCGCTTTGGCATAATCGCCGTTCTTGTGCACGACCGAGTCGCCGGAATCTTTCCAGCCCTGGTTGGCGATGCCTTTGGACGATTTTTGATAGTATTCCACAAATCGGTCTCCGTCCGCATCTCCGAACAGATCAATCCACTTGAGCGCGTTTTCAATGTTCGGCATCAACTGCTCGATCAGCGCCGTATCCCCGGTCCAGTCGACGTATTCGGCGGCCAGTAGAAGGAATAGAGGCGTCGCGTCAATCGTACCGTAATATGGCGTAAAAGGAACCTGATTCGTCAGCGCCAACTCGCCGTAACGAATTTCGTGCATGATTTTGCCCGGCTCTTCATCGCGCCATACGTCTTCTTTGGTGCCTTGATATGCGGCCAGCGTGAGCAGCGTGCCTTTGGCCACGTTCGGCTCTGCCGGCAGCATTTGCAGGGCGGCTATCAGACTGTCGCGGCCGAACGGCACCGAATACCACGGCAGCCCGGCTACCGGGAATCGCCCATAGCCGAGATCGGTGAGCAGCACCCGCAGGTCTTGAAGTCCGCGGTTGTACAGGCGGTTGAACAGCGGGTGATCGCTCTCCACGGAAGCGGTATTGTCGTCCCACTCCTTGTAGGAAGCTTGCAGCTGCTCGATCGCTTGCCCGGCCGGAACTTGCTTCGGTCCTTCGCCGTCAATGAAAGGAGCGATGAAGAAAGTGACGGACTGGCGCTCTTTGGGAGCCAGCTCAAAGCTGTAAGCGATGGTGCCGTCTTCGCCGATCGACGTTTCCGCGCGATCCCAGAGGATGTGCGTCTGACGGGTTACGCCGTCGGAGCCTTTGTATCCTTTGATCAGCTTCCCTTGCTCGCGAACATCCGGGAGCGTGTCCCCGAACGTGCCGTTCTGAAAGCCGCGAACGACGAACATGTCGGCGAAGTCGCTTTCGAAACGGGCGGTAAAGTCGAACGCCACAGGTTTCGGATAAAAGTTGGTAAATGATACGGTTTCGTAAAGCGCTCCTTCATAAATGAATCGTTGTCTTTCCAGTTCTACGGATTCTCTCCAAAGAATCAACTGCCCATCCGATTCCATATGAGGGTTTGTCAAGCGAATGGCAGCGATATAATTCGTTCCTGCGGATGAACTGAGCAGAATCGGCTTTTTGCCGTTGATCCGGATTTCGAAGCCGCTCAGGAAGCGGGTATCCTTCGTATACAGACCGTGACCTGCTTCATTGCCAGCGGGAATATCGCCGGTTTTATCGGTCATCAGAAAGAGATCGTTCTCTTTAATGACGCGGTAATCCATTCGGGCCACCTCTTTTCTCTGTGTTTTCTTGATGCATCCATGTGCATTCTAATTACCGAAACGTTTCGGATAAATTTGAAAAGAAGGGGAAAAGTGAAAGAAGTGGAATTAATCCGTATCATTTCCTTTTTCCCGCTTAATGATTCAACCGTTGTAGCGACTAAAATATTTCCGAAACGTTTTGGTAATCTCTATTTTTGATTATACATAACGATCTATTCGTTGACAATCCCCTAAAAACACTTTTTTAAGCGTTTTCAAAAAGCGGATAATTAACGTTGAAACTCTAAGGGTAATATATTAATATAGAATTTATACGAAAATTGAATGAAATATTGCCAAAACGTTTTGGAAAAGGGGCGAACACGCAAACCATATGATTACGATTAAAGATATCGCAAGAGAAGCGGGCGTGTCCGTCACAACCGTTTCCCGCGCGCTTAACGGATATGACGATGTGAGCGAAGATACCCGAAAAAAAATTCAGCTTATCGCGGAGGGGCTTGGTTACAGTCCGAATATGGCCGCCCGCAGCTTGATTTCCAAAAAAACGAAAACGCTCGGGCTGCTGCTTTCCGGCATTACCCGCAACAGCTCCAAAGACAGCATTGCGTTTGAAACTTTATGCGGCATGAACGACCGGGCCGGGGAGCTGAATTACGATCTCATTCTGTTCAGCACGACGCCGCAGAAGCAGGCCGCAAAATCGTACAAATCGCTGTGCCAGGAGCGCGGCGTCGACGGCGTCATTATTATGGGCATCCGGTTGGACGACCCTTATTTAAAAGAAATCGTCGGCTCCAAGCTGCCTTGCGTGCTTATCGACATTCCTTTTAAGAACAGCAATGTCGGCTATGTGACATCGGACAACGTTCAAGGCGCATACCGGATGACCAAATATTTGATCGATCAGGGTCACCGCAAGGTGGCGCTTGTGAACGGCCATGCCCAGGCCGACGTCAGCATCAAGCGTCTGGACGGCTATCGGCAGGCGCTGCAGCAAGCCGGCATCCCGTTCGAGGAAGAGCTGGTGCTCGACGGAGGGTTCGCCGATGACAGTGCCCGCGACGCCACTTATCGGCTGATGTCGCAGCACCCCGACGTTACCGCGATTTTTTGCGCCAGCGACTTGATGGCGTTGGGCACGATGCAGGCGCTTCGCGGCCTTGGACTGAGCATTCCGGGCGATGTGTCGGTGGCCGGGTTCGACAACATCAGCATTTCCGCGTACTGCTCCCCGGCATTGACCACCGTAAGTCAAAACCCCTACGAAATCGGCTATCAATCCGCGCAAATGATGATCGACATGCTGGAAGGACGTCAGGTTGCCAAACAACTGGTACTCCCTACCGAAGTACTGGTCCGAGCCAGTGTCGCGGCGCCCAGAGCGCATTAATCCGGCGCTGCATCCCAATTCGCTAAATATGACGAATAACGAATCTCCAAAGGCCGGGCGCGGCTTTTGGAGATTTTTTGCAATCGGGGGGGCTTGGTCGTTTGGAAGGGTATGGCACGAAGATGGCAGAATCGTTCGTTCGTGAGCCGGCTTGGGGGGCGCGATACTCGGTTTAGGTAGGGAGCCTGAATTGTTGGCGTGGCCAATGGCTTATCCGAGAGCGAAAAACTGCACTATTGCGGGTTTTCTCTGCGCCGCTTGGGCTGCCCAGAGAAGCTTTTTCGTTTGCAAATGCCAGAGGCGAAAGAATCATATTTTCTCGGAAAATGATATAATAGTGGCAAAGTTCACGAAATATCTTGCGAAGTAAAGGATTTTCGTCTTTTATGTCGAAAGTATATAGGCTATCTATATGATTGGGATGTGATATTGTGATCGAAATGCAGGACGTATGGAAAACATACTCCAACGGTACTCATGCATTGCGAGGGATTAACATAAAGGTGGACCGCAACGAGTTCGTGTATGTTGTGGGGCCGTCCGGAGCCGGTAAATCGACGTTTATGAAATTGATGTATAGAGAAGAGAAGCCGAGCAAAGGGCAAATTTTTGTGAACGGCTTTAATTTGGAAAAGCTGAAACAGCGCAAAATCCCGTATGTGCGCCGGAATATTGGCGTTATTTTCCAGGATTACCGACTTTTGCCTAAGCTGAATGTGTTTGAAAATATCGCTTTCGCCATGGAAGTTATCGAAGCCCCCAAGAAGCAGATCAAGAAGCGCACCATGGAGGTGCTGGAGCTTGTAAAGCTGAAGGATAAAGCGAATTCCCTGCCTTCCCAGCTGTCTGGCGGCGAGCAGCAGAGGGTGGCTATTGCCCGGGCAATAGTGAACAATCCTTCCGTCATTATTGCCGACGAACCGACAGGAAATTTGGATCCCGACACGTCATGGGGAATCATGAAGCTTATGGAGGAAATCAACTTCCGCGGCACTACGATTGTTATGGCCACTCACAACAAAGAAATCGTCAACACGATGCGCAAAAGGGTCATTGCGATAGAGCAGGGCATTATTGCTCGTGACGAAGTGCGGGGGGAATACGGCTATGAAGATTAGTACGGCCGCTCGTCATTTGCGGGAAGGCGCGAAGAACATTATCCGCAACGGGTGGATGACGTTCGCTTCGATCAGTTCGATCGCGATTTCTCTGTTCATTCTTGGAATTTTTGTACTGATTACTTTAAACATCAACGATATTACAGGCCAGATCGAGAAGCAGGTTGAGATCAACGTTTATTTGGAGGTCAACACGCCGCAAGATCAGATCACACTTTTGGCAAGCCAGATCAAAGATATCCCGGAAGTGAAAACAGTCAAGTTCGTTTCCAAGGAAGAAGGACTCGTTTATTTGCGGGGCAAGCTTGGCGAGAGCGGCAATGAGCTGTTGGAAGGTTTTGACGGCAGCAACAATCCGCTGAATGACTCGTTTACCGTCGAGGTCGGCGATCCGCATAACGTAGTGGCGGCAGCCGATAAAATTGCCGCGCTGAATCTGGGCAAGGACCCTAAGCCGATCTATAAAGTGAATTATGGCAAAGGAACTGTCGAAACGCTGTTTAAAGTCACCGAAATCATCCGTTGGGTTGGCATCGGCATTGTTATTCTGTTATCGTTCACCGCAGTATTTCTCATTGCCAATACGATCAAAATTACAATTTTGGCGCGCCGCAAGGAGATCGCCATTATGAAGCTCGTCGGCGCAACCAACTCTTTCATACGTTGGCCGTTTTTTATCGAAGGCGCCTTGATAGGATTCGTAGGCTCTATTATTCCGACCGGATTGATAGTAAGCGGGTACTGGAAGCTTATGAACATAGGATCGCTGGATATGAACCTGCTCATGATCAAACTGACGCCGTTCCACAAGATCGCAATTACGCTAATCCCGCTGCTTATTGGCATCGGCATCATCATCGGAATATGGGGAAGTCTGATTTCCGTCCGCAAATTTTTGCGCGTATAAGCGAGCAGTCCATAGCTTCATACTTGCTAGATTTAAGTTCCAGGTTCGGTTTGGAAGAATGAGGAGGCTAAGTGCTTGAAAAAGAAGATTCTGCCCTTGTTGTTGTCATTCGGAATCGCAGGTTCCCTGACGGTTCCTTATGAAGGCTACGCCGCTTCAGCTACGGAAAAGATCGATCAACAGCTGTCTCAGCTTAAAAAGAAAAAAGCGGAAGCGCAGCAAAAAGCAAACGACGCCAAAAATCAAATCACGCAAATTCAAAATGAAAAAGAACAAACGAATCAGGACATAAAAACCCTTATCGCTCAAGTGAACGAGCAGAGTAAAAAGCTGACGGAACTGAACAATCAGATCGATGACGTATCCGATCAGCTTGAGGAGAACGCCAAGCAGCTAGACGAAGCGGAGGCGCGGGTCGAAAGCCGCGACCAGATGCTGAAATCGCGGGTGCGCCTGATGTATATGAATGGTTTTGTCTCTTATATGGACGTGCTGATGAGCGCAACCAGCTTTTCCGATTTCCTGAGCCGTTTGGAGGCGCTCAAATCGATCGTCAACCAGGACAAGGAAATACTGGAAGCGAACAAGAAAGACCGGGATACCGTTGAGCAAAAAAAGCATGAGACCGAGCAGCAGCTCGAACAGGTGAAGGGACTGTATGCCGAAGCGGATGCAACCCGTTCCGCGCTGCAGGTGAAGGAGAAGGAAAAAGAAGTGAAGATGGCTTCTTTAACCAAGCAGGAGAAAGTGCAGGAGGATATCTCGGAGGATAGTGAGCAGCAGTTAATCGCCATGGCCAAGCAGGAGTCCGAGCTCCAGGCGAAGAAGCGTGCAGAGGCCGCGGCGGCGGCGGCGGCATCGAAGACCAAAGTGGCGTCCCCCTTCACATACAGCGGCGGCAAATTCGGCTATCCGCTTGAGACCCAGGGCACATTAACGTCCGATTTTGTTAGTCGGATCAATCCCATAACCGGAAAGCCGGAGAATCACAAAGGAATCGACCTTGCCGTGCCCAAAGGAACGGAAATCCGCGCCGCGGAGAACGGTTCCGTCATCTATGCGTCATGGATGGCCGGCTATGGCAACTGCGTCATTATCGATCACGGAAACGGCGTTTGGACGATGTATGGCCACATTATGAACGACGGCATTTATGTGAAAAAAGGCGATACGGTCAAACGCGGCCAAAGAATAGCAGGCGTGGGCTCTACGGGGCAATCGACCGGGAACCATCTGCATTTTGAAGTCAGAATCAACGACAATCCCGTAGATCCCAAACCTTACTTGAGATAGGACAACTGGAGTCCGGCGGGCGGAGTTACTTTTGTGCGGTCATTATGCATAAAATGTAACTGCTGCGATACTTCATCGGTCAGACTCCTTGGTTATAAAACGGGGAACGCTTGTCATATACTAAACAGGCGGGCTGTTCGGAAAGCAGGCCCCGGATACAACAACTTCAGCCGAATCCCGGCTGACACGGGTTAAGGACAAAAGGTGGTGAATCACGCTGTGCAATTCAAAGGGCGAACGGTGCTTGTCTTTATTTTGTTATCGATGTTTGCAAGCAGTATAGTGACGTTGACGATCGTGGATTCCTCGATGCTCGCCGCATGGAAGGGAAAGCCGGCGGGGAGCGCCGCTGTGGCGGCCCCTGCTAATTCGGGAATGACCAACAAGGATTTGAGCAAAATCGCGACGACTTATCAGTTGATCGAGAACAAGTTTCTGAATCAGACGGATCATGACAAGGTCATTAACGGCGCCATCAACGGGATGCTGGAATCGCTGGAAGACCCGTTCACCGTGTACATGGATCAGAAGGAAGCCAAGCAGTTTGACGAAAGCATTACTTCATCTTTTCAAGGGATTGGCGCCGAAGTTTCCACGGAGGACGGAAAGGTCGTCATCGTTTCTCCGATCAAAGGATCTCCGGCCGAAAAAGCGGGCATTCAGGCGAATGACGTCATTTCATCGGTAAACGGCGAAAAGCTGGACGGGCTTACGCTGAACCAGGCGGTCATGAAAATCCGCGGGCCCAAGGGCACGCAGGCCAAGTTGGAATTGATTCGCCAAGGCGTAGGCGATCCGATTCAGGTGATCGTCGTACGCGATGATATTGATGTAGAAACGGTACATGCGGAAATGCTGCAGGATCAGATCGGTAAAATCGAGATTCGCCAATTTTCCTCGAATACGGCGACCCGATTTGCGGAAGAGCTGAAAAACCTCGAAGCCAAAGGCATGAAAGGGCTCGTCATCGACGTGCGCAACGACCCGGGCGGCCTACTGAACGTCGTCGTCGATATCGTCAATCCGTTTGTCAAAGACGGCAAGCCGATTGTACAGGTGCAGAATCGCGACGGCAAGCGCGAACCGACCCCTTCCACGGGCAAGGGCAAAAATTACCCGGTAACTGTGCTTATCAATAAAGGAAGCGCCAGCGCTTCCGAGATACTGGCGGGAGCTTTCCAGGAAGCTGTCGGGAGCAAAATTATCGGCGAAACGTCCTACGGCAAAGGCACGGTGCAGGTTACGTTCGAGAAGGAAATGGGCGACGGCAGCAACATCAAGATGACGGTATACAAATGGCTGACGCCAAACGGCAACTGGATTCACAAAAAGGGAATTCAGCCCGATATCGCCGTCGAGCAGCCCGCATACTTCAAGGTAGCTCCGCTCACGAAGAAAACGGTTTTGAAACAGGATACAACGAGCGACGATGTGAAAAATTTGCAGTTGATGCTCACCGGGCTGAACTTCGCGCCGGACCGCACGGACGGCTACTTCAGCGACAAGACGGCGCAGTCCGTGAAGGCGTTCCAGCGCGTGAACAACTTGCCGATGACAGGCGAAGTGGACACGGAAACGGCGAACAAGCTGGAAAAATCGATCTTGGCGCAAATCCGCGAGCCGAAGAACGATTTGCAGCTGAAAGCTGCGGTGCAAGAGCTGCAGCAAAAGCTTGCGAAATAAATATGCGCGCAGATATTGGAAATTCGCCGTTTAGGCAGGAAATCGGCGCCGCTGGTCGAAATCAAATAGGAGGGATGCCCCCGGGTGTCCTTCCTATTTCTTTTTATCAAGGAGCCTCGATCTTATGGAATTTGTCGCGCAACTTCTAGAAAGGTTCTTGTATGCGATTTTGCAGTTGTTGATCAATCCTTTTTACTATATAGGCATTCTGTTTATCATCCTTCAATACCGGAAGCAAGTTCAGTTGGAGCGCAAGCTGTTTCATACGAAGCTGCACTCGATGCTGAGCGAAACTTGGCGGATGGTGCTCTGGGGATGGATCGGCGGCCTCGGCGCCTCGGTTCTCATCCTTTTTGCCGGAGTGAGCGTGCAGTCGGAATCGGTCATGCTTTTATGGGCGGTTTCCATCGTGCTGCTGCTGTTCCGCGTCCGTTTTCTTTGCTTCGCTTACGCCGCGGGAGTTCTCGGCATTGCCCATACGATCGCCGTGTGGCTTCCCCAAATGGCAGAGCTGCGGAAGACGGCTCCGGTTCTCGAGTGGATCGCAAATGCGGACGTTCCGTCGCTTCTGCTGATTGCGGCGGTGCTGCACCTGCTCGAAGGGCTGCTGGTCGGTCTCCAGGGAGCGAGAATGGCCAGCCCGCTGTTTCTGGAAGGCAAGCGCGGAAAAATCGTCGGCGGCTACCAACTGCAAGGATTTTGGCCGGTTCCGCTGTTTCTGCTTGTGCCGTTTGCAGGCGGCAGTACGGAGGCTGTGCCGTGGGAGACGCTGCTCGGCGCCCAGTTGGACTCGGGCTGGAGCATGCTCGCCTTCCCGGTGATGATCGGCTTCACCGAGCTGACGGTTTCCAAGCTGCCGCGCGAAAAAACGCGTCTGAGCGCAAGCATGCTCTATTTGTACGGGATCATCGTGCTCGGGGCGGCTGTCGCAGCCGCCTGCTGGACACCGCTGGTGATTCCCGCATCGATACTGACGATCGGGCTGCACGAAGCGTTGATCTGGTATCACAGCTGGTCGGAAGCGAAGCAAGTTCCGTTCTTCGTTCATTCCCCTAAAGGCCTTAAGGTGCTGGCCGTAATTCCGAAGAGTCCGGCGGCCGAGATGGGCATTCTGGCAGGCGAAACGATTCATAAAGTGAACGGCCGCAAAATAGCGGGCAAAGCCGATCTTCATGCCGCCATGCAGCTGAATCCCGCGTTTTGCAAGCTGGAAGTGCTGAACGGGCAAGGCGAAGTGAGGTTTGTGCAGAGGGCGATCTTTGAAGGCGACCATCACCAATTGGGCATTATTTTGGCGCCGGATCAGCAAGCCATGTATTATGTGGAACATCGGCCCATGCATCTGTTCTCCTATTTGCGCGGCAAATTGACGGGCTTATTGTCGAACGATTCCGGCAAGCCGATGTAGAATGAAAAAAACCTGCATTTCTCCTTACGGAGAAGCAGGTTTTTTGGGTTGGGTCGGCGTCAGATCGTTGCGCAGGACGATGATTTCGACGCGCCGGTTTTTCGCGCGGTTCGCTTCGCTGTCGTTGCTGACTTTGGGCATCGTATCGGCATAGGCGGTTGCGACGAACTTGTCGTCCTCCACGCCTGCGGTATCGCTGAAATAGCGCAGCACGGACAGCGAACGGGCGAACGACAACCCCCAATTGTCCTTAAAGGGGGAGCCTGTCGCGAGAGGAAGGTTGTCCGTATGCCCTTCGATGCTCACTTTGGAGCGAAGCGTCGGGAACAGGGAGGCCAGCTTTTGCAAAATCGGGTATGAAGCCGGCTTCAAGTCCGCCTTGCCCAAATCGAACAGGAACAGATCGTTCAGCGTTATCGCAACTCCGCGGTCCGTATCCGTTGCAGATACATCGGACTGAAGATTTTGCTCCAAAATATAGGCTTGGATTTGTTTCAGCAGGTCCTGAAGCTCTTTTTCCTTCTTTTCCTTCTCGGCGTCATTCTGTTTGGTATCCACGTTCTGCTGCTTGAAATCTTTGTCCTTGCTGTCCGAGTCGCCTTCCTTCGGGGTTATTTGGCCGCTGATTCCCTTGCCGTTTTCCAAGATGGAGTCGGCTTTTTGAAATTGCAGGTTTAAGGCCTGGGCAAGAACGGAATACTTTTGAACATCGACTTTGCTCATGGCGTACATGATGATGAAAAAAACGAGAAGCAGCGTAATAAGATCGGCATAGGTAATGAGCCAGCGCTCGTGATTGCTGTGCTCCGGCTGTTTCTTACCTCTCCTCGGCATTGCCTGCACCTGCCTCTCGCTGATCGGTTGCGGACGATTTGTCGTGGAGGAAGGAGTTCAGTTTTTTCTTGATCAACTGAGGATTTTCGCCGGCCTGCAGGGCGAGTATGCCCTCAAGCATCAGCTCCATGTCGGCTATTTGCTCTTTGCCGCGAAGCTTGATTTTGTTGGCGATAGGCAGATAGATCAGGTTGGCGCTCATGACGCCGTACAGGGTCGCTGTAAAAGCGACGGCAATCGCCGGGCCCAGACTGGAAGGATCGTCGAGGTTGCCCAGTACGTGAATCAGCCCCATGACGGTGCCGATAATACCCATTGTAGGGGCATAGCCGCCGCCTGCCTCGAATATTTTGGACATGTTCTCCATCTCGTGTTCGATAGCGTCCATTTCTAGCTCCAGTATTTGGCGCGTCAGCTCGGGATCCGTACCGTCCACGACCATTTGAAGACCGTCTTTCAAAAAGGGATCGGCGTGATCCTGGGCACGCTGTTCCAAGGCAAGAACGCCTTCTCTTCTTGCTATTGTGGCCATATCGACGATTTCGGCGATCATAGCCCCCGGGTCTTTAGGCGTTTGTACAAAAGCGATTTTGAGAGCTTGAGGAATTTTTCTCAAGATGCGTCCGGGGAAGCTGACGGCCACCGCGCCGAACGTTCCGCCGAAGACGATCAGCATTGCGCTGGGAATAAACAGCGAGCTGATATGGCCGCCGTCCCACATATACCCGCCGATCAAGCCGGCAAGTCCCAGAAGCAATCCCAGAATAGTTGTCAAATCCATGATCATACCACTCCTATTTCAGCATAAGAACTATAGGGCAGAGTAAAATGCCGGTATCCTGATGGCGGCAAACAATTCGCAGCATCGAAACCAGCAGATATTGCCGTTTGCAACATGACAGCAAGAAGAGTATAATGGAAAAAGCAGAACAAACATTCTTATCGGAAATTTAAAATATTTGGAAGTTCTTATTTAATATCGGAAATTGAATACAGAAAGTTTATAGACAGTTTGATTTCGATGGTGCGGGTGATAATGATGAATGAAATTACGGTCAGTTCAAAAAAGTTTGAGCTTGTTTCGGAATTCGAACCTCAAGGCGACCAGCCCAAAGCGATCGATGAGCTTGTGAAGAGCATTGAGGCGGGGAACAAGCACCAGGCGCTGCTTGGCGCGACCGGTACGGGCAAGACGTTTACGGCGGCGCAAGTCATCGCCAGGTTGAATCGTCCGACGCTGATTATCGCGCACAACAAGACATTAGCCGCACAGCTGTGCAGCGAGTTCAAAGAATTTTTCCCCAATAATGCAGTCTCCTATTTCGTCAGCTACTACGACTACTACCAGCCGGAAGCCTACATCGCATCCTCCGACACCTACATCGAGAAAGATTCAAGCATCAATGAAGAAATCGATAAGCTTCGCCACTCGGCGACAAGCTCGTTGTTTGAGCGCCGGGACGTCATTATTGTGGCGAGCGTATCGTGCATTTACGGTTTGGGATCGCCGGCGGAGTACGGTTCCCTGCTGCTTTCTTTGCGTGTGGGGATGGAGAAATCGCGCAACGAGATTTTGCATCGTCTCGTGGATATTCAATATCAGCGGAACGATATGAATTTTGTGCGCGGCACGTTCCGGGTGCGCGGCGATGTCATTGAGATTTTCCCGGCGTCGCATGGAGAGCAAGCCGTCAGGGTGGAACTGTTCGGCGACGAGATTGAACGGATTACGGAAATCAACGTGCTTACCGGCGAAATTATCGGCGAACGCGAGCATATCGCGATTTTCCCGGCTTCTCACTTCGTGACGCACGAGGATTCGATGAGACGCGCATTGGTGGACATTGAGCGGGAACTGGAAGAACGGCTCGCCGAGCTTCGCGAGCAAGGAAAACTGCTGGAAGCGCAAAGACTGGAGCAGCGCACGCGGTATGATATCGAGATGATGCAGGAGATGGGTTTCTGTTCTGGCATTGAGAACTACTCGGGCCCGCTGACGTTCCGGGAGCGGGGAGCGACGCCTTATACCCTCATGGACTATTTCCCGGAGGATATGCTGTTCATCGTGGACGAATCCCATGTAACGCTGCCGCAGATCCGCGCGATGTACAATGGCGACAGAGCGAGGAAGGAAGTGCTGGTGGAGCATGGCTTCCGTCTGCCTTCCGCTTTGGATAACCGCCCGCTGCGTTTCGAGGAATTTGAGGATAAAATCAGCCAAATCGTATATGTTTCCGCAACGCCGGGGCCTTATGAGCTTGAGAAGTGCCCTGAGATGGTCGAGCAGATTATCCGCCCTACAGGGCTGCTGGATCCGATTATTGAAGTCAGGCCGACCAAGGGGCAGATCGATGATTTGCTGGCGGAGATCCACGAACGGATCCGCAAGGACGAGCGTGTGCTGGTCACGACGCTGACCAAGAAGATGTCCGAGGATTTGACGGATTATTTGAAAGAAGTCGGAATTAAAGTCAGGTATTTGCATTCGGACATTAAAACGTTCGAGCGGATGCAGATTTTGCGGGATTTGCGGCTGGGGACGTTCCATGTGCTTGTTGGGATCAACCTTTTGAGAGAAGGGCTTGACCTGCCGGAAGTATCGCTGGTCGCCATCCTGGATGCGGATAAGGAAGGGTTCCTGCGGGCCGAACGCTCGCTGATCCAAACGATCGGCCGGGCGGCGCGCAACGCCGAGGGCCGGGTTATCATGTATGGGGACAAAATTACGGATTCCATGGAAAAGGCTATCCGTGAGACGAATCGCCGGCGCAGTATCCAGGAAGCGCATAATGAGGAGCGGGGCATTACGCCGCAAACCATTGCCAAGAAAATCCGCGACGTGATTGAAGCTACGAAAGTAGCCGAGCAGAAGGCGGACTACCTCACGGAAGCGAAGAGCGCGAAAATGTCGAAAAAAGACCGGGCTTCGCTGATCGAACGCCTGGAAGCGGAGATGAAGGAAGCCGCCAAGAACTTGCAGTTTGAGCGTGCCGCCGAGCTTCGCGATGCGATTATGGAGATGAAGGCCGAGGCATAGCCTGCCATGCCGGTATTATTGATTAGAGCAGAGCGTCCGGATTTACCGGATGATGCGATAAGAGGACTTGAGAGGAAGGGTACCTGTGTCCAGAGACAATATCGTGATTAAGGGAGCGAGAGCTCACAATCTGAAAAACATTGATGTGACGATTCCGCGCGACCGGTTTGTCGTGCTGACCGGGCTTAGCGGCTCAGGCAAATCGTCGCTGGCTTTCGATACCATCTATGCGGAAGGGCAGCGCAGGTATGTGGAATCGCTATCCGCCTACGCCCGGCAGTTTTTGGGGCAGATGGATAAGCCGGACGTGGATTCGATCGAAGGCTTGTCGCCGGCCATTTCCATCGACCAGAAGACGACGAGCCGCAACCCCCGTTCCACTGTCGGAACGGTAACGGAGATTTACGACTACTTGCGGCTGCTGTTCGCCCGTATCGGGAGGCCGCATTGCCCTACGCACGGTATCGAGATCACTTCGCAAACCGTGGAGCAAATGGTCGACCGCATCATGGAGTACCCGGAGCGGACCAAGCTGCAAATACTTGCTCCCTTGGTATCGGGACGCAAGGGCGAACATGCGAAACTGCTGGCCGACATTCAAAAGCAAGGCTTCGTCAGGGTCCGTGTAAACGGCGAAGCGATGGACCTCTCCGAGAAGATCGAGCTGGACAAAAACAAAAAGCACAGCATCGAAGTCGTGATCGACCGGATCGTCGTGAAAGACGACGTTCATGCCCGTTTGGCGGATTCGCTGGAAACGGCGCTGAAGCTGGCGAACGGAAGAGTCATCGTCGATATTATCGACAAAGAGGAGCTGCTGTTCAGCCAAAACCTCGCTTGTCCGGAGTGCGGATTCAGCATTGAGGAGCTTGCTCCAAGAATGTTCTCATTCAACAGTCCTTTCGGGGCTTGTCCGGAATGTGACGGTTTGGGCAGCCAGATGATCGTGGACCCGGATCTGCTCGTTCCCGATAACAAATTGACCATAGAAGACGGCGCATTCGAGGCGTGGGCGGGAAGCACTTCGAACTACTACCCGCAATTTTTGGCTGCCGTATGCGATCATTACAAAATACGCCGCGACATCCCCGTATCCGAGCTGAGCAGCGAGCAGATGAAGGTTCTCCTGTATGGAACAGGCGGGGAGAAGATCCGCTTCCGCTATGAGAACGATATGGGAGCGTCGAAGGAAGCTCTCGTGCCTTTCGAAGGCATCATCCGCAATTTGGAGCGCAGATACCGAGATACGTTCTCGGACGGGATCCGGGAGCATATCGAATCATACATGAGCACCAAGCCCTGCCCGAAATGCAAGGGTCAGCGCTTGAAACCCGAGACGCTTGCCGTTACGGTCAACGGCAAAAACATCGCCCATGCTACGGCACTGTCCATCGGAGAGGCGCAGCAGTGGTTTGAGGGACTCGAACTGACGGACAAAGAGCGGGCCATCGCTCATTTGATTTTGAAAGAAATCAATGCCCGGCTTGGTTTCCTGGTCAACGTCGGTCTGGATTATTTGACGATGCACCGGGCCGCCGGTACGTTGTCCGGAGGTGAAGCGCAGAGGATTCGTCTGGCGACGCAGATCGGTTCCAGTCTGATGGGCGTTCTCTACATTTTGGACGAGCCCAGCATCGGTCTTCATCAGCGCGACAATACAAGACTGATCTCTACGCTTGAACATATGCGCAATCTCGGCAATACGCTGATTGTCGTCGAGCACGACGAGGACACGATGATGGCCGCGGATTACATTATTGATATCGGACCGGGAGCGGGCATTCACGGCGGTCAAGTTATCGCCAAGGGAACGCCGCAAGAACTGATGGAAGACCCGAATTCGCTGACAGGCCAATATTTGAGCGGCAAGAAATTTATTCCTATTCCGGCCCAGCGCCGCATGCCGAACGGCAAGTGGATCGAAGTGAAAGGCGCCAAAGAGAACAATTTGCGCAACGTCTCTATCAAAATACCCCTTGGTGTATTTTCGGCAGTGACGGGTGTCTCGGGTTCTGGAAAAAGTACGCTGATCAACGAGATCCTTTACAAAACGCTGGCCCGGGATCTGAACGGCGCGAAGGTTCGTCCCGGCGCATACAAGGAAATCAACGGGTTGGAACACGTTGACAAAGTGATCGACATCGATCAATCGCCAATCGGCCGTACGCCGCGCTCGAATCCGGCTACGTACACAGGCGTATTTGACGATATCCGCGACCTTTATGCGAATACAGGGGAGGCGAAGGTACGCGGCTACAAGAAGGGCCGGTTCAGCTTTAACGTGAAGGGCGGGCGCTGCGAAGCCTGCCGCGGCGACGGCATCATCAAAATCGAGATGCACTTCCTGCCGGACGTTTACGTGCCTTGCGAAGTGTGCAAGGGCAAGCGCTACAACCGCGAGACGCTGGAAGTGAAGTACAAGGGCAAAAGCATTTCCGAAGTGCTGGAGCTCACCATCGAAGACGGCTGCGAGTTCTTCAAGAACCTTCCGCGCATCCACCGCAAGCTGCAGACGCTGCTGGACGTGGGGCTGGGCTATATGACGCTCGGCCAGCCGGCGACGACGCTGTCCGGCGGCGAAGCCCAGCGCGTGAAGCTGGCGGCGGAGCTGTACCGCCGCAGCACAGGCAAGACGATCTACATCCTCGATGAGCCCACGACGGGGCTCCACATCGACGATATCGATCGTCTGCTGAAAGTGCTCCACCGCCTCGTAGAGAGCGGGGAGACTGTGCTTGTCATCGAGCATAACCTCGATGTGATCAAGACGGCGGACTATCTCATCGATCTGGGGCCGGAAGGCGGCAGCCGCGGCGGACAGATCGTAGCTACCGGCACGCCGGAGGATGTAGTGAAAGTGGCCGGGTCCTACACCGGCCAGTATTTGAAACCGATCCTCGAACGCGATCGCGCCCGTTCGGAGGATTATGCCAAGCGTCTTGAGGTGTTGGAAGACGCTGTCGGATAACACCAAAGCCCGGACCCGCGACACTTGTAAGTGTCGGTAGGGTCCGGGCTTTTTTACCGCCTAAACGTTTGTCACGTCATTTCGCCGAGCTGGGACAATCTCCTAGCAATGCGAAGAAAAATTGCTGCAAAAACTCTCATGACGCCGTGGACGTCACCCCACATAAAGAAAATAATCAGGTCTACCGTGTTATTTTCGTATAAAGTGCAGCTTTTTGCTCGTTAATACGCTGGCAGCGAAACATTCCTGCAAAAGTCACACTGTTGAAAAACCCCGCGTCAGAAGCGATACCCACAATCTGCCTAGCTGTACGAAGAAAACCTGCAAAAATACATGAATTTGCGTCCGTGATCGCTGGACACGAATAATTCCTGCAATTGTGCAGGCTTTTCAGCGGGGACATGGGCTCAGACCCATTTTGAGCGAAAATTCCTGCACTATCGCAGGCTTTTTGCCAAAACGGGCCACTTCCATGGAAAAAGCCTGCATTTTTGCAGGCTTTTCGGGTAAGCCTGGGAGATATAAGACATTTTTTGTTAAGATTTAACTGAATCATACAAGCTTCGACAATTTCAACCTCTTTCAAGACTACGGTAAACGGGGGTATAATTAAAGTGAATTATAGATTAATAATCGTAGACAGACACGGTTAAAGTAGATATGGAGGATTCCTCATGAAAATAACTTTTGAAATTCAACAACTGGTGGCGCAACTCGGCATTGATGCAGCTAGCTTCGAAGCATGGAAAGAACAAGAAATGGTACATAACGCCGATAGAAAAACCGTTTCCTCCGAAAAAAAGGGAGCTTCCGTATATGAATTGGTCATTTGAACAAAAGACGGCAGTTGAAAAGTAAAAGCAAGGGGGAAGTGCAGCAGCGGCCCGCTTGTTTTTTGTTTTATGCATATTGACAGCATGTCCGGAGTTATAAATATTTGAGGAAATGGACATTTTATACTTACGCAGCAGATTGGAGAAATCGCAGTTCATTAAGAAGAATCGTTCAATTGGTTCGTGAGTTCCATCGTGTCCATCAGCTCTTGTCTTTGAGTTAATGAATGGCAAGGGGTTTTTGCATGCAAATCTTGACAAAGTTGTTACACATACGGGGAATCACTTGATTCTTGTTCACATTCAGGCTAACATAGTAGTAAAATAGCTGAAACTGTGCCATGCACCGAGTTATCAAGAGGAGGGTTTCGCAATGTTATTCGCTGAAGAAGCGGCAGCAGCAACAACAAGTACATATAGTTCCTTTGATATTTACGTATTGCTCTTCACGCTCATTATCGCAATCGCTTTCGTCAGGCAATTGATTGCACCGAAGAAAAATTTGTTTGCACTTGGCTTCGCCACAGTCGCATTAATCGTATTCGGCATCATGGATGTCGTTATGATCAAAGGCTGGTAAATAAGCGTTAATGAACGAAACGAATCAATAAAGCCCGCAGTACCGATGAATCGGTAGCCTGCGGGCTTTTTGGCTGTGGTGTTACACCCACCACATCTCGCCGAGAGGTTCTTTGATGAGAACTTGCTGGAGGTTTTGCACGGCTTTGGAGAAGCCTTCATCGACGGACATCAGACCGTCTTCATGCTCGATGCTCACGACGTAATCATAGCCGACCAGACGCAGCGCGCTAATGATGTCGGCCCAAGTTTTCAGGTCGTGGCCGAAGCCTACGGAGCGGAACTGCCAAGCGCGGTCCAGCATGTTGGTGTAGGGCTGCATGTCGGTCAAGCCGTAACGGTTGACGTTGACCGGATCAATCGTCGTATCTTTAGCGTGGAAGTGGTGGATTGCTCCGGCGCGGCCGAGAATTTGCACCGCTTGCACCGGATCGATACCTTGCCACCACATGTGGCTTGGATCCAGGTTGGCGCCGATCACTTCGCCTGCCGCTTCGCGCAGACGAAGCAGCGTCGCCGGCGTATGTACCGAGAAGCCGCCGTGCAGCTCGAGAGCGATTTTGATGCCGCGGTCGGAAGCGAATTTACCGGTCTCAGTCCAGTAAGGAATGACTTTGTTTTCCCATTGCCATTTCAGCACGTCCTGGAAATCGTTCGGCCAAGGGGCTACAGGCCAGTTTGGATATTTGGCATCCTCGTGGTCCCCTGGACAGCCGGAAAACGTTGTAACAACCGGAACTTCCAGGCGCTGAGCCAGTTCAACGGTTTGAATAAATGTATCGTGGTACTCTTTAGCGATTTGTTTTTGCGGGTGCAGAGGGTTGCCATGGCAGCTGAGCGAGCTGATCGTCAATCCGCGGGATTCCACCGCTTTTTTGAACGCTTTCAATTTACCTTCGTCGGCAAGCAGCTCTTCCGGTTTGCAGTGAGCGTTGCCCGGGTATCCGCCGGTTCCGATTTCAACGGCATCAAGACCTTTTGCAGCTACATAGTCCAGAGCTTCCTCAAAAGGCTTGCCGCTGAACAGAACCATAAAAACGCCTAATTTCATTAGGTTACACCTCCATAAATGGTAAAAAAAGAACCACTACAAATTATACCACCACTACAAGCCAAAATGAAGCAAGCCCTTGTAGATTCTAAACACGGTTTCATAATTGGAGCTGTAGATGATGACCGAGAACGTAACGAGCGCCTGGGTAATCAAGCACCTCGTATAAAAATAAGCTTTGGACACTTTCTTTTTGTTCACCGTCGTCAGCTTGAACAAGTTTTCCAAAGCGAGAATAATGCCGTGGTACAGGCCGTAAAAGAAGTACAGCCACGTGAAGCCGTGCCATAGCCCGATCGACACCATAATGACGATGGAAAGCCCGGATGCGAGCTGGCGGGATGGGGCTTTGCGCGAGAAAAACATAAAAATATGATCGCGGAAAAAGTCGCCCAAAGTGGCGTGCCAATTCCGCCAAAACTGGGTCATGGAAGGCGACAGGAACGGTTTTTTGAAGTTTTCCGGCATCGTATACCCCATAAGCCGTCCGAAGCCGATGGCGATATCGGAGTACCCGGAGAAATCAAAATAAATAAGCGCGTAAAACCAGATCATCAGGAACAAGGACTGGTGCGTATGCAGATCCTGCTTCAACACTTCGTTGAAAATCCCCATCATCCACGTCACGACGACCAGCTTTTTGAACAACCCGAGAATAATCCGCTTCACGCTGTCCTCAAAAAGCGCCGAATCGACCTTATAAGGCTGCTTCGTATCCGCCATAAAATCGCGAAACTTCAAAATCGGACCGGATGTGAACGTCGGGATGAACAAAATATAATTGCAGTAATCAATGGCGGGCACTTCGCCGTCTTTGCCGAAAAAGTACGCGAAATAATAAGCGTCGATCACTTTCAGGACGTTATAAATGAGTCCCAAATAAATAACCGCGTCAAAAAGCGGGTTGTGGAACACATCCATGACGAAAAGCCGGACCCCAACAAAAACGCCGACAACATTAGCGGCGATCGCAAAAATAAACGTCGCCTTCCGGCGAACGTTCGTTCTGCAAAGGTAAACAAATCCGCCGTAATTGATCAGCGTATACACGGCGTAGAACAGGCAGAGCTTTATGCTGAACAGCAGCAGGAAGCACAAGCTGAATACGATCATGAGTATTCTTTTGTTATTCGCCCACTTGCGCGTGAGCATCAGAACGGCGATCATGCCGGCCATGGCGACAATCGCGTTCATGTTCATATAAAACATGGCTGCAGAACTCCTCGTATATGCTGCTGGAATAGCCGTAGCATCTAGAATTTCTCGTAAATAAACAAGCCCTTGCCGGTGAAATAAATCAATACCAGGTACAGCATGACGAGATAGATCAAGATTTCGCAGGTTTTTCTAACGATTTTAGCCATGCGTCAACCTCCTTCGTGAAAAGCGGCGCCCCGTCTTCGCGGTTCAAATGAACAAGGTCGTGAAAATATTTGGGTTCGTAGCGGTCCATCACATCAAGCGTCGGCACATTCGCCGCCTGAAGCTGAGCATTTACAGCTTGCTTGAGGGATGCGACATAAGGCGGCTGGGCGTACGCTTTGTTCCAAGGCATCCAAACGACGCGCAGCGGAAGCCGGTGCTCCCCTGCATAGCGAATGACCCACTGCATCGCATCGAGATTCGCCTGAAAGTCCTTCAGCGTCATCCAGCCGAACCGCTTGTCGTAATCGGCCCATTTCTCTTTCAGAGCGGCATCGTCCTGGCGGCCGGGGTACAGCTCTTTATCGATCCAGCGCGGCTCGTAGGCCAGACTGCCTTTGAATAAATTTTTGGCGAATTCTTCGCCGGAATCCCGGAAATAGTCGCGGTACGTGTATACGTACGGCTGGTACCAAGGCTTGAACCACTGGTAAGTCGGGTCGGTTTGCAGGCTGTCGATCATCGTATGCACGTCGATGCCGATCACAAGCTCGCCTTGGAACTGGTACAGCTTGCGGTCCAAAATTTCCCTCAAATCGGTAATTTTCCCGTACGACAAGCCCATTTCAACGAGATGAGCGTCCGACTTTTCTTCAATGTAGGAAGCCGTAACCGAGGAATTACCGAAGAAAACCGGCCCCGATTGGGACCAGCCATGGTGATAAAGCGTTTTGGTAAAATCGTTTTTGTAAAAACGGCGCGAGCTGACCATCGGGTTCCACCATGAAACCAGCAGGTCGGAAAGCACGAGAGCCAGCAGCAGGCCGAGAATAAAGCTGTTTTTCTTGAGAAAAGCCGCAAACTTCACAGGATATCACTCATTATCAGGTGGATTGGACTGCATGATGAAATCGACAATTCAGAGCATCCGTCGCACGAGGGCGCTTCACTTACAGCTACAGCGCCTTCTCCTGCCATGCATGGTACTGTTCGCGGAAAGCCGCCGGCCACTGCTGCTCGTCCAAGCCGTACTGCGCGAGGAAAGCGAAAGCCCAGCGCTCGATGCCGAAGCCGACGCAGCCGGTCACGGCGTTGCGCTTGCCCATTTTGATATTGAAGGCATTGCCGAACGTATTGCTGTGGAAATTCACGGAGCTGCAGGCGATCGACTTGTTAATATGCGGAATCGTCAAGCGCAGTTCGTATTTCATCTCCTGGTTGCGTTGGAAAGAAGCTTTTACCTGGAAATCGTTCGTAAAGAACGGATCGTTGGCAATTTCCAGCAAGCTGTCCACGTTCCATTCCACAGCCAGCTCTTTCAAATATTCGATCGATTTGAGGCGGTTTTCCTTGACGAAATCAGGCTTGCCGACAAAAATAATTTCCCGCATCGAGAAGTCGAGCAGCCTGCCGAAATCGCTGTGGTTTTTGGATTCGAAGCGGTGGCATTTGGCAATGGCCGTAACAACGATGCCTTCGCCTTCGAGCGTCTCGTCCTGCAAGCCCTCGTAGCAGTGATAGCAGGTGGAAGGGTTCATCGTAAAGTTGGGCTTCGGCATGCTGCGGTCAAGATCCAGAACGTGATCTTTATTCCAGCCGCCGGCTTCGCGGATCGATTGGGAGAAGGACTCGATAATGTCCAGATCCTCACGAAGGTGCGTCAGGAAATGAATATGTTCCGGGAACGACGTGAAATGATTCGTTTTGTTCAAAGTTTCGGCATGAATGACGGCAGGATAAGATTCCTCCTGAACGCCTTCAAAGCGGTTGGCGATTTTGGTCACAAAGGAGTAATCCAGGAAGCGCATCAAGCTGGAAAACGGCTCGCGGAAAATAAACAATCCCGGCTCCAGCACTTTAATGGCTTTGCGCTCAACCAATTCGGCAACGATATCGCCTTCGTACGGCGTATCGACTTTGTGTTCGAACAAAATGTTTTCCTTGAAGCCAAAATCGCCCTTGGAAAAGCGCTCGATCAAACGCTCGATACGCTCGGCAATGACCTCGTTGCCTGCCGGCGATTCATGTTCAATATGGATGTGGCCGTCAGCGATGCGAATGTCGCGAATATGCTCGTCGACGAAAGCGGAGGCGTATTTGAGCTGTCCATGCTGGCTTTCAGCCAACCGTTCCAAAGAAATGACACATTGCATGCAAAGTTACCTCGCAGTCTTAAGGGATATGAAATCGGCGATTTCCCGAACCGTGTTCAGCGGATACAGCATCAGATCCTGATTCGTCACCTGGATGCCGTATGTTTTTTCGATATGGGCAATGAGCGCGGTAGCGCCGATGGAATCAATAAAACCGTAATCGAACAGATGGACGTCAACGCCGAAATCGTCGTCATCCTCCTCGATTTCATAGCGCTCGCGAATGTGCTGCTCCAGCTGTGCTACAAGTTCTTCGTTGGACATGTTGGAAAGCCTCCTGATTCAAGTAAAGTAAAAGCAAAAGGAAGGCGGCGTTCCTTTAAGGTGACTGCGCCTTCGCAAAGGTAAGACGGGTGAGATCCCCGTACCGGGTAATCGTATACGTATGCGCCTGGGCGTCATGCTCGATTGTGGCGTCCGCGGCATCGAAGCGCAGTTCGTCCGGGCTGTAAAGCTTGATTTGCTGCAAGCCTGCAGATTTCAGTTCCAGCTCGTATGCGTCTCCAACCCCCTTGCTAAGGGAGAACGGTACGTTGGAGCGGATCATGTGAAAACGGTCGTCGTTCCGGCTGATGCGAAGCGTAGTCTCCTTCGATACGCCGACATAGAACCGGGTATCCTGAGAGCTGTAAATATCGGAGTCGCTTTGCAAAGAGTATTGGGCGAATCTGGCGCCTTTTTCCACGACGACTCCAAGCGTACCGGCATATTCGCCGGCAAGATCGGGCACTTTGGCCGTGTTCGGCGTCAGCGTCGCATTCCAGTGCGGATTGCCCCCCGCGATAACATCCTTCAGCCTGTCCCACGCATATACGGCCCACGGGCGGCTGACGCGGACTTCGCTCTTCATTGCGGCCAAAAACGATTTGGCCATCTGCGTCTCGGTCATGAAGTTGTAGTCGTGCTGCGTCCGCAGTTTATCGAAATAATCGGCGAATTCGGTTAAATCCGCGATTTTTGCAGGTATTGGAAAATGGTACTCGATGTGCTCGAAATAATCAATCGGCATATCGAGCTTGACCATGGATTCAAAAATGTCGGTTGTGGCGTAATCGCCCTGCCGCAGCACAGGCGTCGGCGCATGAATAAGCATCGTCTCTTCGGAACCCTGCTTGTCCTGCAGCAGGAAGGGCAGCGACCAGATCGAGTCAGGCCGGGGAATGACCGGCGATTCCGACGGCAGGAAGCCGAAGTTGTACCACATCCCTTGCGCCTGCTCGCTGAGCAGCGTCTGCTGACGTTCCGGATTGTTGATGCGCCACGTGTGCTGATTCGTACCCGGATGCAGCCACGGGATGCCCAGCTTGTCAAAAGCTTGCTTTTGCAAGGTCAGTTCCTGGCGTTCCTGTTCGGCGCTTTTGAAATTATGCACGAACACGTGCGGATTCAGATCCAGATGATTGTCTTTGGCATACTGGATAAACTCTTTAAGCTGCGCCTGATAAGGGAACTGCGGATCGTCGATCGGAACCGGAGAACCGAATTCGACGCCGCCGACGATCAGGTCGTCTTTGCCGTCATGGTTGAGATCGAGCCAGAGCGGAACCGAGTAATGACCGGCAACCAGTGCGCGGTTGCCCATCTGGTTGAGGGTTGCACCCTCAAGGGGACCCTGGAGCGTCCAGGCGCCGTCAGCGCCCTGGAGGTAGACCAGCAGGTCCCCTTCATTGCTGCCGACCACAAGGTCCGGTCGGCCGTCGCCGTTCATGTCGCGCACCGCAGGCGCGGCATGGGTTCTGCCGCCGGGCAGCCGGAACAGCTCGCGGCCCTCGCCCAGCACAAGGGCACTAGCGCTGCTGCCCTTGTACAAATAGACGCGGCCGTCCGCAGCGCCGGCCACGAGGTCGAGCTTGCCGTCGCCGGTGATGTCGGCGACGGCTACCGCTGCAGGCCCGCGGGGCAGCTGCAGCGGCTTGCCGCCCGCGCGCAGCGCCGCGGGCTTGCCGAAGCTGCCGCCCGCAAGCTGCGGCAGCACCTGCACGGCCCCGGACTCGTCGGAGACGAGGAGGTCCGGGCGCCCGTCCCCGTTCACGTCAGCGGCGTGAACGGTGGTGTAAGGCTTCAGCCGGAGCGGCTCGCCCGCCTCCAGCTTCAAAGGCACCGGCGCGGCGAACGTGTCCGGCAGCGCCACGCCCTCCGGCGGCGGCTCGCTCGCGTACGCCGCCGGGTCAGGCCCTTGATTCGTGTACACGTACACGAATCCGTCGGCGCTGCCGGCCAGCAGGTCGATGCGGCCGTCGCCGTTCAAATCCGCGGCGGCCGGGTACGCGCGGTAAGGCAGCTCGATCGCGCTCGCCAGATCGCGGTACTGCGGGAACACGGCTTGGCGCAGAGGCTTGCCACCGCTCATCACGTGCAGGCCGCTGGCGTAGCCCGAGCCCGGCAGTTCGCCGGCGAACGCGGGCTTCGCGTTCGTCCCGGTGTTCAACTGCACGGTCAGGCTTTCGCGCCACTGGCCCCAATAAAACGCGCTGCGTACAAGCGTAAACGAGGGGATCTCGTTATACTTTTTGAGCAGCTCGGCCCAGGCGATGCCGTCCTTTTGCTGAATCGCCGGCATCGCTTCAAAATGGTTCTGAAACGCCATCGCCGGGCGTCCGTACGGGCCGAGCACTTTTTTGACGCTGTAGCCGAGCGTTTCCTTGGAGACGTACGCCAGCATTTCGCTGCGGAACTGCATATTGGCGGCCGCGAAGGCGAAGTTGAAGTACGGCTGCAGGGGCAGCTCTCTTTTGTTGAAATAAGCGCTGCCCGGCGCCGGCTTGCTCTCGGCTTTGTACTTGGCCGCAAGCTGGGCGAAGCCTTGAGCCGGGTCCATCCCGCTCTGCATGTCGTAGCCGGTCGGGAAATAACGGTTCGGAAGGAACGAGCTGCTGAGCAGCACCGTGCCCTTGCCGGCTTGGTTCCATGCAACTAGCGCAAGCCCGTTCATCGAAACGACCGTCTGCGCGGAAGAAGGAACGAGGCCATACCCCCAGTCAAACCCGGGCAGATCGGTCATGGCATTGTGCTTGAAGTAACTGTCTGCAAACAACCTGAACACCTGCTGCAAGCTTTGCAGATTGTAGCTGACTTCAGGATAGCCGAAGCTCGGCGCCGCCGCTCCTTGCGCTCCTTGGCTGCTTGGCGCCCCGATTTTCTCCACCTTGCCGGCGCCGAGGAATTCGGGCGGGAAGCTGGCGGCAAAACCGTTCTCAAGCAGCAAGTGGCCGCCGTTGTTCACGTACTTCATTAATACGGCCGCGTCCGCCTGCCAGTCGGCTTCCTGCCGCAGCGCAGGGTCCAAATAAATCGCGTCGTATTTGCTCAAATTGCGCGCTGACAAGCCGTGCAGGCCGGCTTTTTCAACGATCAGGTTCGCCTGCAAGGATTGCTGAAAATTTCCGTATGCCGCGGAGTCGTAGGTGTCCCCGCCCGTAGCGTAAAGCAGCCTGACTTCGTCGGTTTTCGGAACAAAAAAAAGCACCGAAACAATAAGAATAAAAGCAAGGACGATACCGGCAACCAGCTTGAAAAAACGAATTTTCGACAAAACCAAAGTGGTATCCCTCAATTGCTGTAGTGGTAACTATCCTTGCCATTATAGCATTTACTCCGGGGTTTGTTAACTTGTGCAAAGCCTCCCCGGGAGGGAAGACCGGCTTGTCCGGAAAGGGGCGCGTGCCCGAATTCGCCTGGCGGGTTCTTTCCAAGCTCCCTCTATGGATTCCCTCCCTCTCTTTCTGTTACACTAAAGAATAAATATAGAAATGTTATTTGCGAAAGGATTTGCTGCCATGCGTACGTTACGCAGAGAAGATATAGAATTGCTGGCTCCGGCCGGAGATTGGGATTGCCTGAGAGCCGCTGTGGCTAACGGAGCCGATGCCGTATTTTTCGGTGTCGAAAAATTTAATGCCCGGGCGCGCGCGCACAATTTTACGATGGACGAACTGCCGGAGATTATGTCGTTTCTTCATCTATATGGAGTCAAAGGTTTCCTCACGTTCAACATCCTCGTTTTCGAGGAGGAGCTGGATGAGGCAAAGCAGTTGATCGACGCTTGTGTCGATGCGGGCGTCGATGCGGTCATTGTGCAGGATCTCGGTCTTGTGAAAATGATTCGCGAAATTTCGCCGGATTTCCCGATTCACGGCTCCACGCAGATGACGATCACCTCGCCGGAGGCGGTCGAGTTTACGAAGCCGTTCGATATCGAACGGGTGGTGCTCGGGCGCGAAAACAACCTGAAGCAGATTAAGCAAATCGGAGATCAGGCCAAGCTGCCGATGGAAGTGTTCGTGCACGGGGCGCTGTGCGTGTCCTATTCGGGGCAATGCCTGACCTCGGAAATGTGGGGCGGCCGCTCGGCGAACCGCGGAGAGTGCGCGCAGGCGTGCCGGCTGCCGTACGATTTGATGGTCGACGGCGTGCAAAAGCCGATGGGTGACATCGCCTATTTGCTGTCGCCCAAAGATTTGGCGGCGCTGGAGCTGGTGCCGGAGCTGATTGAGGCCGGCGTGACGTCCTTCAAGATCGAGGGCCGGTTGAAAAGCCCCGAGTATGTCGCCAACGTCGTGAGCAAGTACCGCCGCGCGATCGACCGCTATTTCGACGGCGAGAACCCTCGCCCGACGAAGGAAGAGCTGCGCGAGCTGGAGCAAAGCTTCTCGCGCGGGTTCACGTTCGGCTTCCTGCAGGGGACGAACAACAAGCAGCTCGTCGAGGGGACGTATCCGAAGAGCCGCGGTGTGTTTGTGGGCCGCGTCAAGCAGATTTTGCGCGACGGGGTGATTTGCGAGCTGGAGGCGCCGCTCAAGCGCGGCGACGGCATCGTCTTCGACGCGGGGGACCCGACGAAGAAGGAGGAAGGCGGCCGCGTGTACGACCTGCGCCGCAAGGGCGTGAAGCTCGAAGGCGAGGCCGAGGGCGGCCTGATCGAAATCATTCCGGGGCGGAATGATGTGAATTTGGGCAGGCTGCACGTCGGGGACCGCATCTGGAAGACGAACGATCCGCATTTGGACAAGCGGCTGCGCCAAACGTTCGAGACCGACAAGCCTTACCGGACGTTCCCGGTCAGCGTCACCGTCACCGGCGCCGAAGGCGAGCCGCTGAAAAGCTGGTGGACGGACGTCCGCGGCGGCCATACCGTCTTTGTCCAATCCGAGCTTCCGCTCGTACGCGCGGAAAAACGGCCGATGGACGAAGCGCTCTTTCAGGAGCAGTTCGGCCGGCTCGGGGGCACGATCTACGAGCTTGCCCAGCTGGACCTGTCGCTGAACGGCGAGCTGATCGTGCCGATGAGGGAGCTCAACAGCATGCGCAGGCAAGCTGTCGAACTGCTGGAAGACGAGCGCCAGAAGCCGCGTTCGTATCAAAAGCGGCACATCGGCGTCTACAGCGATGTGCTCGCCGCGGGGGCAGCAGGTGCCGCGCCTGCCGCGCCTGCTGCGTCCGGGCAAGCCGTGGACCGCACGCAAGTGGAACTGACTGCGCTGTGCCGCAATCTGGAGCAGGTCAAGGCCGTGCTTGAAACCGACGTGAATTTCATTTACGCGGATTTTGAGTTCATCAAGCAGTTTCCGGCTGCGGTCGAAGCCGTTCATGCTTCGGGGCGCAAAATAGCTCTTGTAACACCGCGTATTCATATGCCCGGGGAGACGGGATATTTTAACAATATATTGAAACTTGCTCCGGATGCCGTACTGGTTCGCAATACCGGCGCTGTATATTATTTCCTGAAACAACAGCGGGAGCGCGCGAACGGTCCGCATCCGCAGCTGATCGGGGATTTCTCGCTCAATGTGGCTAATCACAAGACGGCTGCGCTGTTCCTGGAAGCGGGGCTTTCCAAGGTGACGCCTTCTTACGACTTGAACATCCAGCAAATGGTCGATCTGCTGCGCCGCACGGATACGTCCAAGCTGGAGGTAGTCATTCATCAGCATATGCCGATGTTCCATACGGAGCACTGCGTGTACTGCACGTTCCTGAGCGAGGGAACGAACTATACGAACTGCGGCCGTCCATGCGAGGAGCACAGCGTATCGCTGCAGGACCGCGTCGGCATGTCTCATCCGGTTCGGGTGGACGAAGGCTGCCGCAACACCGTGTACAATGCGATCGATCAATCCGGGGCGGAGTATTTGAGCCATTTTATGGATCTGGGCGTGCGTACTTTCCGGGTTGAATTTTTGGAGGAGACGCCGGACAAGGTGAAAGAAGTGATTTCCTTGTACCGCCGTGCGATCAGCGGGCAAATTAGCGGCACCCAGGTGTGGAAAACGCTGAAAGCTACCAACCAACTGGGAGTTACGCGGGGGCAACTGGTAAAATAAAGAGTCGTATAGACTGCGGGGAACTCTCTATCATAATGAAGGCATGGTTTGGCGTTTCGCACCGCATGCATCTCCCGGCGTGCGGTCGACCGCATGGAGGAGAATGCAATGTCTTTAAAAAGCTTGACCATTCTAAAGGAAAAAATGGTTCATTTCCAGGAGTATCCGTTCTCTTTGCCATTGATAAAAAGATTGGAATCCATTGAGTTTTCAAGCAATGTCACATTTTTTGTGGGCGAAAACGGCTCTGGCAAATCGACATTGCTTGAGGCAATCGCGTATCAATGCGGATTCAATACTGCCGGCGGGGGACGGAACAACGCCTATCATGTGGAATCCTCCGAGGCGGCATTGGGCAATTACGTGAGGTTGTCCTGGTTCCCCAAAGTAACAAACGGATTTTTCCTGAGGGCGGAGTCGTTTTACGAGTTTGCTACCCACATCGATCAAATCGGGAGGTACGAATCGTACGGAGGCCGCTCCCTCCACAGCCAGTCTCACGGAGAATCGTTTCTCAGTTTGTTCAACAACCGGTTTAGAGGCAAAGGGATCTATTTGTTAGACGAGCCCGAGGCGGCGCTATCGCCGGCAAGGCAGTTGTC
Source organism: Paenibacillus sp. sgz302191 (assembly GCF_057749925.1). NCBI lineage: Bacteria > Bacillati > Bacillota > Bacilli > Caryophanales > Paenibacillaceae > Paenibacillus > Paenibacillus sp. sgz302191. Next base: position 105,926 of record NZ_JBYLHY010000028.1, read on the forward strand.
TTTGCTCAGAGTAATCAAGGATTTATCCGGGGATTCGCAATTTATTATCGCGACCCATTCGCCCATATTGATGGGATACCCGGGCGCGCAAATTATAAATTTCGACGGCGATCCGATTTCGCAAATCGCTTATGAGGATACCGATCATTACCAGATTACCCGGCGTTTTCTGGAAAACAGGCATGCGATGCTGCGCCATTTATTCGACGATCCGGACGACGAACGGGATACGTAAGACGCCCGGGGACTGTCGAAAGACCTGATCGGTATACCCGTCCGCCGGCACGCAGAGGCAGGAGGCAGGAAACCTGCAAAAGCGTAGAAAACCCGCAAAAGTCAGACTACTGCAAACCCGCACGTTAGGAGACAACACATATCTGCTCGGCAACTTGGACAAGACTTGCGAAACTTGGAGAAAACCTGCAAAAGTGCAGTTTTTTGCTCGTGAATACGCCGGTAACGAAAAATTCCTGCGAAAGTGCAGGCTTTTCATCGCTCACCCGGCCTTAGACCCGTTTTAACCGGAAATTCCTGCACAATTGCAGGCTTTTCGTCAAAACGAGCTACTTTCGCGGAAAAAGCCTGCACTTTCGCAGGTTTTTCGCTGAAACGAGCTACTTTTACGGAAACTTCCTGCCCAATCTCAGACTTTTCACCAAAACTAGCCACTTTCACGGTAAATTCCTACCCAATCCAGGCTGTAGAGAAAGTCCAATGGATTTGCCCTTAGATTCATTTTATGAGGGGAGCTTCCATTTACGTTAGGAGACAGCACATATCTGCTCGGCAACTTGAAGAAGACTTGCGAAACTTGGAGAAAACCTGCAAAAGTGCAGTTTTTTGCTCGTGAATACGCCGGTAACGAAAAATTCCTGCGAAAGTGCAGGCTTTTCATCGCTCACCCGGCCTTAGACCCGTTTTAACCGGAAATTCCTGCACAATTGCAGGCTTTTCGTCAAAACGAGCTGCTTTCGCGGAAAAAGCCTGCACTTTCGCAGGTTTTTCAGCTTGCTAAGCCACGTTGCGAATGGCTGCGCTCCCAATTAGCTCCACTTCCGGCAGCCTTAACAAAGCCCACCCATGCCGCCGGGCTGCACCCATAACGCGCATTATTCTCAAGATAGTGCCGCGACTTTCTCGGGCGGTCTGACAATCGCAGATTTTGCGGGCTGCCACTTTAACAATGAGAGCTGCTGGGGCAGCTCTTTTTTTCGTTTGCATGGACCTGCTGCATTCAAGCCAATATTGCGATCGGACATCCTCCATACATTTAGGCGGAAATATGTCCGGTCACTTTTCAAGATGCCATGGATTGGGCATGATGGGAGTATATCCCTCAAATTCCTAACTTTTTTCACATTTTAGACACAATTTTTTAATCTAATTTTCAGATTGGCTTAAGGTTGGCTTATTGTTGCAAAGGTATAGTGATGAGGGTTTCTATGAACGAGTGTATGAAATGGAGGGTCATTCATGCTTGAGGTCAAACAGGTCAGCAAGCTCTATGAGAACCAGCGCGGCGTGCATAACATCGATTTTTCGATGCAGCGCGGTGAAATCGTCGGCTTTCTCGGGCCGAACGGCGCCGGTAAAACTACAACAATGCGAATGATTACAGGATATGTCAACCCGACGCGCGGGCAAATACTTGTGGACGGGTTTTCGATGGCGGATCACCCGAAAAAGGCCCGCCGGAAGATCGGCTATTTGCCGGAGACCCCGCCGCTGTATCCGGAGATGACGGTGCAGTCTTACTTGAAATTTATCGCGAACCTTCGCGATGTGCCTGTCCGGGAGCAAAAGCTGCGCGTGGGCGAAGCTATAGAGAAGCTCGGATTGCAAGGACGCGAGAAGCAGGTCATCCGCGGCTTGTCCAAGGGCTACAAACAGCGCCTGGGGCTCGCGCAGGCGATTCTGCACAAGCCGGATCTGCTTATTCTGGACGAGCCCACGTCAGGGCTCGATCCGAAGCAGATCATCGAGATCCGCCAGCTCATCCGCGAGCTGGGCGAGAATCATACGGTGCTGCTGAGCACGCACATTTTGCCTGAAATCAACACGCTGTGCAACCGCGTGCTGATCATTAACGCGGGACGCGTCGTGCTCGACGAGCGTCCGGAAAATCTCGGCCGCACGATGGGCGAGACGTTCGAGGTATCGCTCGAGGTCAAGGGCCCGCGCGAGCGGATCATTGCCGAGCTGAGCGGCCTGGAAGCCGTGGCCGGCGTGAAGGAGCTCGGCGGCGCGGAAGACGTGTCGGACGAGTCCGCCGTATCCGGCATGGAGGCTTCCGAATCCGTGAAGCTGCTCGTGACGTCCGCAGACCGGTCCGATATTCGGGAAGCGCTGTTCTTCCGTCTGGCCGAGGCGGGCTACCCGATTTTGGAAATGAAGCGGGAAAGCTTGAGCCTGGAGGACATCTTCCTCAAGCTGACGACCGACGAGCCGGCAGCGCAGGATTCGGCTCACGATGGCGAAGAGGAGGTGGCCGCCGATGCGTAGAGTATGGGCGATTTGCTCCAAGGAGCTGCAAATGTATTTTTATTCGCCCGTTGCGTACGTGGCGTTCGCATTTTATGTGGTGCTGTCGAGCTTTTTCTTCTACGTCAATTTTGTCGCCGGACAGCCGCCGATTGTCGATGCTCGTTACGTGGTCGGCAACACTACTTTTATCTACCTGTTCATCATCCCGCTTTTGACGATGCGGCTCGTAGCCGATGAGTTCCGTCAAGGGACGGATGAGCTGTTATTGACTTCGCCGGCCGGGATCGGGGAAATTGTTTTCGGCAAATATTTGTCGGCATTGGTCGTACAATTAGGTCTGGTTGCCATCAGCCTGATTTATCCGCTCATCATGTCGGCATTCGGGACTCTCGACAAACCGATTTTATGGCTGTCGTATCTCAGCATGTTTTTGCTTGGCTGCGCGATGATGGCCGTCGGCTTGTTTGCGTCCAGTCTGACGAACAATCAGATGGTGGGCGGCATCGCCGGATTCGTCATTTTGCTGCTGCTGTGGCTGCTGGATTGGCTGGGCGACAGCTTTGGCGGCAAGCTGAAGGAGTGGGTCGGTCAATTTTCGCTGACCAGCCATATGGCGAATTTGCAAAAGGGCGTTTTGCACGGCGGAGACATTCTGTTCTACATCACGCTGGCAGCGGTGTTTATCGTGCTTAGCATACAAGTACTCGAAAGAAAGCGCTGGAGGTGAGAAGGGTGAACAAGTGGATACGGGGTACCAATGCGACTATTTTGTCAATCGCCGTTATCGGCATTTTCATCATTCTGACGATTTTTCTTCATTCGCTCAAAGGCTTCCAGATTGACTTGACGAAAAATAAAAGCTTCACGCTCTCCGACCAGACTGTGAACACGCTGAAAAATTTGAAGCAGGACATACACATCATCGCCTTCACGAATTCCGGCCAGCAAAGTGCGGATGATTTTCTCACGAAGCAGGTTACGGATTTGGCGGAAGAGTACAAAAAACAGACGAGCAAAATCACTTTCGACCAATACGACATGCTGAAGCAGCCTTCCATGGCGAAGCAGTACGGCGTCGATCAGAGCGGAACGCTTGTGTTCGAGATCGGTGACAAGAAGAAAAATATCAACTTTTACGAAATGTTCAACGGTCAGCAGGATGGCTCGTATACGTTCAGCGGGGAGGAAAAATTTACGCAGGCCATCAACAGCCTGACCTCCACGGAAAAGCATACCGTCTACGTGCTGTCCGGCCACCAGGAATACCCTCTTACCGCCATGAGCGTGCTCAGCAGCAGCTTGCAGGGTGAAAATTACGATGTGAAGGACCTTAACCTCTACCGCGAAGGCAAAATTCCCGATGACGCGCAAATGCTGCTGCTGCTCGGGCCTCAAACGGATTTGAACGATAAGGAAACCGAGCTGATTAACGCCTATTTGAAAGATAAAGGCAAAATTTATATTGCCCTGGGCTTTAACAAGGACATGGCGACGAAATGGAAAAATATCGATTCCATCATGAATACGTTCGGCGTTCAGGATCAGCATGCGGTGGCGATTGAAACGAAGCAAACTTCTTTGTTCGATCCGCTTACCATTATTCCAGAGTACGGTTCCCACGATATTACGAACAAATTGTCCAGCTACAATCTGGTGACGATCATGTCGCTCGCGATTGCGCTGAACTCGGATGAAAGCAATACGAACTGGACGAGATCGCTGCTGCTCAAAACGACGGACAAAGCTTACGGGGAAACGGACATTAATCTGCTGACCCAGTCCAAGACGAAGCAGGATGCGAATGACGTGAAAGGCCCTCTGAACCTCGGTTACGCGATCGCGAGCAAGGATAACAAGCCGAAGGCAGTCATTCTGGGCGGTTCCACGTTCCTGCTTGACCAGGATATTCAAAATCAGGGCAACAAAGACTTTGCTTTGAACAGCATCGGCTGGCTCCAAGAGCAAAAAGAGCAGGTTACAATCCGCCCGCGTGAAGGGGCAGCCATTCAGCAAGCCGTCATTACGGCCAGCCAGGCGAATACGATTTTCCTGACGACGGTAGTGTTCCTGCCGATTCTGTTCCTGGTCATCGGGGGCCTCATTTGGTGGAGGAGGAGACGGGGATGAAAAGGTTTATTCCTACGATTCTGTTAGTCGTCGTTTGCATCGGAGCGTTTTGGTACGCTTCGAGCAAAGACTTCTTTCGAGAGAAGAAAGAAGAACCGAAAGCCCTCGTTTCGATTCAGCAAGAGCAGGTGCAATCCTTAAGTTTGCATACGGCGCAGCAGCAGATCGAATTGAGCCGCAAAGACAGCGGCTGGGCTATGTCGAAACCGTCCGCAGTGCCGCTGAACACGAACCTGGTGAACAGCTGGCTTGATGCGTTCGGGCTGGTCAGCCAGGAAAAAGCAGTCGAAGACAACGCCGCGGATTTGTCCAAGTACGGACTGGATCAGCCGTCTCAAGTGTATGAAGTGACGATGAAGGACGGTTCCAAAAAAGGGCTGCAAGTCGGGGCGGCGCTTCCGATCCAAGGGTATTCTTACGTGAAAACGGAGAATTCACCGGCTGTTTATCAGGTTAGCGACCAGTCGCTGTCGCAGCTCAACAAGGCTCCTCTGGATTTCGCCGAGACGAGTCCGATTCTGTTCGACAACGACAAGGTGCAGAGCGTCAAGCTGACGTGGAAAGGCCAGACGTGGACGCTGACGAAGACCGACAAGGACAAGGTTACTACGGAGGCGAACTGGAAGCTGGGAGACAAGGAGCTGAAAGGGGCGGACGCCAGTCCGCTGCTCAATCAGCTGACCTTCCTGCATACGGCGCAGCTTCCGCAGCCTGCGGCGTCACAGCCGACGGCAGGCGGCGAACTTAAAGTGGAGCTCGGCCTGACTGCCGATGGCAAGGACACCACGGAAGTCTATGAAGGAAAGCTGAGCCAGGATCAAGTTTGGCTGGCCAAACAAGGCGGCGAGTGGTCCTACGCGCTGACCACCGCAGATGTGCAAAAATTGGCCGATGCCTACGCCGGCAAACCTGCGGGGACTGCATCGCCATAACCCCAAAACGACTACCTCCATACGGGAGGGTAGTCGTTTTTTTTGCTGGAGCGGCGCAGCCGGTCTTCCCGACGCTGACCTCTTCCCGGATAGCTGCTTGCACGGGGAGTAGTCATGAGGCGGCTTGGCGGGCCAGGCCGGGAGGAAAACCTGCGCGGATCGTGCGGGAATTTCCTGCGGAGCCCCAGCGCAACACCGCGTGCAGCACCCAGCGTGCGGTGCTGCGCTGCATGTCGGCGGTCGGCCGACCACATTGCTGCACAATTGCAGGAATTTATCGTGGCAAGCGCGACTTGGAGCAAGAACCTGCAAAAGCCAGAGTGTCGAGAAAGTCGCGACACACTTTCAGGGCTGCCGGAGGGGGCTTGATTTTAGAGTGCAGCCATATGTGTACGTGAAGCGGCTTGGCAAACTTAAAAGCCTGCGAAAGTGCAGGCTTTTTCTGTGCATGAAGCTCATTTTGAGGAAATGCCTGCAATTGTGCAGGAATTCCCTATAAAAATGGGCTTCAGCCCGCGCAGCAGCTTAAAAGCCTGCACATTTGCAGGAATTTTTCGCTGCAGGCGAATCAACGTGCAAAAACCTGTACTTTTGCAGGTTTTTCAGGCGCTAGCCCCGTAGTGAAGCCTACGCGAGCTTTTAGGGCAGCTGTTTGCCCGATTCCGGGTCTTTCCCCGAGCGTGGGCGCTCATCTTAGCAAGACCTGCGGTCGCGGTATCCCCCCGTTGGACCGCCGGGGCAGAATGTCGTCCCTTCGATGTCCGAACGGCAGAAAGAAGCCCACCGCTATATCTTCAGGAAATTATAGGAAAATGCTCATCAATCTTTCAGGCGGCATTCAGAGAGAATTCAGCGAAACCCGCTATTCTTTTCATTAGGAAGAAAAACTAACCAATGAAAAGGTGGCATAAAGTGATGAAATCTTTGAACAAACGCATTCTGACCGGCACCCTGCTTGCGTCCTTCTTGCTCGGCTCTGCGGGTATTTTGCAGCAGGCGGCTTTTGCCGCTTCGTCGGACACGGCGGCTGCCGGTGTTACTGCGGACGCATCGGCGTCCGCCGACGGCAAACGGCCTGAAGGGCCGGGACAAGGCCCCGGACAAGGCTCGGGTCAAATGGGGATGCCGGGAGGCGATCTTTTGAAAGAGGCAGCGACCATCCTTGGCGTCGAGCAGCAAACGTTAATGGAGTCTCTCAAGAACGGGCAGACTCTGGTTGAAGCTGCATCCGCTGCCGGCCTGACGGAGGACGAACTGCTGAGCCGTCTCGCAACGGCGATGACGGCGTCCATCCAGGCTGCGGTGACGGCCGGCACCATAACCCAAGAGCAAGCCGATAAACAGCTTGCCGATTTGTCCGATCGCTTGAAAACGCAGATCGAGAGCAAAGGCTTCGGAGACCGCCCCCAAGGTCAGGGCGGGCAAGGCGGCCAGGGTGGCCAAGGGGAACGCCCGGCCTCTCAGGGCGAAAAACCGGCCGGCGGCGAGAAGCAGCAGGGCAATAGCGCTTCTGCCGATGTCCAGTTGACGGATATCGATTCGCATTGGGCGGCTGCATCCATCAAGCATCTGGTGAGCAAGGGCATTTTGCAGGGCGATGATCAGAAGCGCTTTAATCCCGATTTTACCGTAACGCGGGAGGAATTGGCGGCGATGGTGGCGCGCAGCTTTAACCTGGAGAGCAGCTCGCAAGATGCAGCTTCCGGCACAGCCGATTTCAGCGATGTGCCGCAAAGCCGCTGGTCGTTCAAAACGATCGAAGCGACCAAAGATTATTTTGACGAGCAAAAAGACGACAGCGGCAAGCTGAGCTTCAAGCCGGCGGATGGGGCCAAACGGCAGGACGTTGCCGTCACGCTGGTCAAAGTGCTTTTAAAGCAAAATACCTCCTTGAGCCTGTTGGATGCCGACGCGGCGGACAAGCTGTTGAATGAACGATTTAAAGATGCCGCCAGCATTCCGGCAGAGCTTCGTCCTTACGCAGCCACCGCTGTGCAAAACGGTTGGATTCAGGGCAACGACCAAGGAAACTTCGCGCCGCAGCAAACGATTACCCGCGCTGAGGTCGCTGCTTTGCTGGAGCGCTTGCTCGGCACTGCCGACGCGGCGAACTAACCCATACGCAGAAGTCATAAACCGGGAGTTTCCCCCACAGAGGGAGAAGCTCCTTTAGCTTTTTTATGCCGGTGTTCATCATTCGGCGTATTTTTGCGTTCGTACATAAAGCGGAATAAATTGGGAATCCTACACCTAACAACGGAAAGGAGGGCCACGATCACTATGTACAATCAAGGAAATCAACAAGGAAACCAAGCCATTTCCGGCAAGGAACTCGCGTACATAACGGATTCGCTCAAGAACGAAGAGTTACTTACCAAGCTTTGCGTGCAAGGGGCTGTAGAATGCCAAAGCCAGTCTTTGAAACAAACGCTGTCCCAATTGTCGCAGGAACGTCTGCAAAACATCAGCACGCTGATCAACACGCTTCAGCAGCAAGCCGGCATCACTCACTAAACCCGCATAATCAGGAGGTGCAGAAAACGTGTTCCAACAAAATCCTTATCAACAGCAAGGTTTTGGCGCTCAGCAGCAGCAAAGCCAGGGCCAGCAAGTGTATTTGCAAGAACAGGATTTGGCCCAATTCGTTCTCTCCGAACTGAAAAGGACAGCCCGTGAATATACGACAGCGGCTCTGGAGGCGTCGAATCCGCAAATTCGGCAAACTTTCCAATCGCTGGTGCATAAAACTTTACAGGATCAAGCTGAGGTGTTTCAGGAAATTCAAAAGCTGGGAGGTTACGAAGTCCAGCCCGCACAGCAGCAGCAGCTTCAGCAAGAACTGCAAAAGCAAAGCCAATCGGCGGCTAAACTGCAGTCTTTCGTTCAGCAAAATTTGAGCAAGGCTCTCAACAACGCCGGCTCCCAACAGCAGCAACAGAACCAACAGAACCAACAGAACCAACAAAACCAGCAACACCAGTTCATGGCCGGACAGCAGCAGCAACAGCAGCACAATCAAATGCTCGCGCAGCAGCAAGCTTTTCAGCCCATTCAGACAATCCATGCGGCCGCCTACCCGAATGCGGTGCAAACTCAACATCTTTCGCAAAATGCGCAGCAACAGCATAGCGGCTACGGCAGCCAACAAGAGCAAGGCTTCGCGCAAGCCCAGGGCTATTCCGCATCCGATTACGGCATGAGCGGCAGCTCCAGCGCAGCCGGCAAGCCCAGCTATTATGCCGGTTCTGCGACCGCTTCCGGAGCGGGCGGGACAGCCGGAAAAGGCCAGCAGCCGAGTATGTCTGCCCGCAGCCAAACAGGCGGAGCCTAGTCGGCGGGTGTGAAGCGCACTTTTGCCTGAGAACTATCAAAAAGCGCCTTTGAGCTTGATTTTCAAGCACTCAGGCGTTTTTTGCGTGCTTGCCGGACAGGCTTTTCCGCAATGGCCCGAACTTTTCCAATAATCATGGTATGGAACCTGCTTGTCACACATATATAGATACAAAGGATGTCCAATTTAAGGGAAAAGGGTGTTGGGATGATGAAGAAACCGTGGATTTACGGCGCAGCTTCCTTGGCATTGCTCGGCATGCTAACGACAGCTTGCAGTTCCAAAGGAGAAGAGGAGGAGCTCACCTCGAAAATCTCTGCGCCAACCGGCCAAACGCAAACTTCAAACGGCAGCATCGCAAAGGCCGTGCATGCAGGCGTCGCTCCTTCCATCGATGCGCAAATTTCTCAAGACGGCCGCAACGCTACAATCAACTATTCCGTCAACAACTTAGCCTTGTCAACCGACCATATGGGTAAGCAAAATGTACAAGGAGAGGGCCACCTCCACTTATATGTGGACGGCAAGCAAAAAGCGATGCTGGGTACGGACGCGCCCGTCAAACTTACGAATCTGGCTACAGGCAAGCATGAGATCAAGCTGATGCTGCAGCAAAACGATCATAGCGATTTGAGCATCGAGAAAATTTTTAACATTGAAGTCAAGTAACGAAGGATCGGAAAAGAAAAAAACTGTCAAAGCGAACTAATGTTCCTAAACGATCGGATAAAGTCACTTCATAAGCGGTAAGCATGCATAGAACCGGATTCCTTAAAAAGGCGGGCATTTAGCCCGTCTTTCGCTATTTGACACGCCCTTTCGCGTAGCATAGACTGATGGTATTATGGCATAAGTGCCGCTAACCGGAGGGAAACTTTTGATCGTCGATATAGGCAAGTGGAGACATGTATTTAAGCTGGACCCCGATCGGGAAATTTCGGACGAAGCGCTGGACAGGCTCTGTTTGTCCGGTACGGACGCCATCATGGTAGGCGGCTCTACGGGCGTTACTTTTGACAATACCGTTGACCTGCTGGCCCGCGTCCGCCAATATGAAGTTCCGTGCGTGCTTGAAATATCGAATCGGGAGGCGATCGTGCCCGGGTTTGATTTGTTTCTTATCCCTGTGGCGCTGAATGCCGGCGACCCGCAATGGATCGTTGGCCACCATCACGATGCGCTTAAGGAATACGGAGCGATCCTGAACTGGGACGAAATCGTCACGGAAGGCTACATCATATTAAACGGCGAGGCAACCGCGGCGCAGCTCACCTCCGCACGTACGGAGCTTGATCGGAAAGACGTTACCGCCTATGCCAGAATGGCCGACAAACTGTTTCATATGCCCATCGTTTACTTGGAATACAGTGGAAAGTTCGGCGATATGGAGCTGGTGCGCCGCACCCGGAGCGTGCTGGAGCAAGCCCGTCTATTGTACGGAGGCGGCATCGACAGCGCGGAGAAAGCGCGCGAGGCGGCGGCAGCGGCGGATACCATTGTCGTAGGCAACATCATCTACAGCGATCTGGAGCAGGCGCTTCAGACCGTGAACTTCGATAGAACAGGAAGGTAAAGCTATGAACGAGACTGTGAACATTCTGGATGCGATCAAAAGGCTCAACCCGCAGCAGCGCAAAGCGGTAGAGTCCATAGACGGGCCCCTCTTGATCATGGCGGGAGCGGGAAGCGGCAAAACCCGCGTGCTGACGCACCGCATCGCTTACTTGATCGGAACGCGCAAGGCCGCCCCATGGAGCATTCTGGCGATCACGTTTACGAACAAAGCCGCAAGAGAGATGCAGGAGCGGGTCGGCAAACTGGTCGGCGGAGCCGGCAGCGACATATGGGTGTCCACGTTTCACTCCATGTGTGTGCGCATTCTTCGCAGAGATATTACAAGAATCGGATTTACTTCGAATTTTACGATTTTGGATTCGGGCGACCAGCTTTCCGTCATCAAGACTTGCTGCAAAGAGCTGAACATCGATACGAAAAAGTTCGAGCCCAAAGCGTTCCAGGCCGCAATCAGCGCCGCCAAGAACGAACTGGTGACCCCTCAGCAGTATGAGAACAAGATCGGGGACTATTTTCAAGGTCTCACCGCTAAAATTTACACCCTTTATCAGAAAAAACTCAAAAGCAACAATTCTCTCGACTTCGATGATTTGATCATGACTACGATTCAACTGTTCAAGGAAGTTCCGGAAGTGTTGGACTTCTATCAAAACAAATTCCAATATATACACGTTGACGAGTATCAGGATACGAACCGCGCCCAGTACTTGCTGTGCCAGATGATGGCGGACAAGCATAAGCGCATTTGCGTGGTAGGAGACAGCGATCAGTCGATTTACCGGTGGCGCGGGGCCGATATTTCGAACATCCTCAATTTTGAAAAAGATTACCCGAATGCGACAGCGATTCTTCTGGAGCAAAATTACCGCTCGACCTCGAACATCCTGCAGGCGGCGAACAAAGTTATCGCCAACAACAGCGGCCGCAAGCCGAAAAATTTGTGGACCGACAAAGAGGGCGGCAGCACGATCAAGCTGTACCAGGCCGATTCGGAGCATGAAGAGGGTTATTTTGTCACGAATGAAATTAACAAAAACCGCTCGGGCGGCAAAAAGTTTGCCAATCACGCTATCCTGTACCGCACGAACGCCCAGTCCCGGGTGATCGAGGAAATTTTGATCAAATCCGATATCCCGTATACAATCGTTGGCGGCGTAAAATTCTATGATCGTAAAGAGATCAAGGATATTCTCGCGTATTTGCGCCTGATTTCCAATCCGGACGACGACATCAGCCTGTCGCGGATCGTTAACGTGCCCAAGCGGGGCATCGGCGATACGACCATGGACAAGGTGGCCGAAATGGCGGGCCGCAGAGGCATTTCGCTGTACGCGATGATCGACGAGATCGATGCGCTGGAGATCAATACGAAAGCGAAAAACGCGCTGGCCGACTTCCGCGAGATGATCGGAAATTTGAGCCAGATGGTCGAATATTTGTCCGTCACCGAGCTGACCGAGAAAATGCTGGAAATGACCCAGTACCGGCTGGAGCTGCAGCGGGAAAATACGATCGAATCCAAAGCCCGCCTCGAAAATATCGACGAGTTCCTGTCCGTGACCATGGACTTCGAGAAGCGCAACGACGACAAAACGCTTGTTTCCTTCCTCACCGATCTGGCCTTGATCGCCGATATCGATACGATGGACAAAGACAAGGATGCGGACGAAAAGGATGCTGTCGTGCTGATGACGATGCACAGCGCCAAAGGTCTGGAGTTCCCCGTAGTGTTCATTATCGGGATGGAGGAAGGCGTCTTCCCGCATAACCGTGCGTTTACGGACGACGAAGAGCTGGAAGAGGAACGCCGCCTTGCCTACGTAGGCATTACGCGCGCCGAGGAAGATCTGTACCTGACGTGCGCCCGCATGCGCACGCTTTTTGGCCGCACCGCCTCCAACGCCCCATCGAGATTCCTCACCGAGATTCCGCAGGAACTCGTTGAGAACGTCTCGATGGGCGGAGGCGGGGGCTTCTCCCGAGCTGCGCGCAGCAGCTCGTGGGGCGGCAGCGGCGGCGGCTTCGGCGCCGCCGCCGGGACGGCGAGCCGCACGGCGTCCGGCTCGTCCGCGTGGGGCCAGCCGTCCGCCTTCGGCCGGACGGCATCCGGCGCGGCGGCGCCGGGCACTTCCGCAGCCGCCGCGCGTCCGGCTGCGCTCCGGGCGGTGCCCCCCGCCGCGGGCGGCCCGGTGCCGGACTACAAAGCCGGCGACAAAGTGTCGCACGGCAAATGGGGCATCGGCACCGTCGTTTCCGTCAAAGGCTCGGGTGACGACACCGAGCTGCAAATCGCTTTTCCCGCGCCGGTAGGCCTCAAGCGGCTGTTGGCCAAGTTTGCCCCGATCAAAAAGGAAACCTAATTTTTTCATATAGAGAGGAAGAGTCCGTAATGACAGATGCCATCGCGGCAATGAAAACCCTCGTTCAAGAAATTAACCGGCATAACCACAGCTATTACACGCAGGATCAACCGACGATTAGCGACAAAGAATGGGACGTGCTGTACGATAAGCTCGTTGCTTTGGAGCGGGAAACGGGAGTGATCCTGCCTGCTTCCCCTACGCAGCGGGTCGGCGGCGACATTCTCAAGGGCTTTGAGCCGCATCGTCATCTTTCCCGTTTGTGGAGCCTGGATAAGGCGCAGAACGCGGAGGATTTGCAGGCCTGGCATACGCGTGTGCTGAAGCTGATCGCCGACTACAACGGCAAAAACCCGGAGCAGCCGCTGCCAGACCCTTCTTTTGTCGTGGAACTGAAGTTTGACGGACTTACGTTGAACCTGACTTATTCGCAGGGGCAGTTGGTTCAGGCTTCTACGCGCGGCAACGGCGTCGTGGGCGAGGGCATTTTGGCGCAGATCAAGACGATCAAGTCGATTCCCCTCGAAATTCCCTACGATCAAGGCACGCTTGAAGTACAGGGCGAAGGCATGATGTTCCTTTCCGTTTTGGAGGAGTATAACAAGACTGCCGCGGAGCCGCTCAAAAATGCCCGCAATGCAGCGGCAGGCGCACTCCGCAACCTGAATCCGAAAATAACGTCGGAGCGGAAGCTGAACGCTTTCTTCTATAATGTCGGCTATTCGGATCAGATCCAGTTCCAAAACCATGCCGAGATGCTGCAGTTTTTGAAGGATAATCATTTTAAGGTGAGCGATCGGACGCGTTTTTTTGATTCTATAGAAGATGTTGCCGCCGAGCTGGAGCGGATTGCGGAAGAGCGGCTTGGTTTTGACTTTTTGATCGACGGAGGCGTCGTTAAGCTTGCGGACATGCGCACGAGGGATGTGCTCGGCTACACCGAGAAGTTCCCGCGCTGGGCGATAGCATTCAAATTTGAGGCTGAAGAGGCGACGACGGTTTTGCAGAGCGTTTCCTGGGAAGTCGGCCGTACAGGCAAAATCACGCCGCTCGCGAGAGTCGAAGCCGTCGATTTGGCAGGCGTTACCGTGCAAAACTGCACGCTGAACAACATCGGCGACATCGAACGCAAAAATTTGAAGCATGCCCTCGGCAGCCTCGTTTATATCCGCAGGTCGAATGACGTGATCCCGGAAATTCTCGGCAAAGTGACCGAGGAGAACGACGGCGAAGAAATCGTGTATCCTACGCATTGTCCGGCTTGCGGCAGCGAACTGGAAATGCGCGGCGCGCATCTGTTCTGCCTGAATCGTCTGGGCTGCAGCCCGCAGTTGATCGGGCGGATTACGCATTTTGCCTCGCGCGATGCGATGGATATCGAGACTTTCAGCGAAATGACCGCCGCTCAGCTTCATCAAGAGCTTGGCGTGCGCGATCCCGCGGATCTGTACTCCCTGCAATTCGAAGATCTCATCAAGCTGGACCGGTTCGGCGAGAAAAAGGCGAAAAATTTGCTGGAAGCTTTGGAAAAAAGCAAGTCCCGCGATTTGGCCGCGTTTCTTTACTCGCTCGGCATTCCGAACTCCGGCAAAACGACGACCAAAGTGCTGGCCGACCACTACCGCAGCCTGGACAAGCTGCTGGAGGCTACGCCGGAGGAGCTTATTACGCTCCCTGACGTAGGGGGGATTGTTGCCGAAAGCATCTATACGTTTTTCCGGGATCCGGTCATGATCGACAGCATTCAGCGCATGTTGGCTGCAGGGGTTAGCCCCGTGGCAGAAGAGCCGGCTGCCGCAGAGGCTAGTCCGGACAATCCGTTTTTCGGCAAAACGATTGTGCTCACAGGCACGTTAAGCACCATGGGGCGGGACGAAGCCGCTAAAAAGCTGGAAGCTCTCGGCGCGAAAATTACAGGCAGCGTATCGAAGAAAACAGATATCGTCGTAGCCGGCGAAAGCGCAGGCAGCAAACTGACAAAAGCGCAGGATCTCGGCATCCGGATCATTGATGATGAGCAGGAGCTGTTGCGGCTGTTAGGCGAAGCCTGATTCCCGGCTTCCTCCGGGGATGAAATATGAAGAACCTGTCGGACTGCAGCGTCCGGCAGGACCTTTGTTGTCCGAATGCATAGAAATGCAGGCGGGACGCGGTATTTCGAGGTGTAAGATAATGGATGAAAAAAGTTAGAAAAAGACGCTTGCATTTTGTTTTAAAAGCTGGTAGTATAAATACCTGTCACCACGTAAGCGACGCATTAACGCTTTAAATGACAGCAATAAAGCTCCTTGAAAACTGAACAAATAAATGAAGTATCAGCAAGGTTGAGCAATCAACCAAAACAAGAGATTGCAAAATCTCGTCAGCTTTGAAATTGAGCTATTCAGCTTAACAAATAGGTAGTACCTTTTTGGAGAGTTTGATCCTGGCTCAGGACGAACGCTGGCGGCGTGCCTAATACATGCAAGTCGAGCGGTCCCTTCGGGGATAGCGGCGGACGGGTGAGTAACACGTAGGCAACCTGCCTGCAA
>NZ_JBYLHY010000029.1:0-107555 GCF_057749925.1 Paenibacillus sp. sgz302191
ACATGTGGCGCGAGCTTCTCATACAGCGGGTAAAAATCAATATACGGATTGGCCGTGCCCCAACCGGAAGCGAATACAACCGTTACATCCCCTTGACCGCCGGTATATAAATGCATATTTTTCCCATCCACTTTGTACAGCTTGCCGCTAGGGGTATAAGTTTTCAAATCCTTCCGGACGCTCACCTGTTCATATATCGCGCCTGATCCCAGAAAAACAAGAATAGCCACGAACCCGATAACAAGCGTCTTCCATAATCTTTTACGCCATTTTTTCATCTCTCACACTCTCCTGGATGTCAATACATAGATTCCAATGGCTGATCGGGCGTCGTTATTGAGCGGCGGCAGCGTTTGCGACGGCTTCTCCCTGCCGCATAACCAGACCCTTCTCCCAGCGCACGGGAATCGATTTTCCTGCGAACAAGTCTTTGTTATCGGATACTTGATAATGCAAATGGGGCTCGCTGGAATTGCCGGAATTGCCGCATAGCCCGACCGGGTCCCCCTTGGCGACTGTGTCTCCGATTTTGACTTTGACGGAACCTTCCCGAAGATGCGCGAGAAAGCTGTATTCTCCATCGCCGTGATCGATAACGACCATATTGCCCGCAGGCCGATCGGCATTCATAGTACCGACCGGGACGTTATCCTTGATATCGTTCACGACGTCGACGACCGTTCCGTTCCGGGGCGCGAGAACCTCTTGTCCGAACGCATAATAGCTTTCATTTTTGGCGGCATCCCCCTTATAGGAATATCCGTCCTTGACCTGAATGATATCGTAGGCGTAGCGCTGGCTGGGATACGCGTAGTGATAATTCGAGAGAACGTCCCGGCCTCCCCAAAAAACGAACCATTCCCCTTTGAACGGAGCGCCGTATTCAAGCTTGGTCAATGTATCGTCCGTTGCCGGAAAACTTTCCAACGGCTTAAATTGAAGTCCCGTAATCACGTTCTCCGCGTCCATCGTTAAGATGACTCCTTTTTTGCCTTCCTGATCTGTCCACGTGAAATAATTCGTTCCGTTTAACCGTGCTTGCGAATGGGGCTTCCATACTTTTACGCCCTCGCTGACGCTGGTGACAACCTCCCGGAACTGGTCTTTAGCAATTTGCTTTTGAAACTCGGCGCTAGTTTGTTTGTAAATCGCATCGTATTGTCCGTCAAGCAAAGCCTGCCCGATTTGTTCCGCCTTAAATTTCATCGCATCTGGCTCCTTCGATTCGGATGCCGCTGCCGGTTCCGAAGTGGCTGCGGATTGTTTCCCGCTGCCGTTATTGCCGCTTCCACACCCTCCCAGCAGGATAGCGCAAGCTGTCAGAAGTACTAATGTTCTTTTCATTGTCTCCACTCCATTCTCTAATCGACCTGTCTCCATTATGAAAGGTCAGTCTTATTTCGTTGGAAACGGAATATTACGCCAATCTTAATTCGGATCAGCCATAATTAAGGTTCCGTTAAGTTTGCAACGGTTCCCCGTCAGCGGGAACATGTTAAAATAAGAGGAAACGCCGGGAGCAGAGGAGTGAAATGAACTTGAAAGATGCCGCCATCCTTCTCGTAGACGATGAACAAGCGTTACTCCAGTTATTGGAAACGGTACTTCGCAAAGAAGGGTTCCAGACGATAGATAAAGTAAAATCGGCGGAGGAGGCGCTGATCGCGTGCGAGCGGCGAGGCTATGACGTCATCGTCCTCGATGTAACGCTGCCGAGTATGAGCGGCATTGAGGCCTGCCCTTTCATCCGCAGATTAACGGACGCTCCTATTCTCTTCCTGAGCGCGAGGACGACGGATTTCGATAAGCTGACCGGGTTTGCGGTCGGAGGGGACGATTATGTCACCAAGCCGTTTAATCCGCTGGAAATCGTCGCCAGAATCAAGTCGCTGCTGCGCCGTTCCGGCAAAGCGATTCAGTCCTCAGCCGCTCCGGCTGGCAGAATGATCGATTTCGGCCGTTTTCAGGTCGATGAAGCCGCCGCGGAGCTGCGCGTGAACGGTACGCCGGTTCCCTGCCCTTCGCTTGTTTTTCAACTCCTGATGTTTTTATGCAAAAACCCCAATCGTGTTTTCACGAAAAGCGAGCTATACGAACGGGTGTGGGGCGGAAACAGCTTGAATGACGACAACACCATCATGGTTCATATTCACCGGATCCGCGAGCGAATAGAACCCGATCCCGCCCAGCCGGAGTACCTGGTGAATGTCAGGGGGCTTGGGTACAAGCTGGTGAAGAAGGAGCTTCCGCATGAACATTAAAAGCCGGCTTGCTCTCCGCCTGGTCGCCTGGCTGGCGGCCGTCGGGCTCATTTTGTTGGCGCTGGCCGGAGCCGCGCTTTATTGGATGCTGGACCAGTTGACGAAGATAGACGCGACGCGGCAATTCGAGAGCGCAGGCTTGTACCGGCTGATTACAACGATTCAATCCGAAGGGGACAAGCTGCGATTCGACCCGGAGCTTTTGGAGCAGGTTCGCGAAAGCGGAGGATGGCTCCAGCATCTCGATGAAAAGGGCAGAGTAACGGACGCTTTCTATACGCCGGACGATGTTCCGCTCTCCTACGGTCCGGGACAATTAACCGCTTATTGGCTTGGAAAGAGCCCTTTTCCCTATCAATTGTACTTGTGGATACAGGAAAAGGACGGTACCCTCCATACGCTGGTTTACGGCAAAGAAAAGCGGGACGACTACTTACTCCAACAATTGGTCGATCACGCTGTCATTAACGGCAAAGACATTCGTCTTCCGGACGAATTGCAGAGCAGCCTGAGTAGCAGTGCGGCCTGGCTGCAGCTGTTGGACGAGAACGGCGCAGAGATAGCGTCCTTTAACAAGCCCGCCCAAGCCGTAGCCGATTTCTCCGTTCAAGAATTGGCGCTGCGCTCCGTATACCCTGACCGTTACGGTACGAGCCTGAAGTCGCGATACATCAAGGAAACCGGACGGACCTGGGTGCTCAGCTCTCCGTTATCCGGCATGAAGCCCGGGGAGAAGCCGCTGTTCAATCCGGAGATTCGCGTGCTCGCTATCGGTATTGGAACGTTCCTGCTGGCGGCAATGCTCGTATTCTTGATCGTCGCCTATTTGTTCGGGCAGCGCTTCGGCTCTCCGATCATGCATGTGCTGAAATGGCTCGGATTTTTGGGAGAAGGCCGGTATGAGGAACCTGCCGATCCGGGCGGCGTTCCCCGCAGCCAGGACGGCCGCGGCAGACGAAAACGCAAGTTTCGCGTCTATCAGGACGTGATCGATTCGATGAATTCGTTATCGCAGACTTTGCACCGCAATGAGAGGCTGCGGGAAGAAACCGAACAAATGAGGGCCGATTGGATCGGGGGCGTTTCGCACGATTTGAAAACCCCTTTGTCCTCCATCAAAGGCTATGCGCATCTTTTGGAGAACGATACGTATGAGTGGACGCCGGAAGAGGTGCGCTCTTTTGCCAGAATCATTTTGGACAAATCTTCCTTTCTGGACGAGCTGGTCAATGATTTGACGCTGACGTACCGGCTGAGAAACGGACAAGGGGCTCCTTCCGACGAGCTTGTGGAAATTAACGAATATGCAGCCGAAGCGGTCGAGGAAGCGGCTAACCATCCGGTATACGCGAGAGGCAGCGTCCGTTTCATCCCTTCGGGCACTCCCTCCTATATTTTCGTATATAAGCCCTGGTTTCAACGTATCGTGGACAATTTGGTCGCCAACGCCCTGCTGCATAACGATGCAGGGACGATTTTAACGGTGTCCGTTCAAGCCGCAGAGCCATCCGGCATTATTTTATCCTTCGCGGACAACGGCAGGGGAATGAACGAAGAGACGGCAACCCGGCTGTTCGAGCGGTATTACCGGGGCACGGACACCGAAAGCAGAGCGGAGGGCTCCGGGCTTGGCATGGCCGTTACCAAGGCGTTGGCGGAAGCGCTTGGCGGGACGATCAAAGTCATAACCGCCGAGGGGCGGGGGACGACGATCCTGCTTCATTGGAAGCTCGAAGGATCGCAGACAAATCCGGCAGACAAGCATGCCGAAGTGTAGAATTGATTTTGAACAGGGTTATCATCTTGACAACAAGGCACGTTTAAAATATAGTAAACACATCGGAATTAACATTAACTGACTCGTCAGTTAAGTGAGAAGAGGTGGTTAGGATTGCAACCGTGCCGGATCAGGAAGATCGCCGTCAGCAGTTGATGGGGGCGGCGCTTGAGCTGTTTGCGAGAAAGGGGTACCACAATACGAAAATTTCGGATGTGGTTAAGTCTGCGGGCGTGTCCCAAGGAACGTTTTATTGGTATTTTCAGAGCAAGGAACAGCTTACGCTGGAATTAATCGATGGCGGCAAAGAGAAGCTGGCCAAAGTGATCGAACAAGGATACCGCAAGCACGCCGGGACAACGGAAGATATGGTGCGGTCGTCGGCGCGGCTGCTCACGGATTTGTTCGAATTCGCCCATGAGAACCGGTATTTGATGGCGCTGCTGCTGATCAAAGGCCAGGGCGCCGACCCGCCGGTCAGGGAAGCCGTATCGCAAACATGGATCGCCTTCGAAGAAGCCTTCAAGAGCAACGTCAAGCGCGCAATAGAGCTCAGCATGCTGCCGCAAAAGATCGATGTGCCCCTGCGGGTAAGCATTCTTGTCGGCCTCATTACAGGGGTGCTCACCAAATGGTTGTTCGGCCCGATGCACGACGTCGATTATGAATCGGCGTACAGCCCTGCGCAAATGGCGGAAGAAACGGCAAGGTTTGAGATTTTGGGATTGTTGGGATAATGAAACATATACGACTAGAGAACAATCGGGAGGAATGGAAGTCACTATGAAAATGAACAGATGGTTTAAATCGATATCGTTGTTAAGCGTAATTACGGTCGCACTCGCAGGATGCGGGACGAAACCGTCGCAGCCTGCGGCGCAAAGCCCAAGCGCCCAGCCAACCGCAGCGGCGGCCTCGTCGAACCTGCTCGAACAAATCAAAAAGTCGGGCAAAATCAAAGTGGGCTTAATGGGAACCTATGCCCCGTATAACTTTTTGAACGACAAGCATGAAGTGGACGGATTTGACGCCGATGTGGCGAAAGAAGTCGCCAAGCGTCTGGGTGTGCAGGTGGAATTCATCACCGGGGAATTTTCCGGATTGATCGAAGGTCTGCAAAAAGACAAGTACGACGCATTGGTCAGCCAGGTGACCATCACCGACGACCGCAAAAAAACGATGGATTTTTCCACGCCTTATATTAAAAATGCCGTCAATGTCATCGTCAAAAGCGACAACACGACGATCAAGTCGATCGACGATTTCAAAGGCAAAAAAGTCGGCGTAGGGCTCGGCACGAACGATGAGAAATATTTGCGCGACGTCGTGCTGCCGAAAGTCGGAACATTTGAAATCGCCACGTACAACGACGTTATCACATCCTTGACCGATTTGAATGTCGGCCGGATCGATGCGACGATCAACAACATATTCGCGATCAAGCCGCTGGTCGAGAAAAATCAATTCAAAATCAAAACCGTAGGCGATCCGATCAAAGAGGACTCCGCCGGCATCGCCATCCGCAAGAACAATCCGGAGCTGCTGGATGCGATCAATAAAGCGTTAAGCGACATGAAAGCCGACGGAACGTTTAAAACGATTTTCCAAAAATGGTTTGGGGTCGACCCTAACATTTAACGGGCACGACTGGAGAGGATGCATGGAATGGATCTTGTTATTCAAAATCTCCATTTTCTATTGACGGGTGCCTACTATACGCTTCTTATCACGCTTGTATCGATGTTTTTCGGCTTCATAATCGCTCTGATCGTAGCGATAGCGCGGTTAAAAGGAAATTGGCTCATTCGTAATGCGGCCAAAGTCTATGTCTCCATTATCCGCGGAACGCCGATCCTTGTTCAGATTTTTATCGTCTATTACGGATTGCCCGATTACGGAATCAATTTTGGGCCGCTCACTGCGGCCTATATTTCCTTAAGCATCAATATCGGCGCTTATTTGTCCGAAACGTTTCGCGGCGCGATTTTGTCCGTGAACAAAGGCCAGACGGAGGCGGCGCTGTCGCTCGGCTTGTCGCCGTGGCAGACGATGCTGAAAGTCGTGCTCCCGCAGGCGGCCAGAGTAGCTATTCCGCCCATGGGCAATACGTTTATCGGCATGCTGAAGGAAACTTCGCTCGTATCCATCGTGACGGTCACCGAGCTGCTCCGTTCGGCTCAACTGCTCATGGCCCAGTATTATATAGCGATGCCTTTTTATATTGCAATTGCCCTCATGTATTGGATCATGAGCATGGCTTTTTCCTATATTTTGAACCGCATTGAAACGAAATTATCCAAGGCTTATTAAGGGCGTGGGTTCGCATGATCGAGGTTAGCAAGCTTAGCAAAAGTTTTCAAGATTTAAAGGTGTTTCAGCATATCGATTTGCATATTCGTCAGCGGGAAATCGTGGTCGTCATCGGCCCGAGCGGTTCGGGCAAAAGCACGCTGCTGCGCTGCCTGAACGGGCTGGAGGAGCCTGATGAGGGAACGATCCGCATAGGCGGCATCAAGTGGGATGCGGCCATGGATGCCCCGGCGAAAAAGCAGGCGATCAAACAGATCCGTTCGTTAACCGGAATGGTTTTTCAATCCTTTAATTTATTTCCGCATATGACCGTTTTGGAAAATGTCACGATGGCTCCTATGCTTTTGAAAAAAATGCCCAAGGCGGAGGCTGTGCAGCTTGGCGAATCGCTGCTGGCCAAAGTCGGCCTGCTGGAAAAGAAGCACGAATATCCGTCCCGGCTTTCCGGAGGCCAGCAGCAGCGGGTGGCGATAGCCAGATCGCTCGCCATGGAGCCGCAGATCATGCTGTTTGACGAGCCGACATCCGCCCTGGACCCGGAATTGACGGGGGAGGTGCTCGCGGTGATCAAGCAGCTTGCCGCGGAAGGCAGGACGATGGTCGTCGTGACACATGAAATGAAGTTCGCCAGGGAAGCGGCCGACAGAGTTATTTTTATGAGCGAAGGGAAAATACAGGAGGAGGGCGTTCCCGAGCAGTTTTTTGCCGGGCCGCAGACCGAACGCGCGCGTAAATTTTTACGGCAGCTTGGCGAATAACACGCAGGAGGGTGAGACCGTGCTTTCCAGCAAAGCAGAACATTTGAGCCATATTGCCGCGAGATCGAGGCGGATTATGGAAAGGGACAACCTGGACGCGCTCGTGGCGTCCGGCTGTGAAAATTTTTACTACCTCTCCGGTCACCCGAGCACGTTCATGTATACGCTGCGCATGAGTGAAGTGGCGCTGGCCGTCATGTTTCGCGATCCGAACCGGAAGACGATCGTGATCATGAACGAGTTCGAAGCCGCCGGCGTTCCGGAGGATTTGCCAGGGTGCGAGATCAGAACGTATCCGACGTGGGTCGATGTCGACGATCCTTTGGGTCTGCGGGGAGGGAAATATCAAGGCAAAAGGCCGACCGCGCACCAGGTGCAGGAAATGTTCGGCCTGCTCGTGCAAGTGCTGGACGAGCATGGCGTCTCGCAAGGCCGGGTGGCCGTCGAGCTGGGCTCCATGCGGTATCCTGCGGCGGCGGCCCTGCTTGAGCTCGCGGGAAGCCGGGAGCTGGTCGAGGCAGCTCCCGTTTTTAGCGAGCTGCGCGCGATCAAGACGCCATGGGAGATCGAGCTGCTGCGCCGAAGCTGCGCCTATGCCGAAGCGGGCGTCTCCGAAGCCGTGCGGAGCATTCGGGCGGGGAGTTCCGCCGCCGACATTGCGCACGCTTTTCAGCAAGCGCTGCTGCGCAACCGAGAGGGATCGACGTCGCGATTCCATATGATTTCCGTCGGGGCGAACTTTGCCCCTGCGCATATTTTTGATACCCGTCCGGGCGAGCCCGGGGATTTGGTCAAATTTGACGTAGGCGTCGATGTGCTAGGATACGGGTCCGACATTGCCCGGACTTTCGTCATCGGGGCTCCTGCCGATACGGCGAAGCGGGCTTACGAGGCTTTGAGGATCGGGCACGACCGTCTCCTGGAGCTGATCGAACCGGGGAAAACGATGCAGTCCGTTTTTGACGAAGTCATGGGCCTGATTCGCCGTTCCGGTCTGGACAATTACAACCGAGGCCACCTTGGGCACAGCGCGGGTTTGAGCCTTGCGGCGGAAGAGCCTCCGTTCATCAGCCCAGCCGAGAGTACCGTTTTTCAGCCCGGCATGGTGATTTGTCTGGAGACCCCTTATTACGGTTACGGCGTAGGCTCGATTATGATTGAAGATATGGTGCTGGTAACGGAATCGGGCTGCGAACGGCTCAACAAGCTGTCGCGGGATTTGATTTCGCTTTAAGTTGGCAGTCGAGAGGGAGGCTTTTAGAAGCCTCTCTTTTTTTTGACATATAAGAATTTATAAGTTTTGGGGTGATCGGGGGGGACCCCTTATTTATTCGAGCCGTGCCGAGCGGCCGACCGTCGAAAAGCTGTTGTGGCCAGGACAACGCCGGCCATGCGAAAAAACCTGCAAAAGTGCATCCTTTTGCCCCAAAATATGCTTGCAGCGATAAATTCCTGCAAATCTGCAGTTTTTTTCGCTGAATTCGGGGCTCAGTTCTATTTGGAGCGGGAATTCCTGCACTATCGCAGGCTTTTCCTCCAAACGAGCCGCTTTTGCCGAAAAAGGCTGCACTTTTGCAGGCTTTGCGGGTTAGCGAGCCGCTTCACAAACGGCCGCCCCGGTTTCTGGGAGGTAAAAGAATAGTTACTCACCCGTCCCCACGCACACGCTACAGCACTTAGCCGTCCGTGTCGGCCGCCCCCCACGCAACTAAGCCGTCCACGTCGTGCCGCCCTGCGCTTGCGCTTAGCGCGTTATGCCGCCAGCTTAAATCCTTGTTCTGAAGAAAACCTCCGGTTCGACGGGGAGTTCATCCCTTTAACTCAATGAAAAGATGGAAGCCGGAGTCTATTCAGCTGCATGTACGGTCATGGGCGGCGGGGATCAGTAGTCGGAGAAAAGAACAATTTGAGCTAATGTGTATTAATTTTCATACAGAATTATCGATTTAACGAAAGAAGGATAATTCTGTGTGATTTTTCGAGTTGATCCTGCAGATCGTAGATGGCTAATGATGAATGAGCTGATCGACCCGTTTACGGGTGAATAGGTGAAAAAGGGCGTGTAAAATGGACGAAACCTTGATTGACGGCCAAGAACTGCCGCTTTGCGGCGGGATTCGTGTCGTCCTCTTCTTATTGCCGGGGATTCGATGTATAGTCTTAACGGGATTCTCGGGGGAATTCATGTCCAGACTACTCCCGATATGCATGCAGCCCGTCTCTCGTTGAAAAAGTATATGGTGGTTTGTAATCACGGTGGATTAATATTAGGTCTAGCCAGGGATCCCTAAGTTGAAGTTTGCCGCATGTTCTTTAAAGCATTTTCTTGCCGTAGCGGCAGGACTATGTTTCGTGTCTCAATTGGGTCTTGACTATTGCTTCCCAATACTATATCTTAATATTAAGATAATCAATTTAAAGATTTTTCGAATTTGTTCTACATACAGCATACTAGAAAATGGAGAGTGGACACAATGACCGATTTTATTTCTTTAGTCAAAGAGCGCAGATCCGCCAACAAGTTTATTCCCGATATCGAACTGCCGGACCATGAGCTGGAGGAAATTTTTAACCTTGTCAAATTCGCACCGTCGGCATTCAATTTGCAGCACGCCCACTATGTCGTCGTTAAGGACCCTGCTGTCAAAGATGAAGTGTACCATGCAGCGGCGCAGCAATACAAAGTAAAATCGGCATCGGCGGTTATCGCGGTGCTGGGCAATATGGATGCTTACAAGGATGTGGCGAAAATAAATGAAGGGTTTTTGCATCTGGGCGTTTTTAATAAGCAAGAATATGATATGACAGTCGAATCGGTGACCCGGTTTTATGAAGAGCGCGGCGACACATTCATGCGGGAAGAGGCCATTCGGAACGCAAGCTTGTCGGCCCAGTTATTTATGCTGGCTGCAAAAGAAAGAGGCTGGGATACTTGCCCGATGATCGGATTCGATCCCGAAGCTTTGCGGCAGGTGCTGCAAATTCCGGATCGGTATGCAATCGCTTTGCTGGTGACTATCGGGAAAGAGGACACTTCCAAAAGAAGGCCGCGCGGCTACCGCAAACCGACCGGCGAGTTCGTCAGCTACAACCGGTTTTAATGGGTTCAAAATGAAAAAAAGGAGCTGATTTCGATTGGCGAGTTCGAGCCCTCAAATTGCCCCGTTTCTCATGTTTGCCGGCAAGGCTAAGACAAATACGGCTTATCGTGGCAATTGAACCTTGCAAAAAACTAGTACAACGAGGCCGGGGACAGAAGCGAGCGCAATCCTCGGCCTTTCTTTTGCCGATGGGCGCTTTGCGACGGGCTGCCGAGCCCGCAAAACTACGAATGAGCGGACGAGTTTGTTTAAAAATTGGGGGAACTGATTGGATGAAGAGTAAGCTGCAAATATTTATCGCGTTATGGGGGGCCCTATCGTTATCGCTGCTGGTGCTGACCGCCTATTCGAAGGAAACGGTTCCGGCGGCGAAGCAGACGGTCGTCCTGAAAGTAAGCGATCCGGTTGCGACGGTCAATGGCAAACAGGTGGCTTTGCAGACGGCGCCGATCCTGCTGAATAATGTTACACTTGTACCTCTGCGCTTCATAAGCGAAACGTTTGGCGCAAATGTGAAGTGGGAGGAGAAGAAGCGCGGCATTACGATACAGGACAAGGAACAAACTATCGAGCTTGTGATCGATGACGCATGGTCGCAGGTGAACGGAACGCGCTCCAAATTGGAGCAGCCTGCCGTTATTGTCAACGAAACGGCGATGGTTCCTTTGCGATTCGTAGCCGAAAGCTTGCATCTGACCGTCAGTTACGACGAAACTGTTAAGCAGATTCAAGTAACTTCGAACGAGCGGAAAGCGGAAGCCGAACAGGCCGAAGCGCCTGCCAAGCAGCGTTTGGAGCATGTAACCGTAGATCATCTAACGGCTGGCCGGCGATATCCAAAATCTTTCGATAAGCTGAAATTAGCCCCTCTCTCGACCAAGAGCGTGGCGGCGGCCAAAAATAATCAGGTTTATATCCTTGAAAATGACACGGTTACAGGATCAGGACTCGTCATCAAGAAATACGATCCGAATGCTTCAGAGAAGCTTTCTCTGGTAACTACGATTAACGAGAAGTTCAACTTTGAGTATACCGTTAAAAATGACAAAATTCGGTTTATTTACTCGTCGTTCGTTCCCGAGAGATTGATTTACAATGACGCGACCGGCGCTTTGTACGTGCTCGGCGAGAGCACAACGGAGGACCCGCGTTTGCGAACGGTCGTGTATTCCATTTTGCCGGAAGTGAAAATGATTACATATCAGTTTGAAACGCCCGGCTTTTTCAACATCGAGGATAATTTTTTTGCTTCTCTTGACGAGCAAACGTATTATTACGGGGACCCGCACACGCGGTCGGTCTATTCGGCAAAAAAAGGCGAGAAGATGGCTCTGTTCGCCGATTCCGGCACCGAGGGCGTAACCCGAATGATCTCCACGGTAAAAGACGGCGTCACGTATGTGTTTGACAAAAACGGAAAAACGATATTCAAACTTACGGACAATGGGCTGAAAAAAGCAGCCGCAGTATCTGTCGACACGGATTCGATAACCAGGCTGTCAGCCTCCAATGGATACTTCTATGTCCTGGATAAAAACTCGCTCATTCATCGAATCGATCCGAATGGCGAAATATCCGTTTACGCCGATCTTCAAGGCGTTACACACAACAGGGGGATCTTCAATATCCCGGAGACGCAGATACAGCAGTCGGACCCGTTGACGTTGGACCGAAACCGTATATTGATGTCTGCGGACAGCAATGGCAATATTTTTCTTATCGACGATGACATTTTAAAACGCATCAACATTTATCCGTGAGAATGCCCCGCCACGGCACAATCGCTGCTTGGTGGTAAAACAAACCTCTAAACGCGGCCGCTCATCATTGAATGGCCTCGATAGAGGTTTTCTCATTGACATAAAACTTTACTTGAGTTAATTTATAAATATAAGTTCACAAATGGATGACAATAAGTACGCAGAGAAGGTGAAGGATATGAGAGCGGGAAACCGGCAATCGGTACGCCATAGCAAAAGCAAAATGCCGCTGAGGGAGATTAAAAAAGCCCGCGCGAAGCTGGCTGTTTTTCAGGCCAGTCTTGAATTGATCGGCGAAAATACGTTTCGCGCCGTGTACGTCGACGATATTTGCCGGCGGGCGGAAATATCGAAGGTGACGTTTTTTAAGTTTTTCCCGCAAAAAGAAGACGTACTCATTTATTTCATGCTCGTTTGGCTGACGCGGCGGCTTGTGGAGCTTCGGGAAGAGCAGAAGCGGGGGATGGCCGCGATCCGCCATATTTTCGGCAAGGTGGCCGAGGACGCGAAGAAACAGCCGGGGCTGATGCTCAGCCTGATCGGGTTTCTTGCGGAGCAGAAAATGCACCCTTGCATGCCCGATTTGAACGAAGCGGAATTGCATCTGCTGTTTCCCGGCAAGGAGGAGCTGGCCGCTTCCGTCGACCCGAATCTCGACAAACGCTTCCGGCAGTTTGTCGAGGAGGCCAAACAAGACGGCGGCATTGACGCTGAGCGGGATACCGAAAACTTGGTAGCGATGCTGGTCACGCTGTTTTACGGCGCTTATTTAACCGCTCATATGTTCAAAGCTTCGGATTACATGGCTTTTTACGACATGCATTTACAATTCATCGGAAAGTAGGGTGTTTTCTATGGCAAAAGTCGTTCCGGGCCGGTATACGGCCCAAATGGGGGATTCATTCGTCGTATTTATTATCGGAATGCGTGTCAACAAGCTCTGGGCCGTCCATAAATGGTGGCCTGTTATGAGCGCGATGCCCAAAATGCTGAAAGAATTGTACAGCCATCCCGAGCTCGGATTTTTGCACTCCGAATATTTGTTAAGCTGGCGCGGAGTGACGCTGATCCAGTACTGGAAGTCGTTCGATGATCTGGAGAAATACGCGCGCGGCGGCGTGCACTTGAAAGCGTGGCAGGCATTCAACCGGAGCGTTGGCACGGACGGGACGGTCGGCATTTTTCATGAGACGTATCTCATGAAGGAGGGGCAGTATGAATGCGTGTACGGCAATATGCCGCGCATGGGGCTCGGGGCTGCAGGCGAACATGTGCCGGCTACGGGAAAAAGGGAGACCGCCCGCAGAAGAACGGGCGGAACCAACGATCCCGCCGTACCGACTCCGCCGAATCCCGCGGTATAATCTGAAGCGAACTGCGGGACAATAGCAGCGAACAGCAAAACAACCGTTTCCGGAGGGTTCGGAAACGGTTGTCGTATGAATCAATATTAATTGGCGATAAATTCTTGAACCCATTCGTTGTTGTAAAAGGCTACGCCAATTTTCGTGTAGTTAGGGCTTAAGATGTTTTGGCGATGACCTTCGCTGTTCATCCAGGCAGTCATAACTTCTTGCGGAGTTTGCTGCCCCATGGCAATATTTTCGCCGGCATACGTGTACTGGATTCCGTATTTGGTCATCATATCGAACGGAGATCCGTAAGTTGGCGAAGTGTGATCGAAGTAATGGTTGTTGTACATGTCTTTCGCTTTATCAAGCGCCATAGCAGCCAAACTGGAGTCGCTTGTAAGCGGGCTCAAGCCTGCTTTGGCCCGTTCCTGATTGACCAGGGTGACGACTTGATCGGCATACGCGGAGCTCGAAGTGTCCGTAGTCGTGCCTGTTGTCGTTCCTGTATCAGTGCCTGTGGAAGGCTGTGTCGTTGTTCCCGTATCAGTGCCCGTAGAAGGTTGTGTCGTCGTACCTGTGCCACTGCCTGTGTCAGTACCCGTAGAAGGCGTATCCGTCGGAGTTGTGCCGGTGGAAGGCGTTCCGGTATTCGAGTCTGAGCCATGATGTCTTACGTGATGATGGTAAGAACCCGATGGCATATTGTAATTGCCGGGAGATTTAAACAGGCCGGCCCAGTTGCTCGGATCAAACAATTGCGGATATTGCTGAAGCAAGCTGTCCAGGGAAGTTCCTTGAGAATTTCCTTGCTGGAGTCCTTGCTGAAGTAATTGCTGAATGTTTTGCTGAAGCCCTTGCGGGAGCCCCTGCAGGTTGCCGATGACTTGGCCGTTCACAGTGTAAGTAGCTGCGGATGCCGCTCCGGAACTTACGATCATGCCTAATACCAGCGCACCTGTGATAGCTGTTTTCTTGAAACGCATTAAAACCATCCTCTCCTTTTTTGGCCTACGAGGTTAGCTGACGGATTCGGGTCAAAGAGAAATCACCCTGCCATTTTGCAATGGCTTCACCCCAAATAAAGAGGTTCCCCCGTGCATCTTTCGATGCTTTGGCCGTTTTGTTTGCTCAGCAAGAACAGCAGTTTCCCGCGTCCTTCTGTGGGTTTCATTCTAGCATAGAAAACTAGGGGGGATCACCCCTCAAATGTTTCCATTGATAGAAACAGGCAGCCGCAACAAAAAAAGCCCGGCCGTCAGGTTTCCCTGATCTGGCCGCGCTTGGCGTCGTTTCGGTTGGTATGTACGCTGTTCGCTTATCGGCGTCTTGCTGCCGCGAACCGGCTTTTTATCAATTCCAAAGCTTTCGTGCTTTCTTCCTTTTGCTCTCTTAGCAAATCTTGAAAGCTCTTGTTGGGAGAAACAAAAAGCAGCGCGTCTTTGGGCTGCTCGCCTACGGCTACCGACACTTTTCCGTTAATGGATACATATACAGTTGTCATGGCTGCATCCCTCCGATCATTTTCCGGGCAAATTCAAAAACCATAGGGTTCTGGTTCATTATAGCATATAATACGTCATCTCGAAAAGTGACAAACTTCCGCGCATCCCAACCGGAATCGGCCCGAAAGTGGCAGGTCATGACCCGGTCCTGGCATTTTACCGTTAAGTAGAGCGTTTGCTTGGCTTCATTGAAAAAAAGCTGCTCCGGATTGTCCCTTTTCGCCGTAATCGATACGTACGATTTTTCATTATTCAGCAGAAAAAAAGGTTCGCTAGTCGTATTCCCGACTTCCAGCAGCAAATTCATCCGCCCGTTGTCGCGCGTATATATCGTAACGGCCGAGCAATCATGAAAGGCGCCGATGTCCTCGGACATATAGTTTCCATAATGGCGCTTTACCATTCTGCCTTTGAGCTTGCTCATAAAATCGGCGAAAAAGAGCGCCATCCGATCTTTCGGTAAATGTTGAAAAAGCGGAATATTGCGCTCGATGAATTGAGCGAACTCTTCATGCAGTTGAATTTGTTTCGTATACGTTTCGAACGTAGCTTCAAGCGGAAGCAGCAGAACGCCTCTGCGCATCAGGTCGCTGAAATAGTCTTTCCAGTCGATAGAGACGCCCAGTGAGAGCTCTTCCGTATAAATCCCTTTTTTGACCAAATCATCGATGAAAAACCACACGTACGGATCGATGTGGGAAGGTACTTGAGTATGGCTTTTTAATGCGGCTGTAATGTCCGCGGCTTTAGGATAAGCCCCGGTTTCTTCGGCATGCCTGTTCGTAATTTCTTCGATAATGCCTTTCATAGTGCTGAAAAACAGGCGCTTGACGCCGGTTTCTACAAAGACAAGCACGGTCTTATTCAAACGGGTTGCCTGTATGTACTCCAGATGGGTAATCGTCCGGTCGTATTTGGGGTAGAACGTGCCCCCTTTATCTTTAATAAATAAAAGAAAAACTTCCGACTCTTCGACTTTTTTGAGGCATTTGCTAATAGGATCCTGATGCGAGTCCCACGGGCCAAAATTTCGTTCGTACATAAGAGGATCATGCCCGATTTCCGTCAATTGCTCGAAAACGGCGTTTCGAATCGGCCGCAATTCGTCTTGGCCTACGGAGCTAATGAATATTTTCGCTTTAGGCAAAACGTTCACCCCTTACCTTATCTGCAACTATTATACCTTATTTGATGCTTTTTTCGCATATTTTCATTGAGCAAGTGAAGAGAGGGATGGTAATATATTGAAAGAAGAACATTACGACAATAATCGACAAACAGAGAGAGGGATTGTACATGCAGCATGTTCATGGTACGTACGATACGGGACTGGTCATATTTTCATATATCGTAGCTGTCGTTGCGTCTTATACGGTTCTTGATTTAACCGCACGGATCAGCACTGCCGCAGGCGGAGCCCGTTGGCTGTGGCTCTCATTCGGCGCCATTGCCATGGGGATGGGTATATGGTCGATGCATTTTGTCGGAATGCTCGCCTTTTCGCTGCCTATACCGATCGGATACGATCTTATGCTCGTGCTGCTGTCCGTGCTCGCGGCTGTCAGCGCGTCTTTCGTCGCTCTGAACGTCGTAGGCCGCAATCAGCTGACATTGCGCCAATTGATCGGCGGCGGGCTGATGCTGGCCGTGGGCATTTCGGCGATGCATTACATCGGTATGGCCGCCATGCAGGTCGATATTTCGTACGACCCGTTCTATTTTGCGCTGTCCATCGTCATTGCGATCGTCGCGTCCATCGCGGCTTTATGGTTATCGTTTTATTTCCGTACGGGCAAAGAAAGCGGCGAAGTGTGGAAAAAGATCGGGAGCGGATTGATTATGGGCGCCGCGATCGTCGGTATGCATTATACGGGAATGATGGCCGCCCAATTTCATTTGGGGGGCAAAGCGGCGCTATCCTCAGGAATGGTGCTGGATCAAAAATGGTCGGCTTATTTCATAGCCGGAGGCACTTTGTTTACGCTCGCACTGTCCCTCTTGGGAATTTATATTTCCAAGCGCCTGTCTCATAAAGATTTGGAGATTGAGGAAAAAACAAACGAAATTTACATCATGAACCAGGAGCTCCGAAAGTTAAACGACCATTTGGAGGAATTGGTGAAGGAACGCACGGCACAGCTTGAGAAAGCCCACGACGAGGCGATCCAGGCGAATATGATCAAAAGCCAGTTTCTGGCCAATATGAGCCATGAACTGCGGACGCCGCTCAATGCTATCATCGGGTACAGCGAAATGCTGATGGAGGAAGCGGAAGAACTGGGCGAGCCGACTTTTGTGGACGATCTTGGCAAAATCGGCAAATCGGGCAGGCATCTGCTGGCGCTTATTAACGATATTTTGGATATTTCGAAAATCGAAGCCGGTAAAATGGAAATTTATTTGGAGCCGTGCCATTTGCCGGAACTGATTCAGGACGTGCTGACGACGGTAAAACCGATGATCGAAGGCAATGGGAACCGGCTGGAATCCAGCGAAATAGAAGGCGAAATCACGACCGATGTGACGAAGATGCGGCAAATATTGTTCAACCTGCTCAGCAATGCGAGCAAATTTACGAAAAACGGCACCATCGGTCTCGAGGTGTACCGCCAAGCGAAAAAGGGCGTCGAGGGCTTCTGCTTCCGGGTCAAGGATACGGGAATCGGCATGACGCCGGAACAAATCGAGAAACTGTTCCAGCCGTTTACGCAAGCCGACGCTTCAACTACGCGCAAGTACGGAGGCACCGGTCTCGGGCTGGCTATCAGCCAAAACTTCTGCAGCATTTTGGGCGGCGACATTTCGGTCGAAAGCGAACTGGG
The DNA here is from genome assembly GCF_057749925.1 of Paenibacillus sp. sgz302191. Lineage (NCBI taxonomy): Bacteria > Bacillati > Bacillota > Bacilli > Caryophanales > Paenibacillaceae > Paenibacillus > Paenibacillus sp. sgz302191. Next base: position 17,644 of record NZ_JBYLHY010000029.1, read on the forward strand.
ATCCGGCAGCACATTTACGTGCTGGCTTCCTGCCGTTCCTCCCGGGCGGGACAATAGCCAGGCTCTGTCCGCGGGCGATTCCGGCACAGCGGAGGATAACGGTCCGATGAGCGTTCTGGTGATCGACGACGAGCCTTTTAACCAACAATTGATACGGAAATATTTGGCCAAGGAAGGATGGGACTTGACGTTTGCCGAGAGCGGAGAGGAAGGGCTTTTGCTGACCAAAAAGCTTCGTCCCAAGGTAATCTGTCTGGACATTCTGATGCCGAGCATGGACGGGTGGAGCGTGCTGGCCGCGCTTAAGAACGATCCCGAGCTGCAGGATATTCCCGTTATTATATTATCGATGACGGACGACAGGCACCTGGGCTACGAGCTTGGCGCTTCCGAATTTCTGACGAAGCCGGTGCAGCGGGAACGGTTGATCGGCGTCATAGACAAGTACATCTCGAAACATAAGGAACACTCCGTTCTGGTGATCGAGGACGACGCGACCACAAGCGCCTTAATGGCCAAGCTGCTGCAAAAGGAAGGGTATGTGGTGACCCAGGCCGGCAACGGCAGATTCGCTTTGGAATTTATGGCAAGGAAAATACCTGAGCTGATTTTGCTGGATTTGATGATGCCGGAGATGGACGGCTTTCAGTTCGTTGAAGAGCTGCGCAAGCACGACGCTTGGAGCGCTATTCCGATTATCGTCATCACCGCGAAGTCGATCACGTCGGAAGACAGGATGAAATTGAACGGTTTCGTAAAAAGCGTTTATCAAAAAGGCTCGTTCGACCACAAATCGCTGCTGGCCGAAATCAGCCGGTTCGTAACATCGCCGTAGGGGCGCGCACAATCTGCCTGGTTCTGGTGGCGCGAAGAAAACCTGCAAAAGTACAGTTTTTGCTTGGATGATACGCTGCAAACGAAAAATTCCTGCAAATGTGCAGGCTTTTCGCCGCGAACATGGGCTCAGATACATTTTTATAGAAAATTCCTGCACAATCGCAGGCTTTTCGCCCAAATGAGGTACTTTCATGGAAAAAGCCTGCACTTTCGCAGGCTTTTTCCCTGCCAAGCCGCCCTGTCCCCACTTCAGCACCCCAACCCGTGCAATAGAGGCCGTAGGTTGTGAAAGAGCGGCCGTCTTTTCTTAGCCATTTGACAAAATAAACTGTAACTATTATTATGATAGTTAAATAGAATAATTATATAACTTCAGATGGGTGGTGCAGAAAGATGAACTTTGAAATCAGCGATTGGGTGCAAGGCAGAACGGATGCTGGGGAATTAGTCCACGGGTACATTGAATCGATTCATGAATTGTTGGGAATCGCCAGAGTGAATGTTCTTCAATCCGATAATGAGGAGATCATAGGTACGATTGCCTTGGTTTCAGTGAGCAAGTTGAAAAAATTAGCGATGATTTCCATGGAAGCCGATGAACAAATAAAAGCGTTGATCGATATTGCGCTGTCAACCCGCGATGAAGCGTGGTTCATGGAGCTTTCCGGCAAATTGAAATCCAAGCCGAACGGTGCAGGACAAGATAACGGAAGCCGGCCCGCCGCTTACTCATCTTTTGTTAACCGTTTGGGCCTGTCCGGGAAAAAATAAAAATGCTGATGAACATCTATACGTAAGGCTGCCGGGAAAGTTCCGGCAGCTTTTTTTGGCGTTTTGGCGTGCTGTATCGCTTCCCAGGCGTGGACAACGGAAACCGGGGGGGCGGGCGGACCGGCGCTAACCGACGCAGAGCGGCGCGCGAAAATGCGGCAGACAAACACGCGGGCTGTCAGGGACGCATACAGTGTTCCAAAAGGAGGGGAGCCGTATGCCATGGCTGCAAAAAGCTTTTTTCTTAATCGGCCGTCCGGTAGGCGTATCTTTGACGAATGGACAGGGTGTGTCAGGGGTAATGTGTACGATTCAGAACGGTGAAATTTATTTGCTTGAGTACTTGTACCATACGCAATTCGCGACCAAGCACTATCCTTTCGAGCAAATTCAGGACATCCACGCTTTTCCTCCTTGTTATCCGCCGCTTCAACATTACGCTCAACCGTTATACCAGTGAAACACCCGGAAATGCAGCGGAATGGTTACATGTATGCAGAGGCTATACGGCGAATGGCACCAGGACGGTCCGTTCAAAAGATAGCCGCTTTCGCATGCGCACGTTTTGTTGTATGATATTGATAATGATTATCACTAAAACTTTTCATTCGGCAAAGCAATTCAGGGAGGCATATGGAATGGGTCGATCCGACCGGGCGAGTACCTTTCTGCATGGGACGATGCTGGAAATCAAAGAGGCGGATGCGGTATCGGGCTTTGCGGCTGAGCGGTGTCTGGAGCGGCATACGGTTTCATCGCATACGCTGCTTTTTTTTGTCAAAATGAGAGGCACGATCCTCGTAAATGATATACCCGCCGGCATAACCGGCAAATCCGCCTGGCTGCTGCTTCCCGGCACGACCGTAGAAGCAAAAGGTTCATCGGGCAAAGATGCGAAAATGTACCGGATTGCGTTCGATTTATTCCGGGCGACGGAAAACACGGATCAAAGAAAAGTGTACGAGCGGGAAACAAGCTTTCCCGTGCAAGGAAGCGTGCGGAACGATTTGAACCGCATTCAGCGCCTTGTTTTGCAGCTTGCGGAAGAGCGCCCGGCTGCAGATGCCTATGCGCATGCGGATTCCGGCCACCGCTTCCGGCAGCAGCAGCGCATGTACGAATTGCTGGAAGTTTTGCTGCAGAGCGAGCCCGCCTCACCGCCGCCGACCAGCCCCGAGGAGCCGCTCCAACTGACGGTCCGCTACATGCAGGAGGCGTATCATACGGACATCAAGCTGGACAAGCTGGCAGAGCTCGCCGGTATGCATCCGTCGTATTATTCGCAGCTGTTCAAGCAAAAAATGAACAAAAGCCCGATTGAATTTTTGACCCGGCTGCGCATGAACAAAGCGAAGGAGCTGCTTCGCGTCTCCGACAAAAAAGTCCGCGAGGTCGCCGCACATGTCGGCTATCGCGACGAGTTTTATTTCAGCCGCCGGTTTAAAGAGAACTACGGCTACGCGCCTACGCAGTATTTGAAGCAAACGTGTCCGAATATCGTTTCGCTTTCGTTTCCGTATACGGACCATTTGTTCACCCTCGGGGTGGTGCCGTGTGCCGCGCAAATTCACCCGCTGCTGCCCCAGGCGATCAAGTCGCTGACGCTGCCGTTTCACGCTTACGAGACATGGGACATCGACAGGCAGGCTTTTTTCGACGTCAAGCCCGATCTCATTGTATGCAAAGACAATGTGCTGCAAAAAGCGAGGGACCATATCGGCGATATCGCCCCGATTATTTCGATTCCGTGGAAGCCCGGGGACATCTTCGACCATATGCTGGAGATCGCCCGGATTGTCGGGAAGGAGCAGGCGGCCAGGGATTGGATAAGCCTTTACGAGCAACGGGCGGAGCGGGCGCGGAAAAGGGTGAAAAGCGTTATTGGCAGCGCGACGGCAGCCATTTGGCGGATTGCGCCGGGCGAATTCAGGGTATACGCGGCACGCAATATCGGCCACGTTTTTTACCGCAGCCTGCAGCTGTCGCCTCCGGAGCGCGTCCGCACGTCAATTCACCGGTATCGTCCCGGTACCCAATTGACCTGGACGGCCGCCGCGATCGAGGAGCTCGGCGACTACGATTCGGACTACCTGTTCCTGGTCGTACAATCGGCGGACGAGGTGCGGCGCATCATGCATCAGATCGCTACGAACCCGATGTGGCTGCGGCATTCCGCGATTCGCGCGAACCGTTACTATTTTCTGGAGTGGGAAAAGTGGAAGGTCTATGCGCCGTATGCCATCGGGCGTCAATTGGAGGAAGCGGTATCGATGCTGGAAGGCTCGCGCAAGTCGTCGTACATCTAAAGAAATAACATGGAAACGAATCTTAAAATATGTCATGGACGCCGCGGAAAACGGATTTTATAATACACTTTATTGATAATGATTATCAATACTACTCGAGAAGGAATATGCAATGGAACAGAATCGACTGCAAGAGCAGTGGACATCTGCTGCTGCGGCGCGTACGAACGTCGTGCTTTTTGTGCTCATTTTCGTTTTGGCTATATTCGGATTGCTGCTGTCGATGTTTCTCGCGATCTCATATGGGGCGAAGGAGCTTACCATGAAAACGGTATGGACGGCGGTCGTGCACTATGATCCGTCTGTGACCGCGCATCAAATTATCCATGAACTGCGGCTTCCCCGCGTCATAGGCGCTGCCGTAGTAGGAGCGGGACTGGCCGTGGCCGGCGCGCTGATGCAGGGCGTTACGCGCAACCCGCTTGCCGATGCCGGCATCCTGGGCATTAATGCGGGCGCGATGCTGGTGGTGGCGGTCAGCTTCGCCGTTTTGCCGAATTTGCCGTACTCCGCTTTAATGGCGCTGTCTTTTGGCGGAGCCGTGCTCAGTACGGTCGTGATTTTTGCGCTTGCCTCGGCGGGGCCGGGCGGGCTGACGCCTTTGCGGCTCACCGTAGCCGGTGCCGTAGTCGCCGCGATGCTGCATTCGCTCAGCTCGGGAATCGCGATTTATTTTGATTTGAACCAGGATTTGGCTTTTTGGTATGCGGGCGGGGTGGCCGGGGTCAAATGGTCTCATCTCCAGCTCCTGGTGCCGGTTATCCTGCTGGCGATCCTTTGGGCAATGACGATGGGACGTGCCGTCTCGCTGATGGCGCTTGGGGATGAGGCGGCGGTAAATTTGGGCGTGCGAACGAAGCGGACACGCATGCTCGCGATGACCGCTGCGGTTATTTTGGCGGGCGTCTCCGTGTCGGCGGCCGGCTCCATCGGGTTTATCGGGCTTGTCATCCCGCATATTTCGCGAAAGCTTACCGGCGTGGACTACCGCTTCATCATTCCGCTGTCTGCGATTCTGGGCGCGGTGCTGCTCGTTCTGGCCGATCTGGGCGCCCGGACGGTCAACCCGCCGAAAGAGCTTGCCATCGGCGTGATGGTCGCGCTCGTCGGCGTTCCTTTCTTTTTGTATTTGGCGCGAAAAGAAAGGAGGAGCTTGTAGATGCAACTGCAAACTAAAAGCAGGGGAAAGAAAGCTTTTGCAGTGGGGATCGTCCTGGTCCTGATTTCGCTGGCAGTCATCCTTATAAGTCTGAATACCGGCACGATCCGGCTGTCTCCGCTGCATGTGGTGCAAACCTTTCTCGGCTATGGCAGCGAGGACGACAAGACCGTGCTGTTCGACTACCGCTTGCCGCGTATTGTCGTTGCCATGCTGGCGGGGATCGGCCTTGGAGTATCGGGAGCCATTTTGCAAGGGCTGTCGCGCAATGCGCTCGCCGATCCGGGCATTCTCGGGCTTCATGCAGGCGCGGCATTCGGCCTTATCATTTTTATGTCCTTCTTCCGTTCGATGCAGGGCCCGGTTTCGCTGCTCATTCCGCTGTTCACTTTCGCGGGCGGCGTGGCGGCGGCTTTCCTGATTGTGATTCTGGCTTACGACCGGCACAAAGGGGTGCAGCCGATTCAATTGCTGCTGATCGGAATTGCGGTTGCGGCGGGTTTTAGCGCAATCACGCTGTATTTATCGCTTCGCCTGGACGACAAAACGTATACGTTCGCCGCAAGATGGCTGGCCGGCAACATATGGGGAAGAGACTGGCTTCATGTGTATGCGCTGCTGCCCTGGATTGCGCTGTTGGCGCCTTACACGATGCTCCAGTCCAGAGCGCTGGACGCCTTTGCTTTCGGCGACCAGGTGGCGGCCGGCCTCGGAGCGCCGGTGCGCAGAAACCGGCTGCTTTTGCTGGGAGCAGCCGTCGCTTTATCGAGCGCCAGCGTATCGATGGCCGGCGGCGTCGGTTTCATCGGGCTGGCGGCGCCGCAGCTTGCGCGCCGGCTGGTCGGTCCGATGCACCGGCATCTGCTGCCGATATCCGGGCTCATCGGCCTTGTCATCCTGGTGATCGCGGATACGATCGGACGTTCGGTCTTCCAGCCGAACTCGATTCCGGCCGGGGTCATCGTAGCGGCCGTCGGAGCGCCTTATTTTCTGTATTTGCTAGTGAAAACCAAACATACATAACCAAGGGAGAAAACCATGAAAAAGACATCTTTACTCATCATGAGCATGATCGTAATACTAGTACTGGCCGCCTGCGGCAAGGCGGCGGCTCCGGCTGAGCCGAGCCCGGCCGCGGCCAATGCCGGGACAACGGCAGCGGCGTCGCCAACGCCCGCAGCCGCCAAAGAGCAGAGAATCGCTTCGCTGTCGATTCATCTGACGAACCACCTGCTCGCGCTCGGCATTACGCCTGTCGGCTCGGCCATCGGCGGCGACCTGAAAGACTTTTTGCCGCACGTCAAAGACCGCCTGCAAAACACGAAAAAGCTGGGCGTAGTTTCAGACCCGGATATGGAAGCTTTGCTTGCCTTAAAGCCTGACGTGATTTTCCTCGACAAGCAGTACGCCGGCAACGATCTTGCCAAATATGAGAAAATCGCTCCGGTTCAAGTGTTCGATCTGGACGAAGGGACATGGAGAGACACGCTGAAACAAGTCGGAAAGGCCGTGAACCGCGAAAAACAGGCAGAAGATTTTATCAAAGAATATGACACCGAAAAAGAGCGCGTTAAAGGGCTCATTGCAAACAAGATCGGCACCGGCAAAGTGATGGCGATCCGGGTTACGAGCAAAGAGCTCCGCGTCTTCGGCATGAAGCGTCCGATGGGCCCGATCCTGTTCGACGATTTGAAATTGCAGCCTGCCAAAGGCGTTGAGAAAATTAACAAAGCTTACGAGGTGATTTCCCAGGAGGTGCTGCCCGACTTTGACGCCGATGCGATTTTCGTCGTTGTCAACCGGGATGAGGAGGCTCAGAAGGTGTTCAAGCAGCTGCAGGGCAACCCGATCTGGCAAGGGCTCAAAGCCGTGAAGCAAAATCACGTTTACCCGATCGCCGACCAGCCGTGGCTGGACTATTCGTCGCTGGGCAGCAAGTTGTCGATGGATGAGGCGGAAAACATATTTTCCAAATAATCGCTGATTAAATGCTGAACATTTTGATTTTCTCTTTCAGGCCTTGAGCCTGCTCGCTGAGAACGTTCGCCGAAAAAGAAATTTCCTGCATGAATGCGGTTTGCTCCTGCGTGGCCGAGGCGGCTTGCATAGCCATATCCGTAATTTGTTTGGAAATGAAAGCTATCTCCTGGCCTCTCGATTCCGAGAGGCCAATTTTTTGCGCCTGCTCGCCTACCGTTCTCGCAATCATGTTTACGGCGTCCGCCGTCTGATGCACGGCGGCGCCGATATGCTCCATGGCCGCGCCGGCTTTTTGCCCTCTTCCGAGCTCTTCGTGAATGTGGCGCACCTGATCGGCTATTTTGTCCTCCATCGTATGCACTTGCGCCTGAATGTCCTTGACCAGCCTGTCGATGTTTTTGACGGCATGGGCGCTCTGTTCGGCCAGCTTTCTGATTTCCAGGGCTACGACCGAGAATCCGATGCCCTCGTCGCCGGCTCTGGCCGCTTCAATGCTGGCGTTTAAAGCGAGCAGGTGCGTCTGATCGGCGATTTCCCCGACCCATCCGGATACTTTGCCGATTTCGGCGGTATGCGCTTGCAGCTTGTTTGCCAGCGCTGTGGAGTCCTCGCTGATCGTGGAAAGATCCGATATCCCGGCCAACAGCGATTGAATGTCGCTGCCGCTTTCCCGGATGGTGACGACCATTTGCCGGGAAAGCTCGTGAACGTCCGCCGCCTTCCCGTTCATCTCCGCCGCGGCTTGCGCGGCCGACTCGATGGCGTTCAGGCACTCTAGAGACTGCTGCTCCTGCCTGTGGGTGCTGTTTGAAATGTCCTCGGTGCTCTGCGAAATTTGCTCGGCCTGCTTCGCCGCAGCCCCGATGGCGCTGTTTAACGAGGCGGAGCTTTGTTCGGCGACCGTAATGTGCTGGGAGATGTCGACGATCATGTCCCGAAGATGGCGGACCATTTTCTGAAAGGAAGCGGTCAGCATGCCGAGTTCATCATCCGATTTGTGATCGGGGATGCTGATGTCGAGGCGGCCCAAAGCCGCATCGTCGGCGAATTTGGCCAATCTCAGCAGTGGCCGGACGATCCAGCGCGCCATCAACCAGCCCAACAAACCGGTCCAGCACACGCCCAGGCTCAAAGTGCCTAAAGTGAACAGCCAGCCGGGAATGCCGCTCGCGGCCGCGTCTTTAATATAAAGAATGAAAAAAGCGCTAGTGCCGTAAGTGATGATGGAAACGGCTACAATTCCGATGACGATTTTTTGGATCAGGCCCAGACGCATACCGAAGCCCCTCTCGTTTTTGATAGTTTCAGTTTACCATGCTTCTTATTCGATAGAATCGTTTTTCAGCATGTTTTTGGCTAAATTTTCGGTCGCCAGATCCCGCGAATGATCTTCGTAATCTTCCAAAATGTCGATGATATATTCTTCGCCCGGTCTGTACGCTCTGAAAATCGCCTTTTCCTTGTTTTCCAAACGCACTTCGTGGCCGCAATCCTTTAGACATTGAGCAAAATCATGAAGGGTAGGCTGCTGGCCTTCTTCCAAAAATATGACGCCTCTCAGAAGCTTCACGCTGTCTTTGCGAATGACTTTAAAGTGAATGATATGTTCTTTTTTCACGGGTACGCACTCCCCTCATTGTTTCCTTCGCACTGCATATTTACATGGTAGCTGAAAATTGGCGGTGCAGGCTGTGATATTTGTTACTGCATCGGCCTTTATTGCGGCCGTTGGCATCTCCCGGCAGTTTCGTTACAATAGAGAAGATGCAAAGCCGGAAGGAGCCGAGTCCAAATGTCTGTCGATCGTCGCAACGGAATTTTCCCCTCGGTATGTTCGCTGGATTGTCCGGATCAGTGCGGACTGCTCGTTCATAAAGAGGACGGAAAAATTGTGAAAATAGAAGGGGACCCCGCGCACCCGGTCACGCAAGGCGCGATTTGCAACAAAGTCCGCCATATGGCGGAACGGTTATACGACCCCGAGCGGCTGCAATTTCCGCTAAAACGCGTCGGAAACAAAGGCGAGAACCGCTTTGAGCGGATCACTTGGGAGGAAGCTTTGGGCACGATCGCCGCCAACTGGAAACAGTTGATTGCCGAACATGGGGCGGAGGCGATTCTTCCTTACAGCTTTTACGGGAACATGGGCCGAATCGGCACGGAGGGCATGGATCGCCGTTTTTTCCATCGCCTGGGCGCGAGCCGGCTGCTGTATTCGATCTGCCAGGCCGCCGGAACGGAAGGTTACAATTATACGATGGGCGGGAGCTTCGGGATCGACCCCGAGGATACGGTTCATTCCAAGTTTATTGTGATGTGGGGCATCAATGCGGTCAGTACGAACATGCACCAGGTCGTGCTTGCGGAGAAGGCGCGTAAAAACGGCGCGAAAATCGTCGTGATCGATGTTCATAAAAATCAGACAGGCCGCTGGGCGGATTGGTTCATTCCGGTACTGCCGGGAACCGATGCGGCGCTTGCCCTGGGGCTGATGCATATTTTGTTCGACGAAGGTTTGACGGACGAAGCTTTCTTGAAAGAGTACACCGTAGGATACGAGGAACTGAGGAAGCATGTCCGGAAGTACGATCCTCTGACGGTGTCCGCCGTGACGGGTGTGCCGGTCGAAGATATATACCGGCTAGCCCGGATGTACGGCCAGTCCTCGCCGTCGTTCATTCGGATCGGCAACGGCCCGCAGCATCACGATAACGGCGGCATGTGCGTGCGCACGATTGCCTGCCTGCCCGCGCTTACAGGCCAGTGGCTCCACAAGGGCGGCGGCGCGATCAAGGGAAACGGCGGCTACCTGGAGCACAACACGGCTGCACTGCAGCGCCCGGATTTGCTGACCGTGAATACGCGGCGCATTAATATGAACTTGCTGGGGAGCGCGCTGCTTGAACTGGACCCTCCGGTCCGTTCGCTCTACGTGTACAATTCGAACCCGGCGCTCGTAGCTCCGCACGCCAATAAAGTCAGAGAAGGTCTCGCCCGGGAGGATTTGTTTACCGTCGTGCACGACTTGTTTCTGACAGAAACGGCGTTGTATGCGGATATCGTGCTGCCTGCTACGTCGTCTTTTGAAAATACCGATTTTTACCGGTCTTACTGGCATCATTACGTGCAAATTCAGCAGCCGGTTGCAGAACCTTACGCGGAAAGCAAATCCAATGCGGAAGTGTTCCGCTTGCTGGCGCGGGCGATGGGTTTTGAGGAGCAGGCGCTGCAGGATTCGGAGGAAGCGATGATCCGCCAGGCGCTGGATCACCCGGACAATCCGTATTTGGACGGGCTCACCTATGAGGCGCTGCTGGAAAAACAGTTTGTCAAAGCGGCGGTTCGGCCGCTCTTCCCGGGGCGGCTAAGTACCCCAAGCGGGAAAATCGAGCTTTATTCGCAGACGATGGAAAGCCGGGGCTATCCGCCGCTGCCTGTTTATACGCCGCTTCACGAAGACGAGAAGCTGCCGTTTTTGTTCGTTCCGGCGCCGAATCATAACTTTTTGAATTCGACCTTTTCCAATAATGCCAAGCATGTGCGCATGGAAAAAGCGCCAAAGCTGCATATGAATGCAGCGGATGCCGCAGCCCTTGGAGTGGCGACCGGCGACAAGGTGCGGGTCTGGAACGGGCGAGGGGAATGCGAACTGGTCGCCTCGGCCGGAGAGGACGTGCTCCCGGGAGTCGTCGTCAGTCAAGGCCTCTGGGCCGACTCACCGGAAGGCAAAGCGCCGGCGTTGGTCAATGCGCTGACGCCTGACCGTGTGGCCGATATGGGCGGAGGAGCGACCTTTTTCTCCGGGCGGGTACAGGTGGAAAAGAGCGCAGGGCGGTAAAAGCAGGAAGGCTGCCGCACAAGCAGCTTGTGAGATGCTTGTGGGGCTGGCGCCGCGTCCGGCAAAGCTGCAAACGCGCGGCGTTGCCCCGCCGACAGAATTCGCACCGCGCGCAGCTCCCAGCGCGTGGTATTTGCGCTGCATGGCGGTCGGTCCGACCACAGCAAATCTCAGGCTGTTGAGAAAAACGTACACGCCAGAGCCGGTTGCACAATCGCCTGGCTGCGCGAAGAAAGCCTGCATAAATCAGATTGTTGATAAAGTGGCGGCTTAGAGGAATCAGAGGGGAACAGCCGCTCTCTCCCACCCACGTCTCTCTTACACGGGTTACGGAGCTGAAGTAGGGGGCAAAGCGGTTTGGCCCGGGAGAAAACCTGCGAAAGTGCAGTTTTTTTCGCAAAAGTGGCTCGTTTTGGCGAAAAGCCTGCGATTGTGCAGGAATTTTCCGCGAAAATGAATCTGAGCCCATGTTCGCGGCGAAAAGCCTGCACATTTGCAGGAATTCGTCGTGACCAGCGTATCAACCGGGCAAAAACTGTACTTTTGCAGGTTTTCTTCGCGCAACCAGGCAGATTGTGGGCGATCGGTTCGGCTTGTGGGTTTCTGAGCAGCCTGCAAATCAGCAGTTTTTTCCGTTAGGAGTCTGTCGGGCGGAGTTGCTTTTGTGCATAAAGAAGGGGCTGTCCGTTGAGACAACCCCTTCTTTCATAAAAGCTTAAGCTTGTTTCGAAGTCCACATGGATTCGATTTCCTCCAGCGATTTTCCTTTCGTTTCAGGCACGGCGCGCCAGGTGAACAGGAATGTGAACAGCGACATTACGCCGAAAATCCAGAAGGTGATGGCAGGTCCGGCGGATTGAAGCATCGGCGGGAACGATTGGGAGACGATATAGTCCGCCGCCCACAGCGCCATGGATGCGATTGCCGTAGCTCTGCCGCGGATGCGGTTCGGGAAAATTTCTGACAAAATGACCCAGACGACCGGTCCGAGCGACACGGCGAAGGATGCCACGTAGATCAGGATGAAAATAAGCACGAGCGGCCCGCTTGTATAGCCGGTATGAAAAGCGATGCCGATAACGAGCAGGCACAGCGTCATCATTGCGGACCCGACGAGCAGCAGCGCTTTGCGTCCCACTCTATCGATCAGCCATAAAGACAAGATGGTGAACATAAAATTGATGAAGCCGATGAGAATCGTTTGCACCAGCGAAGCGCTTGTGCCCGCGCCCATTTGCTTGAAAATTTCCGGGGCGTAATACATGATCGCGTTGATGCCGGTCACCTGCTGCAGGATAGCCAGCACTACACCCGCAATGAGAGCCCAGCGCAGCCCGGGTTTAAACAGTTCTTTGATGGAGCCGTTGCTTTCCTCTTTGAACGATTCTTTAATGTCGAGCACTTCTTTGCGGGCAAGTTCCTCGCCATGAATTTTCAGCAGAATCGGCAGCGCCTCTGCGGGGCGTTTTTGCTTGATCAGCCATCTTGGGCTTTCAGGCACGAAAAACAGCAGCGCCATGAACAGCAGGCCGGGAATGACGCCGATGCCGAACATCAGGCGCCAGCCGGTGGAAATATTCCATGCCTCGTCCCCGGCGCCGGCAATGCTCAAATTGACAAAATATACGAGAAAAATGCCCGTAACCGTAGCAAACTGGTTGAACGCGACAAGTCTGCCGCGGTATTTGGCCGGCGCGATTTCGGCATTGTACAGCGGGCACAGGGTCGAGGTGATGCCGATGCCGACACCGCCGATGATCCGGGCTATAATGTATCCGGAAAAAGTAGCCGGAATCGCGGAGCCGAGCGAGCCGATAATAAACAAGAAGGCCGCGGCGATAAGCACTTTTTTGCGGCCGAACTTGTCGCTGAGCACGCCGGAACCGGCGGCGCCGACGATACAGCCGATGATCAGGCTGGATACGGCCCAGCCGACCTGCACTTCATTCAGGCCGAACCGCTCCTGCATAAATCCGATCGCGCCCGAGACAACGGCTGTATCGAAGCCAAACAGCAAACCGCCCAATGCGGCGATAATCGAAACGAGCGTTACAAACTTGATGCTGATTTTTTCATTTTCGTTTTCTATGCGAACAGCTGCTTCCATTTTGATCACTCCTCTCAGTATCTCCATACGGAAACGAGTTCATTATAGCATGCCGCAAAGTTCGCAAAAGGAGGGATCGTCTGCACTTATTTGTGGTCTTGCCGCATTTATTTTGCAATTGCCGGCGCATCGCCCCCTACGCGGCCGGACTAGCACATTCTTGCTGTCCGAACACAAAAAAGTCCACGTCCGTTCAAGACGTGAACATCGCCCGCTTGGGCTTATTTGGTCTGGCCGCGGTACTCGGTCGGGGTGACTCCCGTTACTTTTTTGAACACCCTGCTAAAATAATTCGGGTCTTTGTATCCGACCTCGAAGCATACTTCCTTAAGGCTGACCGAGCCGGCAGCGATCAGTTCCTTGGCCTTTTCGATCCGCAAGCCGGTTACAAAATCAATGAACGTTTCGCCGACTTGCTGCTTGAATACCTTACTGAAATAGTGGGGATTGAGGTGGACGAAATCGGCGACTTCCTCCAGCGATATGTCTTCGGTGTATTGGTCCCGAATATAGCTTTTCGCTTTGTCCAGCACCGACAAGGTTTGCTGCTCGCGCTCTTCCCGGATGCGCTCCAGCGCGGACAAGACGTAGGACTGCCTGGCGGGAGACGGCGATGACAGGGGTTCGCCTTTGGCGGAGGACGGCCCGTCCGAATGGCCTTCTTTCAGGTCATCGAAGCTGCATACCCGGCCGCCCTGGTCATAGCAAGTGGAAGCAAATACCGCTTCAAAATATGACTTGCGAAAACCTTCGGACCCGCTGCGCTCCGTCCCGATGCCGACCGAAACGGACAGCTCCAGCTGGCGTTCGGTCAAGGAGCATACCTTTTCGCCAAAGCTCAAAACTTCTGCTTTCCATAAGGAGGCGGATAATTCCGGCGGTTTTCTGAGGAAAACGGCCATGTGCAGATCGATCAGCGAACTGACGATGCATGAGCCGTGCGTTTTGGCAAAATTCCGGATGGTATCATACATCTTTTTCTTCGTGCGGGCATGCAGATGCTCCGGAAAAGCGATTACGATTGCACAGCCGTCGTCGATGGGGAATTCCAGCCACTCGGACAACTGCTCCACGCTCGCATCGAGCACCTGATCGACCATGAAAAGCATAGCCAGCTCGTTTTCGACCAAAGGCTGCAGCTGGGACACTTTGTCCCGCAGCTCCAATTCCTCTGCGCGCTTGCTTTTTTCCGTATCCAGCTCTTCGAGCAGCTGCTGCAGCGTTTTGACGACTTGCTCGCGGCTCGCCGGTTTGACGATGTACTGCTTGACTCCGAGCGACATCGCCTCCTGGGCATAAGCAAAATGGTCGTAAGCCGTCACCATCACGAATTTCGCATCCGGCAGCCGCCGCCGAATTTCCCGCAGAGCCGTAAGCCCCTGGATGCCGGGCATATTGACATCCATGAAAATAATGTGCGGACGGTGCTCATCCGCCTGCTCGATCGCCCGCCGTCCGTTCTCCGCATGAATCACCTGGAACGTATCCGGCATCATACGCTGGATGATCCATTCCAGCCCTTCGCGCTCCAGCGCCTCGTCATCCGCGATCAACATCCGGTACATGCGTCCTGTCACCTTCCTTTCGATACGGAATCCGGACGGATACCGTCGTTCCTTTTCCGGGCTCGCTTTGAATATGCACCCAGTCTCCGCTTCCGTAAAACAACTGCAGCCGCTTAAACACATTCCTGGTCCCGATGCCCGCGGAATCCTTAGTGCCGGCCCCGGCTTCAAGCTGCAGCATCGACCGGCGGGTTTCCTCGCTCATGCCGCTGCCGTTGTCCGCGACCTGAATCGCTACCGCATCGGCTTCGCCGCGAATGCTCAAGCGAATGACCGCGCCGCGCTCCATCTTTTCAATGCCGTGGACGAACGCATTTTCCACAAGAGGCTGGATCGTCAGCAAAGGGATCGGTTCGTTCAGCACGGCTTCATCGACCTCCGTTTCAAAGCGGACCCTGTCGCGAAACCGGGTTTGCTGAATCCGGATGTATTCCCGGACATGCGCCAGCTCGTCCCGCAAAGTCGCCGGCTCGTCCAGCTTGCGCAAATTGTACCGCAGCAGGTTGGACATGGATACGATCAGATCGCTGGTCTGCTCCGCTCCTTCGATGAGGGCAAGTTTGGAAATGCTGTTCAGCGTATTAAACAAAAAATGGGGATTGATCTGGCTCTGCAAGGCTTGCAGCTCCAATTCCTTCATAAGCCTGTCTTTTTCGAGGCTTTCCTTCTCTTTGGCTATCAGCTCCCGCAAATCGCCCATCATGTGCCGAAACGTATTGGATAATAAGCCGAGCTCGTCCCCGCCATGCAGCCCCGGATCCGTATGCAGGTCTCCCCGGGAGATGTGTCTGGCTGTTTGCACCAGGCGGTTGACCGGCCACGTTATGCTGCGGGATATCCATACCGCAAGGACGACGCTGAGCAGCGTGTTCACGACGAATACCGCCGCGCCCAGCCGGTACATTCGCTGCTGCGCGTCATGAATATCCTGATAGGCGGATTGGTACGAGCTCAGCTCCAAATCGACGAGATGCTGGCTTTCATCGCGGATAAAGCCGGTCGTCTTTTCCGCGTCCTCGTAATGGTTCAGCGCCTCGCGGGATTCGTGGGAATCGGCTTTGGACAGCGACGCCCCCGCCTGTTCCAAAAGGGTGCCGATCAGGTTGGCGTAGCCGGCCAATACGGACGGATTGACCGCGGCGTTTTCCTGACCGGCCAGTGCGGCACGCAGCGCAAGCAGCTCGCTTTGCATCGCGTTCAGCTCCGCATGGCTGTTTTCGTCAGGGCTCAGAAGGTAGTTGTAGAGCGTTTTCAGCATGTTTTCGGCTTTTTGGGAGGACTGTTTGTACAAGAGAAAGCGGTCCATTCTCGTATCGTAACTTTGCTGCACGGCTTTCCCGTTTTCGAACAAAAAGAAAGTGACTGAATTCGTCAGCAGCACCAGCAGAGGAATAAATAAAAGCAATTTGGTACGGATCGTCATGGCCCGTTTCCTCCGGTTTCGCCGGTTCCGCCGGCGGCTTCACTGCCGAGGCTGCTGCGGTCCAGCACGGTGGTTGAAGTGAACAGCTGCGGCTGCACCGCTTTGCCATGAAAAAAATCGTTCGCCAGCGAAACGGCCTGATAGCCGATTTCGTGTGGCTGCTGGACGATGGCGGTGGCGATCTGTCCCTGGCGGATGCCGTCCTTTGTCTCCTTCACATCGTCAAAGGCAAAAACAGCAAGGCTGCGCGGCTTCACCCGGCGCGCGGCTTCGGCGATTCCCGGCCCGTCCAGGGCGCTCAAGCCGACCATATAGCCGATTTCCGGGCGCTGCGTCAGAAGATCGGCCGCTTGTTCGGCCGCTTGGAGGCGGGAAATGTCGGACGAGCGGACTTCGGCTACGGCAAGTCCGGGATAACGCTTAATGACGGATCGAAATCCGTCCAACCGCAGGCGTTGATTATACGCCTGCTCATTGCCGATGATCACGCCGATGGTGCCCTGACCGCCCGCGGCTTGGGCGACAAGTTCGCCCATCCGCTCGCCGGCCGCGGAATTGTCGGTGCCTACGTAAGAGAGCCGCCGGCTGCCAGGCTCGTCCGTATCCACGGCGATGACCGCGATCCCCTGCGAAACGGCTTTATCGATCAGCCGGCGATACTGCGGATCGCCGATTCCTTGCGCCAGCACGGCATCGGCTTTGGCCGCGATCGCTTTTTCCAGCAGCCGGATTTGCTCTGCCGGATTGATGCGGTTCGGCCCGGTATATTCCAGCTCCAGTCCGAACTGCCCGGCAGCTTCTCGGGCCCCCTGCTCGATAGACCTCCAGTATGGATTGTCCATTTCCTGGGAAATTAGCACGACATGCCGAGCCGCTTGGCCGTTCGGCAGACCGGCTTCGGGCGGCTTGACCAAGGCCCGGATGCGGATCGTCGAGAGCAAAAATTGCAGCAGCAAGAAGGCGAACAGTGCAAATAGCAATAGTATGGCAATTTTCCATTTTTGATTCGACATGAAGTCACGGCCCCCGTCGGATAGACTCATACGTCATTATACAAAAAGCCGGAAAAGAAACCAAAGCGGCGTATGTGCAGGAACCACGGGAACGGGACAACCCGAAAAAGCGGGCAAAATGCCCGCCCGCTTTCAGTATGCCGGTTCCCGGCGCTAGCAGAAGCGAAATACTCCGCTAGATGTTGTATTCCAACCCGGTATACCCGATCGACCGAGCGAGCTTTTCGCTCCTGTCAACGCGAAGAAACCTGCAAATCAGACAGACTATCGAGAAACCCGCACACACGCTGGACAATAGCAAATCTGCCTGGAAATGTGGGGAAAAGCTGCAAATCAGACTCTCGAGAAACTCGCACACATGCCGGAAAAAAGCAAATCTACTTGGAAAACCGGAGAAAACCTGCAAAAGTACAGTTTTTTGCCATCGGCACGCTCGCAGCGAAACAATTCCTGCAAATGTGCAGGTTTTTTCGCGAATACCAGGGCGTAGGCCCATTTTGATTGAAAATTCCTGCACAATCGCAGGCTTTTCCTCCAAATGAACCTCATGCACAGAAAATTCCTGCACTTTTGCAGGTTTTCCCCTGCGGCTAAGCCATATTACGAACAGCTCCGTCGTCTTTGGCCATGGATGCTTAGCACAGTCGTAATTTTCGACTATGCCTGCATCAGGCAGAACGCCTGTCCCGCACCCATCTTTACTATGCTCTATTTATCGGTTGTCGACTTTTTCGGGATACAGGTCGTGGTTCATAAGCCGGTGTTCGGCCATCGCCTCGTATTTTGTGCCGGGTTTGCCGTAGTTGCAGTAAGGGTCGATGGAAATGCCCCCTCGGGGAGTGAATTTGCCCCAGACTTCAATGTACCAGGGGTCCATCAGGCCGATCAAATCGTTCATAATGATGTTCACGCAGTCTTCGTGAAAATCGCCGTGATTGCGGAAGCTGAACAAATACAGCTTGAGCGATTTGCTTTCCACCATTTTAATATGGGGAATATAGGAGATGTACAAAGTCGCAAAATCCGGCTGCCCGGTCATCGGGCATAAACTGGTGAATTCGGGGCAGTTGAATTTCACAAAATAGGCTCTGTCCGGATGCTTGTTGTCAAACGCTTCCAGAACGCCCGGATCGTAGTTGAAAACGTACTTGGTCCCTTGATTGCCAAGCAGTGTAATATCCTGCAATTCTTCGCTGCTTCTTCCTGCTGTCATAAGTGGTTTCCACCTTTTTCTTAGTTTTTTTATAGAGGGAGTTTGCGAACCTCTGCGAACTTTGGCCAAGCTCAAGCCGGCTACTTTCGAAATATACCATACACACCGGGGAAAAGCATCCTTGCTTTTAAATGGCTTCGCCGCGCCGCTTGAGCATTCTGTACAAAATGAAGCTCACTACCGCGCACGCAAGCGCGCATGCGGCGATAAATATATAGCCGGCTTGCAGACCTGCGACCAGTCCGGTCTCAGCATCGCCCGTGCCGGCAAAATAAGACTTGAACCCGTCGGTGATCGCGCCGACGAGGAAATTGCCGATCACGCTGGCGATGCCCATCATCGTTACCGTGAACGTGATCGCGGTCTCGCTGCCGCTGCGGTAACGCTTGGCGAGCATGGCCATCACCGTCGGATAGATGGGAGCGATCCCGGCGCCCGCCAGAGCGAACAAAAAAGCTCCCGGCGGTCCTGCAGCAATCGCTGCGAGCGAGCATAAGCCCGAGAAGGCGGAGAACAGGATGAGCGAGAAGACGAAGCCGATTTTGTCCGTAAGCGGTCCGAGGACCAGCCTTGCGAGCGTAAAGCACAGAAAAAAGACGGACAGCATGCCGGAAGCTTCGGCCATTTCCCAGTGGTAAGCTTTTTCCAAAAAGTTGACCAGCCAACTGCCGATAGACAGCTCCGATACGACGCCGAAGGAAAGAATAGCGACGATCAGCCAAGCTACGGGATCACGGACGTAGGCTTTCATCGAAATCTGTTCCGCCGCTTCGCCGCCGCCGTCTCCGGGAAACTTCGAGAGCACCGATGGAATCATCGGAAGCAGCGCGAGAGCGAGCATGATCATATACATGCCCCGCCATCCCAATTCGCCGCCCCCCAAATGGGCGCCCATCAATATGGAAGCCAGGATCGGCGCGGCAATGGAACTTAATCCGTAGAAGAAATGAGCGAGGTTCATCATCATGCCGGTGTTTTTGGTGAAAATTTTTGCCCCGAGAATAGCCAGCGCGATTTCCAGCATCCCGTTGCCGATGTACATGAAAAAGTAAGAGGAAGAGAACGACAAAAACTGCGGCGAAACCGCAATCAGGACTCCCGATATGACCATGGAGCCGAAAGAGATCAAGCATGTCAGTTTCAGCCCGATTTTACGGCTCAGAAAGCCGGTGAAGCTGCAGGCAAGCAGGTAGCCCAAGGAATTGAGCGAAAGCAGGGTGCCGATTTGTATTTCATTGAGCGCAAAGTCGCTCTGAATACGGGGGATGGCAGGTCCTTTAATATTTTCGGAAAAACCGAAAACGAGAAAGCCGACGAAAGTCACCAGCAGCAAATAATAATAGTTTTTGCGGGATGGCGCGGCTGCAAGCTTGTGCTCGATTTCCATAAAATGAAACCTCCAAAATGATATGTGTAAGATGCAACGGCCCTGACAGATTTCCTTTATTTTACCACATAAGCCGGAGTCGGTGCCTAACAACAATGTTATAGCCAATCTCTGGATATCCATTGTATACTTTTACATATCAAAGTCATGAGCGAGGGTGGAATGTACGAATATGGCGACAAAAGGAAACCCTTTGGATGAAGCGATGTTTGACATGTTCGCCTGCATGCCGATCGGCGTTATGTTCGTCGGACCCGACGGTCGATTCATGAGAGCCAACGCCGGTTTCTGCAAGTTCGTAGGTTATGCGGAAGAGGAACTGCTGCACCTGAATTTGTACGCGCTTACGCATCCGGAAGATGCCCCGTTGACCCAAGCGCAGTTTGCCTTCGGCACACACCCGCCGGAGCCGTTCAGCATGGAGCAGCGGTACTTCCACAAGCAAGGACATACCGTATGGGGACTCGTACAGGGAGACATGAAAAAAGAAAATTTGTACGGGCTCGAGGCTCCTTTTTACATCTGTTTTGTCCATGACATAACTATAATGAAGAACCAGCAGGAAGAACTGCTCGCGGTGCAAGAAAAATACGAATCGTTCATTAACCGCTCTTCCGATGCGATTTTGATTTATGATACGGAAGGACGCGTCCTTCAAGCGAACGACGGACGCGACATGACGATGCTCAAAAAGCTGTGGGAGCGGACCAAGCAGCAGGAGAAATCGTTCAAGCAGCTGGTGGAAAACTCGCCCGAGCCGTTCATGATCATAAAAGGCTATGAATGGGCGTACAGCAATCCTGCAGGACTGAGACTGTTCGGGGCGGATCGTCCCGAGCAAATTGTCGGCCGGCCTGTGCTGGAATATACCCATCCCGATTACCGGCAGCAGGTGCAGACCCGAATTCGCAGCGGGCTAAATGGGTTTACGAGCAGTTGGATGCCGCTGAAAGTCATCCGACTGGACGGACAAATCCTCGACGTCGAAGCGACGGGATTTCCCGCCAATGACGATGCCGAGCCGGCGATTCATGTGCTTCTTCGGGATGTGACCGAACGCCTGAAGACGGATGAGCTCATGCGGATATCCGATAAGTTGAACGCCGTAGGCCAACTAGCCGCCGGCATCGCCCATGAAATCCGCAACCCGCTGACAGCCATTAAAGGCTTCGTGCAGCTGGCGCAACAAAAATTTCCGGAAAACCTCGACTACTTTTCGATCATTCGCTCCGAGGTGGAACGAATTGAGCTTATAACCGGCGAGCTGCTTTTGCTGGCCAAGCCTGGCGTCAAAGCCGTGCAGGCCATCGATCTTTGTGAAATACTCAATAATGTAAGCGCACTCCTCGAAACGCAGGCGATCATGAGCGGTGTGCAAATTTTTAAGGAATACACCTTTGCCCCTCTTCCTGTCATGTGCGATGCGAACCAGTTGAAGCAGGTGTTCATTAACATTGTGAAAAATGCGATAGAAGCAATGCCAAAAGGCGGCGAAATCACCATTACCGCCGGGCTCGACCTTAACGTGATCACCGTTTCCATTGTCGACCAGGGGCCGGGCATTCCCCAAGAAAAGCTGAAAAACCTCGGCCAGCCGTTTTATACAACGAAACCCCAAGGCACAGGCCTCGGCTTGGTTGTAAGCTACAAAATCATCCAAAATCACGGAGGCTCCATCCAAGTAGAAAACGCCGCCGGCGGAGGGGCTGCCTTTACGATCAAGCTCCCTTGCGCAGTGGGCTTGTGACGCTTGTTTGAGCCGCTGCGGAGCGACGCAAAACTCCGCCCCAGCCGGCATCACGGCGTTCCCGCATACCAGCCAGTGACTTAGCTGCCTGCAAAAAAAGTAACATTCCAGCAGCGGCAAGTGGCTTGACCTCAAACGAAACAGTAGCTTACCAATCGAAAAGCCTGCAAAAATGCAGGCTTTTTTGATGGAGAAGGCCCATTTGGAGGAAAAGCCTGCGATTGTGCAGGAATTTTCGGTCAGGATGGGCTTGGGCCCCCAATTTCAGCGAAAAGCCTGCAGATTTGCAGGAATTTTTCGCGGCGAGCGTAAACAGGTGCAAAAAGATGTACTTTTGCAGGCTTTCTGCGGCATTCCGCGTTCTCGAGTCGCCCGACCGCCGTCATGCAGCGCAACACCACGCGCTGGGGGCTGCTTTTCGCGGCGAGCGTAAACAGGTGCAAAAAGATGTACTTTTGCAGGCTTTTCTGCGCATTCCGCGTTCTCAGGTCGAGCGATCGCCACCATGCAGCGCAACACCACGCGCTGGGGGCTACTTTTCGCGGCAAGCGTAAACAGGCGCAAAAAGATGTACTTTTGCAGGCTTTTCCGCGCATTCCGCGTTCTCCGGTCGCCCGACCGCTGTCATGCAGCGCAACACCACGCGCTGGGGAGCTGCACATCGGCGCGATTGCACTCCGCATTCCGCACTGCGTCGCCCCTCGGTCGCGCTTCTGCGCTTCGAACGGCGGAGCATCCTGCAAGCAATCGCCCTGTGTGTGTTGTCCAGCGGCTCCCCCTATTCGGATAAAATCAAAACCCCGAACCCTTCCAACCGGAACTCGCCGCTCAGGCGCTTGCCGGTAATCAGGTCGGTTTTTTCCTGTTTCAGCCGGATCGTGACGGCGTCTTCGCTGTAGTTCAGCAGGAAGGCGAAGCTGCCGGCCGCCCCGCGCCGGATTTGCAGTTCTACCTGCTCGGGCAGCTCCAGCCAATCCGCGGCGGGGGAGGCGATGCCGAGGAGCCGGATCATCCGGCCCGCTGCGTCCTCGTTGAAGACCGCGCCGTAATACCAAGCCTCGCCCTGGCCGAGCTTGTTTCGGGTAACGGCCGGCTTGCCGGCATAATAATCGGAGGCGTACACGGCTGCGATCTCTACGGCGCTATCCTCGTCCGCCTGCAAAACATCATTAAAAGCAGCCGCTTCCGTCAAGGCGGAAGGGTCGTCTGCCCAACGCATCGCTGTCGGCCGGCGCGTGCCTTTGATCATGGTAAACTCTTCGACCGTTATACCGCACAGTTCTGCGGCTGCGCCGGGAAAAGGACGCATATAGCATTGGCCGCGCTCGTCCTTATAGCCGGTTCTGCAGCCGAAGATCACTTTGCCGCCCTGAAGCACGTACGCTTTCAGCAAAGCGGCCGTTTCGTCGCGCATGATGGTCGGGTGCGGGTAAATGAGCGCCTCGTACCGCGTCAGCTCTTCCAAGGTCGTGCCGCTTCGCAAATACAGCACATCGCTGGGGATATGCCTGCGCTGGAGCGCTTTGAACCAGGCTTTATTGCTAAGCCAGGTAAAAGGGCCGTGCCACACATCGTACTCGCCGTCCCACTCGTTGTCATAGTCGCGGACGATCGCAACGCTTGCCACGTTGCGGGTTCCGACGATGCTTTGGCCGATGGCCGCAAGCTCGCTCCCGATCTGGCCGGCTTCCCGCACTCTGCGGTTCGGCCGGTTATGGTAATCATTGATGCCGTGCCAATAAATTTCATTGCCGAAGGTCGCGGTGCGCCAGCGGAAATAGAGCACCATATCGGCGCCATGGGCGATGGACTGGTACGTCCATAAGCGCATTTGTCCCGGTTTGGGGGAAGGCATATCCATCCGGTTGACCCAGCCCCCGGGCCCCGACTGCTGCTCCATCACGCAGAAATTCGGCGAAATGGAGCGGGTTGTGGACAGCGACAGGCTCCAGCTTCTGTCCAGCAGCGGGTTCGGGTCGTCCTGATCGCCGCGGATGGTCGAAAACTGAGGGTAAGAGTCATAGCTGAAAAAATCCAGCAGCTCGTCCGTCAGGCGATGATTGTCCAAATGCCCGAACAGCCCGTTGGTCGTAATCCAGTGATTCGGCGCCGCTGCGCGAATCATATCGGCCTGCACCTTGGCGAACGAGATCGTGTTGTCGGAAATGAATCTCTTCTCGTCGAGAGCCTGATGCGGGTTCGGCTGCCGGGGACTCGGCGTCGGCCTGGGCAAATGAACCTGCGACCAGTCCGAGTACGTCTGGTTCCAGAACACGGTTCCCCACGCTTCATTGAGCCGCTCCAGTGTCGTATATTTGACCTGCAGCCATTCGCGGAATGCAGTATGATCCGCCGGCGAATAAAACTCGCCGATCTCGCAGTTCAGCTCATTGTCGATCTGCCAGCCGACGACGGCCGGATGGCCGGCGTAATGCTCCGCCAGCTTCGCCGTAATCCGCGCGCACAGCTCGCGGTATTTCGGGCTGCTGTAATTGTAATGGCGCCGCATGCCGTGATGCAGGGTGACGCCTTCGTACGTAACGTTCAGCACTTCAGGATATTTATGCGTCAGCCAAGCCGGAGGCGTAGCCGTCGGCGTGCCCAAAATAACTTTAAGTCCGTGGCGGTGAGCCAGATCGAGTGTCCGGTCGAACAGCTCGAAGGAGAACCGTCCTTCCTCGGGTTCGAAGATCGACCAGGCGAATTCCGCCACCCGGATGATCGTGAAGCCCAGTTCGCGCATCCGGCGGTAATCGTCGTCCCACATCGATGCCGGCCAATGTTCGGGATAATAGCAGACGCCCAGTTCGAACTTTTCAAAAGCAGCAGCGCTTTTCATGTCCAACCTCCAAATATGAAAAATATGCTTTCATGTTCTTTCTATTTCATTGTAAAATCAAGAATATTGCCAGTATATAATAAAATCCTGCTTTTATAAGACGATGTTGCTCTCTTGCCCGCGAAAGGAGACGCCCATGAAACAGCAATATTATGTACCGCCTCCCGCGTACCCTCACTACGTTTGCTATCCGGACATGACAGGCCGGTATTACGATTTCCCGCAGCATATGGAGCGCAGGAGCGAAGGATCTCTGTCCAGCTACAATCTGCATTTGATTTTTGGCGGAAAAGGCTACGTTTTTCACGATGGCAAACGGATTCCTTTAAGCGCCGGGACGGGTTTTCTTTATCCTAGACGGGCCTTTCAGCAATACGGGACCGACGCGGCCGACCCTTGGGACATCAGATGGGTCCATTTTGACGTCGGGACGCCGCTGCCTTTGCTGCAGGAGGTGGATCAGTCGCGCGGCTGGTTTTTTTCGTTCGAGCCGAAAGTGCGGTTTGAGGATTTGTTCGAAGATATGTACGGCATGTGCGCCGCCTTCGAAACCCGGCACGAGCCGCATCTCTCGGCGCTGCTTTATGAAATTTTGGTCAAATTGCTGCAAAATTCCGCGCGGCTGGACGGGACGATTCCTTTGGAAAAGCGGCATTCGATCCGGGCTGTAGCGGATACGATCCACAGGCTTTGCGAGCAGCACTGGACTTTGGACACGATGGCCCGCCTGTCTGGATACAGCTCGTACCATTTTTTGCGTTTATTTCGCGCCGTAATGGGGAAGACGCCCAATCAATATTTGGCCGAATGCCGCATCGTCAGGGCGAAACTGCTCTTGGTTTCCACACGCCTTCCGATCTCCGAGGTTTCCGTGCAGGCGGGCTTTTCGCAAGCGAGCTATTTCATCAAAGTGTTCAGACAGCTCGAAGGCATGTCCCCCAAAGAATACCGGATGCTGTTCGGCTGACGCACCTGTCTTTGATAATTATGCCCAGGGACTACTGTCGGTTTCGGAAGTCCTTTGCTATAATTGTAGTAATTGTCTCGGAGAACGGGCAAAATTCGTAGCATAACAGTTTAATCGAGGTGGCTGATGAAAGCTTATTTGGAACTGCTTCAAGATATATTGGACACCGGGGTTCAAAAAGAGGACCGCACCGGTACCGGCACCATTTCGGTATTCGGCCGGCAATTGAGATTCGATTTGCAGCAAGGATTTCCGCTGCTGACAACGAAGAAATTGCACATCAGATCGATCGTTCACGAGCTGCTGTGGTTTTTGAGCGGAAGCACCAATATTCAATATTTGCATGACAACGGGGTTACGATCTGGGACGAATGGGCCGACGAGGAGGGGAACCTTGGGCGCGTGTACGGCGCGCAGTGGCGCACCTGGCTAGGTCCGGACGGACAAGCTGTCGATCAGATCGCGGGTGTGATCCGGCAAATCAGGAACAACCCGGATTCGCGACGCCACCTGGTCAGCGCCTGGAACCCGGCGGAAGTGGACGGCATGGCGCTGCCGCCCTGCCACTACGCATTTCAATTTTATGTAGCGAACGGCCGGTTGTCCTGCATGTTTCAGATGCGGTCGGTCGATACTTTTCTGGGGCTTCCGTTCAATATCGCGTCATACGCTCTTTTGACGCATATGGTCGCCCAGCAGTCCGGGTTGGAGGTCGGCGAGCTGATCTGGACCGGCGGCGACGTGCACATTTATTTGAACCATCTGGAGCAGGTCAAGCTGCAATTGACAAGGGAGCCGTACGGTCTTCCGACGCTGCAAATCAACCGCAAGCCGGATTCGATTTTCGACTACCGGTTTGAAGATTTCGAGATCGCCGGATATCAATCGCATCCCGGCATCAAAGCGCCGATTGCGGTCTAACGCCGCTGCTAATCAGGATTGGAGGGACTTGCTCTTGAGCATTTCATTTATTTTTGCGATGGACCGGAACCGGGCTATCGGCAGCAACAACAAGCTTCCGTGGCGTTTGCCGGCGGATTTGCAGTATTTTAAAAGAGTGACGATGGGGCATCCGGTTTTGATGGGCCGCAAGACGTACGATTCCATCGGCAAGCCGCTGCCCGGACGAAGAAACGTCATCCTGACGCAAAACAGCGATTTTCGCGCCGAAGGCTGCGAGATCGTACATTCGGCCGAGGAAGCCGTAAACGGGTTTGCCGAAGAAGAGCTGTTCGTGATCGGAGGAGCGGAAATATTCCGGCTGCTGCTTCCGCAGGCGGACCGCATGTACATCACCTTTATCGACCATGAGTTTGAAGCCGACGCCTATTTCAAAGAGTTCGATTTGTCGGAATGGGAGCTTGTTTCCTGCGAGCAAGGGGAGCAAAACGAAAAAAATCCATACGTGTACGAATTTCGCGTCTACGACAGAAAGAGGGAATAGTCTATGAAATACTTTGCCGCATTTTTGCCTATGAAAGACGAAGAGCTTAGCAAGCAGTATCGCCCCGATCATCTGGCTTATTTGGAAAAATGCCGGGGCGAAGGGAAAATTTTCGCCAACGGGCGCTTTGCCGACGGTACCGGAGGCCTTGTCATTTACAAGGCCGAGACGCTGGAAGAAGCCGCCGCTTTGGCGGGTGAAGACCCATTCGTCAAAACCGGCGCCAGAGAGTGCCGTCTTCACGAATGGGAAGTCGTCATTAGTTAAACAAACAAGCCCCGGCCGCTCTGCATATCAGAGCCGGTCAGGGCTTGTTTTTTCGTTAAGCGCGCTTTTTGAACAAGGAGACGATCAGTGACAAAGCGCCGAGCACAACAGCCGCGATGGATACATACAGCGCCGTATTCGAGGAGGAAGCGCCTCCGTCATGGGCCGCCTCTGCAGCAGCGGCCGTATGGCCGTGGCTGTCGGCCGCCGCTCCGGCCGGCTTGGGCTTCACTGTCGTCACGGAAGCGGGCTTATCGGATCCGTTTGCTCCGACCCATTCAACGACGCTGCCGTCCTGATACGTTTGGTAAGCTTTCCAAACGATCTGCGTAGCGGCATCCGCTACTTTTCCCTGCATGCTGAATTCGCCGAACTCGTTTTTCGCCAACCCTTCGCCGGTAGCGGTCCAGGTGACCCCTGTAATTTTGCCTGAATCATCCTTGGCGATATCGTATTTCCAGCCTGGCTTCGGCTCAAAGCGGGAGATGGCGACCGAATCTACCGCGAATTTGACTTCCACTTTTGTCGTCGCCACATCTTTCTCTACCGGCACCCGAACGGTAAACTTTTCGTACGAACCTTGCGTAGTCTCGCTAGGGAGCACTGTCACATGGGCGCTGGCGATTCCAGCGAAAAGCATCGAGCAAACGAGCAAAACAACTGCATGAACCATGATCTTTCTAAACACTATACGGGATCCCCTTTCGAATCAACTCTTTCACCATGATGTCCATCTTACGCGAATATCAAGCAAAACAGTATGACTCAACTGGGCTATTTTTGCAGCTAGTTTTGTCCTTTTCGTGTCAAGCCGAATTTGACGGCGAACGCCGTAAGCTGGACACGGTTTTCGAGCTGCAGCTTTTCCAAAATATTTTTCATATGGTTTTTGACCGTATGTTCGGATATGAGCAGCTTTTCGGCGATCTGCCGGTTGTTGTCCCCGGCCGCCACGTAGGCGGCAATCTCCTGCTCCCGGGAGGTCAGCATGCCGGGATGAGGACCGTCCGGCTGAGTTCCCGACGGGGCGCGGAAGCGGTGAAACAGCTTGTCCGCCATTTGCCGGGCGACATCGGAATTATCGTCAAGCAGCGCGTGCAAGTAGGTGAGCCATTCGTCAGGGTCCATGTTTTTCAGCAAATAGCCCTGCGCGCCGAACTGGAGCGCCGTGAACAGATCGGCAACGTCATCGGAGACGGTCAGCATGACGATGCGGATATGTCCGTACAGCTGCTTGATGCGCCGCGTCGCTTCCAGACCGTTGACCGGAGTCATGTGAATATCCATGAGCACGACATCCGGTTGAACTTCCCCGCACAGCGTGACGGCTTCCTCGCCGTTAGCCGCTTCGCCTACGATGAAGAACTCGGGTTCTCCTTCCAGCATGCTGCGGACGGCTTTCCGTGCGAGCGGATGGTCGTCTGCGATGAGGACGCGGTAAGCTTGCTTCGATATCACTGGCTTTTCCTCCTTTGTGCGACGGCGATAAGCTCCGTGCCCGGCCGGCCTTCGGCAGAGCGGATTTCGAACGCCGCGTTCAATTCGGCGGCCCGCTTGCGCATCAGCTCGATGCCGTATTTTTTGCCGGCCGGCTCTTGCTGCTGCAAACCGCATCCGTCGTCAACGATGTGCAGGCGCCATTCCGCCGGTGAAGCGGTCAGCGAGATGGCGGCTTCCGACGCTTTGGAATGCTTGCGTATGTTCGTAAACGCCTCCTGAATGATGCCGAAGAGCTGCACCTCTTCCCCGGAGCCGAAGCTTTGCTCGGCGATGGCGATATGCTCCTCCAGCCTGATGCCGGTGACGGCCTGCCAGTCCTGCAGCCATTTGCGGATGCGCACAATGAAGGCGGTACCTTCTTCGGGCGGAGTCCGCAGGTTGAAAATCGCCTGCCGCAGCGAATTATCGATCTCGGAGACGGCGGCTTTGGCGTCTTCCAGTTTGCCCTGCTTCAGCTTCACGTTCAGGAAAAAGAGCGTTTGCGCCAAATCGTCGTGCAGCTCGCGCGCCAGCCTTTCGCGTTCTTCATACACGGCTCTCCGGGCCTCCCCGGCGGCAAGCTTTTCGTTAATGCGCGTAATGCTCCGGAACATCCAGGAGGCAAAAAGGTAGGAGAGCAGCAGCGTAATGAGCGTAATCGCAAAATTGCCGGCTTCCATGGACAAATAGTTCAATAAAAATTCATGGCGGATATACTCAAAGCCGCCGATGATCAATACCGGCAGAAAAATCGTAAACAGCTTGAGAATATTTAGGGACATAGGGCCAACTCCTTATGGCTGACAAATATTTGGCATGAATTCTATTATAGCAGGAGAAATGTTGGTTTTCTTCACAAAATCCCGGAAACAAGCTTCTCATTCGCCTACTCTTGTGCTACATTATTAATGATTTGTAACACGATTGGAAAAGGATGGGGGAGCCGCGATGCCGAATGGCATATTTCAACAAAAAAGAAATTGGGCAGGGTACGCCGTCAGTGTTGTCCTGCTGCATATTATAGGATTGTTCGGGCTGTACAGCGTAGCCAAGGATCATCCTTCCTTTTGGGCGATCGGGCTGCTCGCTTACACGCTCGGCATGCGCCATGCTTTTGACGTCGACCATATTGCCGCTATCGATAACACCGTCCGCAAACTTCTCGAGCAAAAGAGCAATCCGCTGGGAGTCGGATTTTACTTCTCTCTCGGGCATTCCTCCGTCGTATTTTTGATGGCGATCGCGACTGCCTGGTCCGTTCAATGGGCGGCGCGCGAGCTGCCCTGGCTGCAGCGGGTCGGAGGCGTCATCGGGGCCTCGGTGTCCGGGGGCTTTTTGGTCATCATCGGTCTGCTGAATTTGATCATTCTGGTCAATTTGTTCCAGTTGTTCCGAAAATACCGCAAGGGCGAGCACAACGAGGACGAATTTGAAAAGCTGCTCGAATCGCGGGGACTCATCACCAGGCTGATCAAACCTTTCTTTTCCTTCATTAAAAGAAGCTGGCACGTTTACCCGCTGGGATTTCTCTTCGGGTTGGGTTTCGATACGGCCAGCGAAATTGCTCTGCTGGCGATTTCCGCGAGCGCGGCCAAAGAGGCGATGCCGTTCTTCGGCGTCATCTCGCTGCCGCTGCTCTTTGCGGCGGGGATGAGCCTTTTCGATACGGCGGACGGCATGTTCATGACCAAAGCGTACAGATGGGCTTTCACGACGCCGCTGCGCAAGCTGTATTACAACTTGACGGTCACGGCGGTAGCGGTTTTGGCCGCGCTGGTGATCGGGGCTGTCGAGCTGGGTCAGGTGCTGTCGGAGGAAGCGGGACTGGAGGGCGGCTTCTGGACATGGCTGCAGGAACTGGACTTCGGGATGCTCGGTTATATCCTCGTAGGCCTGTTCGTACTGGCTTGGGCGGTTTCCGTCACCATTTGGAAAGGACTGCGCATTGAGGAGCGCTGGGGCGCCAAGGTGTAATAAAAGTCGGCGGTATGCGGCGGAGCTGCAAAGCCCGCCGTTTTTTTGTGCCGGTGAACAATGGAATATGAATTTTTTATAAAGGAGATACAGAAAAAAGGATTTTGGCGAATTTCGTGGAATTTACAGATGGATTATTTCAGACACCACTCAAAAGAAAGTAGGACTTGTATGATTCAGTTTCAACGCATTTCCAAAGTGTATCCGAATGGGACCGTAGGTCTTAAGGATATCAATCTTACCATTCATCCCGGAGAATTCGTTGTCATTGTAGGTCTGTCGGGCGCCGGCAAGTCAACGCTGCTCCGATCCATTAATCGTTTGCACGAAATTACGGACGGACAAATTTTAATTGACGGCAAATCCATCACCAAAGCTTCCGGCGCGGAACTTCGCCGCATGCGCAGAGATATCGGGATGATTTTCCAAACCT
This sequence comes from Paenibacillus sp. sgz302191, assembly GCF_057749925.1. Classification (NCBI taxonomy): domain Bacteria; kingdom Bacillati; phylum Bacillota; class Bacilli; order Caryophanales; family Paenibacillaceae; genus Paenibacillus; species Paenibacillus sp. sgz302191. Next base: position 48,393 of record NZ_JBYLHY010000029.1, read on the forward strand.
TTAACCTGGTCAAACGGTCTTCGGTGCTGCGCAACGTATTGTCGGGCCGTGTGGGCTACCATTCCACGCTCCGCACCGTACTTGGCCTGTTTCCGAAAGAAGATATAGAGCTTGCGCTCAAAGCGTTGGAACGGGTAAATATCCGGGAAAAAGCTTACTCGCGTGCCGATGAATTGTCCGGCGGTCAGCAGCAGCGCGTTTCCATTGCCCGGGCGCTCGCCCAGGAAGCCAAAATCATTCTCGCGGACGAGCCTGTCGCATCGCTGGACCCGCTCACAACGAGACAGGTGATGGACGACCTGAAGCGGATTAATCAGGAGCTCGGCATTACGACCGTTGTCAACTTGCATTTTATCGATTTGGCCCGGGAGTACGCGACCCGGATTATTGGCCTCAGAGCGGGGCAGGTCGTGTTTGACGGCCCTGTAGCCGAGGCGACGGATGCCAAATTCTCCGAAATTTACGGGCGCCCGATCGATAAAGACGAGCTGTTGGGGGGGCAGGGAGGATGAGCACCGGAACTATCGCCAAACCTTCCCGCATGAAGCTCTATCTGACTTTGGTCATCATGGTCGGGCTGCTGATTGCCAGTGCATACGGAACCGACGCTACGCTGACCAAGCTGATCACAGGTACGCCGCAAATTACTTCATTTATTGGGGAAATGTTCCCGCCCGATTGGGCATTTTTTGCCGATATTTGGAAGCCGATGAGGGAAACGATCCAAATGTCCGTGCTCGGCACGCTGATCGGGGCATTGTTCGCTTTTCCGATGGCGCTGCTCGCCGCGCGCAACATAACCACGGTACCGTGGCTGTTTTACCCGGCCCGTCTCATTATGAATCTGATTCGTACGATTCCCGATTTGCTTTTCGCTTCGCTGTTTGCCGTTCTCGTCGGCTTCGGCCCTACGGCAGGTACGCTGGCGCTTATTTTTTTCACCTTCGGCATTTTGTCGAAGCTGGCGTATGAATCGACCGAGTCGATCGATCCGGGTCCGCTGGAGGCGATGACAGCCGTCGGCGCCAACAAGCTCAAGTTGATCCGCTTCGGTGTTCTCCCGCAGGTTGCGCCCACCTATTTGGCCCACCTGCTGTATACGTTTGAAGTCAGCATCCGGGCTTCAGCCATTCTCGGGCTGGTCGGAGCGGGCGGAATCGGTTTGCTGCTGAAAAACGTGCTCGATCTGTTCCGCTACGATCAAGCCTGCTCCATCGTCATTTATACGTTGATTATCGTCGTGCTGATCGACACCGTGAGCACGCGCATCCGCACTTACTTGCTGAAGGGCGGTAAAGGGCCGGTTTCGCCTTCCAGCTCACGTTGGAATACGGCGATAGGCTGGCTCGTTGTGTTCGGCCTGTTCATCTGGGCACTGACCGGTCTGGAGTTGACCGGATTCCAGCCGACAACGTGGACTTTGACGAAATCGATGCTGAGCGGCTTGTTTCATCCCGACTGGTCGTACGTTTATATCCCCGAGGGAGAAGACTTGATCCGCACCTTGCTTGAGACGCTGGCCATTTCGTATCTGGGCAACTTCGTGTCAGCCGTCGTATGTCTTCCATTCGCCTTCTGGGCGGCGTCGAACATGGTCAAAAACCGCTTTCTTTCAGGCAGCGGCAAGCTGTTCCTGAGCGTCGTCAGAACGATTCCGGAAGTTATCATGGCGCTGATCTTTATTAAAGCCGTGGGCCCGAACGCGTTCGCCGGGGTTATGGCGCTGGGGCTTCACTCGGTAGGGATGCTCGGTAAGCTGTATGCCGAGGGCATCGAGAACATGGACATGGGCCCTGTGGAAGCGATGACGGCCGCAGGAGCGAACCGCTGGCAGACGATGGCGTTCGCCGTCATCCCGCAGGTCATACCCGAGTTCATCTCATACTCGCTGTACCGGTTCGAAATCAACGTCAGATCCGCGACGCTGCTCGGTATTATCGGTGCAGGGGGGATCGGTACGCCGCTCATCTTTGCGATCAATGCCCGCGGCTGGCCGCGCGTAGGTATCATTTTGATCGGGATTGTCGTCACCGTCTCGATTATCGATTATATATCCGGAGCGCTGCGCAAACGAATTGTGTGACCCGCCCCGAACGTTATGAAAAAGACGCCTCCAACACCACTTGCGAGTGGAATGGGGCGTCTTTTTTTGCAGAAACATTTATGTTTGCTGTTTGGCTTGGCAGTTGCGGCACATTCCCTGAAAATCAAGCCGGTGATCCAGCACCTTGAAGCGGAACTCCTGCGCCAGCCGCTCTTCAAGCGGCAGCAGCCAGTCGTCTTTAATTTCCTCGACGCTGCCGCATTTGACGCAAATCAAATGATGGTGATGGTGGGCCTGGCTTTCATTGCGCAGGTCAAAGCGGGCTACGCCGTCGCCGAAATTGATTTTTTCCACAATGTGTAGCTCGCTGAGCAGCTCCAGCGTCCGGTAAACGGTGGCGAGCCCGATTTCGGGAAATTTGCTCTTCACCAAAATATAGACGTCCTCCGCGCTCAAATGGTCGTCTTCGTTTTCGAGCAGCACCTGAACAGTCGCTTCGCGCTGAGGCGTCAATTTGAAGCCTTTGACGGTCAGCAGTTTTTTAATTTTATCAATCGCTGCGTTCATGGTTTGTTGTTCCATAAGGTTGGTTCCTTTCAGCTACTGAAAAGGATTTACTTTATAATAATTCTAAAACTATTATAAAGTTAAATAAGAAATGCTGTCAAAGCATTTTACTGCCAGCCTATCCTTATTCTACTTGATAAAAGGGATTTGCGCGAACATGGATTAAAAATTTTCCCGGAATCCGTAACGAATACCGTCATGAACTTGTCATATATTAGTAGAGAGGTGAAAAGTTGATGTTCGAATGGCTCATAATAGGTAAAGAAGAGGTCAAAATTACGTGCGGGAATAACACCCTCGTAGGCACTATCTCGAATTATTACAAAGCCTTCCAACTCATCAAAATCGACAATGTGCTAATTCCCGTCGAATGTATTCGGGAAATCGAGGTGCTGGATACGTCCGGTCCCGTTACGAATACGGCGGCAAGCCGCAGAAATACGCCAATCGATTTCTTCACCAAGAAGCTGGCACGGACTTAAGAAGCAGCAAAATGCCTCCACCAGACCTTTAGGTCCGGTAGGAGGCATTTTTGCTTGAGCTGCGAATTCGGCTTATTTCAAGCCCATTTCTTTGTTAACATCGCGAACGATGTTGAATTTGGCATCGTCGGAAGCTACGTAGCCTTTGTGAGAGTATACGTCAAAAATAACTTTTTGGCCTTCAGGGTCGTTGCCGATCGCGATGAACGCGTCCTGAATTTTCTTTTTCCATGCTGCATCCATATCCGTACGAACGGCGATAGTGTCATTCGGGATTTTGTCGGAGTAGCCAAGCACGCGGGTTTGTTTGAAAATGTCCGGATAATCTTTAGTCATGTTGGCGCGGATATCCTGGAATACGCCTACAGCGTCAACTTGACCGTTGAGCAGAGCGATAACCGCTTTGTCGTGTCCTTGGAACTGAACGCCGGTTACGTCTTTCACAGGATCTACGCCGGCTTTTTTCAACATATAGCCAGGATAGATGTAGCCTGCTGCGGAAGTAACGCCCTGCCAGCCCATTTTTTTGCCTTTCAAATCTTTCACTTCTTTGATCGGGGAATCCGCTTTTACAACGATCATAGCTTTGTAAAAATCTACGAGATCTTTCGTAGGCTGGCCTGTAGCATCGTCAACGCCAAGGCGGGTTGCTTGCGCAAGCAGGTCGGCCGCTTTGCGGGTGTCATGAGCAACGACGTAGTTGGACGGAGGAAGGAATCCGACATCTACTTGCTTGGAAGCCATTGCTTCGATAACCGTGTTATAATCTGTGGATACGGAAACTTTTACAGGGATGCCGAGTTTATCTCCGAGCAATTTTTCAAGTGGTCTTGCTTTTGCCTCAAGCGTTTCGGCGTTTTGGGACGGCACGAATTGCACTCTCAGCTCTTTAGGTACGAATCCTGCTGCTGCAGCTGCCGGCGAGGAAGAGGCTGCCGGTGAGGTTGATGCGGCAGTTGTGTTCTCTTTTTGTCCGCAACCTGCGATAGCCGCTGCCATTACCAGGGATAAACTAATTGCAGAAAACTTTTTTAACATTTGTTGACCTCCGATTAATTAATTTACAACTACTCTTGTAGTACTATAACATTAACACATCTGATATGGAAGATAGTGTGAAGTATTTGTTAAAGTGACAAAATTTCTGTAAAGGCACACAAAAACTAGAGATGCAGGAGTGGAAAAATGGAGAAGTTTGCTGACCGCAGGAGCTGTACGATTACGATTTTGGAGACTAGCGATTTGCATGGAAGTCTGCTGCCGATTCATTATGCCAATAATGGGCCCAACGAAGTAGGATTGGCGAAAATTGCGAGCTTGATTGCGGCCGAGCGCGGCAAAGAACAGCATGTGATCGTCATTGACAACGGCGATTTGATCCAAGGCACGCCGCTTGCCTATCATCATGCAAGGCTGGACAATACGCCGGTCAATCCGATGGTTCTCGGTCTGAACTATTTGAAGTATGATGCCGCCGTTCCGGGGAATCACGAATTTAACTACGGGCTTGACGTGCTGGACAAAGCGGTGAAGGAATCGGAATTCCCCTGGCTTTGCGCGACGATCGCCGATGAGGCGACAGGGCGGCCTTATTTTGGACAACCTTATATTGTCAAAGAAACACCGGAGGGTGTCCGCGTCGGAATTGTCGGATTAACGACACCGTATATCCCGAACTGGGAAAATCCCGACCATATTCGCGGTCTGGTGTTCGAAGATGCCGTCGCCAGCGCGGCCAAATGGGTAAAAACGCTTAGGGAAGAAGAGCGTGCCGATGTCGTCGTCGCTGCGTATCACGGCGGTTTCGAGCGCGATCTTGCGACCGGAGAGCCTACGGAGCCTCTGACGGGAGAAAATCAGGGATACCGGCTTTGTACGGAGGTCGAAGGCATCGACGTGCTTCTGACGGGGCACCAGCACCGCAGCCTTGCCGCAGTCGAGGTGGGCGGAGTCGTCATCGTTCAGCCCGGAAGTCTCGGCGCCGCGCTCGGCAAAGTGGAGCTGAAGCTGGAACAAAACGATAGCGGCACATGGAGCATTTTGTCCAAAAAGTCGGAATTGCTGTCCGTGCAAGGCGTCGACGCAGATGCGGGCGTTGTCGGATTGGCGGGCGAGTACGAGGCGAAGACGCAGAAATGGCTGGATCAGCCGATCGGCAAGCTGAAGGGCGATATGCTGGTCAAAGATCCGATGCAAATCAGGCTCCGGGACAGCGCGCTGATCGAATTCATCAACCGCGTGCAAATGGAGCTGTCAGGAGCGAAAATTTCCAATACGGCATTGTTTGACAATAGTTCGCCGGGGTTCCCTTCGGATATAACGATGAGAGATATCGTGTCGAACTATATTTATCCGAATACGCTGAAGGTCATTCGCATATCCGGTCAAGACATCAAGGATGCGCTTGAACAATCCGCGGAATACTTCGAGCTCGCGCCGGACGGCCGGATCGGGATAAGCGCCAAATTCAGCGAGCCGAAGCCGCAGCATTACAACTATGACATGTGGGAAGGAATCGAGTACAAACTGAATATTTCCCGCCCGCCCGGCCAAAGAGTCGTCAAGCTTGACTATGAGGGCCGTCCGCTTGATATGGAGGCATCCTATAATGTAGTGATGAACAATTACCGGGCCGGCGGCGGGGGAAACTATGCGATGTTCCAAAATAAACCCGTTGTGAAAGATATACCGACAGACGTTGCCGAACTGCTGGCTATTTATATTATGGAAAAAGGAACGATAGAGGCCTCATTAAATCATAACTGGGAAGTCGTTACCGAATAATTTACTTCTCTCGGACATATTCTCTGTCGCCGGTTCGCGGGTTGTAATAAACCCGGTAAGTAAAGCCGTCCTTCGGATCGATAAAAACTTCAGCCGTCCATACGAAACCGTTGGACGGCTGAGAATCGTCCGCGTTCGTCCTGCTTTTATAACGTTTGTCGTAGTAAGCCCAGCCCAGAAGGAAAAGAACGATAAATCCGATCAGCCAGATTCCGTAAAAGAATATGACGGGATACATCCCATTCATAACCTGCGCGTCCGGACCGCAGTGCCGTAAGCGACGATTTCGCTCATGTTCTGGCCGATGTCACCGCTGTCGAAACGCATCATCACGATCGCGTCCGCGCCCATCGCGGCGGCATTTTTCACCATGCGATCCATGGCTTGGCGCCGTCCGTCCTCAACCATCTGGGTGTACTGCGTCACTTCGCCGCCGACCAGCCCCTTGAGCGAAGCGAGGATGTCGCCGCCGATCCCTCTCGCCCGAACGACGACGCCGAACGTGCTTCCGAGCACCTCGGTAATTTCATGACCTGCAATGTTTTCTGTTGTAGCTACAATCATGCTTATCATCTCCTTGAGTGAAATATAGCTTGCTCTATCATTTTGTTGCGATATTATTAGCTTAGTACGTATTTTAACCGATGGGGGTTCCAAAATGAAAACAGTGGATTTATGGCCTGGCGTATCTTTTGAAGCCAGCGGAGAAATCAATGACGGGTGTCCGAGCTTGTCGCTCTACCCGGTCTCAGGGGAAGGCGCAAGCCCTGCAGTTATCGTCTGTCCCGGGGGCGGATACCGCAACCGCGCGTCCCACGAAGGCGAGCCGATCGCACAGTGGTTGAACGGACTCGGGATTTCCGCATTTGTGCTGAATTACCGGGTCGCTCCCAATTACCATCCCGTGCCTATGCAGGAAGTGCTGCGGGCTATTCGCACAGTCCGGCATTATGCCGCCGAGTGGGGAATCGATCCCGGGCACGTCGGTATTTTGGGCTTTTCCGCAGGAGGCCACCTGGCGTCTACGGCAGGAACGCATTACGACTTGGGCGATGCGCAGTCGGCCGATCCGATCGAAAGGCAGAGCAGCCGTCCCGATCTCATGGTACTGTGCTATCCGGTTATTACTTTTGGCGAATACACGCATCAAGGGTCGAAAACAAGCCTTCTGGGCGAGTCTCCCGATGAAGCGCTTGTCGAGCTGATGTCCAACGAACGGCAAATTACCGAAGATACGCCACCGACCTTTTTGTGGCATACCGCCGATGATGCGGCCGTAGCCGTCGAGAACAGCATGCTGTTTGCCGCAGGTCTCAGCCGCAACAAAGTGCCTTTCGAGCTGCACGTGTTTGAAAGCGGTTCGCACGGGCTCGGTCTGGCGCAATCGCACCCCGAAGCCAAAGCCTGGCCGGAGCTTTGCGGCACGTGGCTGAAGAAGCAGGGCTTTTAACGCCGGGCGGGCCAGCCGCGGAGCGATAACAGTGACCGTATGTGCATTACGGTCGCTCAGACTGTTGAAAAGCTCGCACGCGCCAGGGGGCAGCACACCTATTTGACAGCGCGGGGAAAAACTGCAAAAGTGCAGCTTTTGCTCGACGGATACACTGTCCGCGAAATATTCCTGCAAATGTGCAGGCTTTTCACCGCGAACACGGGCTCAGGTTCATTTTCATCAAAAATTCCTGCACAATCGCAGGCTTTTCGCCAAAATGAACCATTTTTGCGGAAAAAACCTGCACTTTTGCAGGTTTTACGGGCTGCCCCCAGGTCCTCTTCGGCGGACCTAATTCTCACCACTCTGAGTGACCATCGGGTCACTGTTTATTATGACCCATGGGACGCGTATAAAAACAGCGCGTCCCAATTACGCATGATTCGGATTCTCGCCAAGCTCGACCTTCGTCCCCCTGGCTAACTAACTCCCACCATCCCGACTAACTCCCACCACCCTCTGGCGATTTTGCAGATACTGCAGAACGGCGCCCACCGAGAAGCACAGATCCACCGAGTCCCCCGCCACACGTACTAACTTCCACCACCCTCTGGCGATTTTGAAGATACGACAGAACGGCGTCCGCCGAGAAACAGCGTGCCCTCCTCCCCGAGCCCTCCAATAAAGATTCGTTATAATGATTCTTTCGCTTGAGGAAAGTTTTGGTTTGTGAGTTAATGGAAGAGTAGCCGGCCGGCTGATTCCTCAGGAAAGGAGTGATCAAAGTGATTACAACAGCAGAGGTGGTCTCTGCGTAAGCAGAGGCAATCATTCACGGAGGCCGAAAGGCCTCCGCTATAATAAAGATTCGATCGCAAGTAGACAGAGTGAAGCTTTTAACATATAATAAAAATGTTACATTTTACTAATTCCAAGGTGAAAGGAGTGCAGTATACACATGAATACAGCAAACACAATGGTAGCAATGATGAATGCAGCGGCAGCCGCAGAGGTGCTCGTCTCTTAAACTGAATATCATTCGTGGAATAACCATTCACCTGATTATTGTATAATTGAATATACAAACAACAGGCACGATACGTTATCGTGTTTTTTTAATTCCTTTTTACAGAATGATAGGAGGTGCAGGGGCGATGAAAACTACCGCGGCAAATAAGGCGAATTCTTTTAAGATCGACATATTTGAGGAGGTTTTCATCAATGAGTTACAAGAACGGCAAGGACGTTCTTCCCCCTAGCCTATTAAAACAATTACAGGAGTACATCCAAGGTGAGATCATATACATTCCCAAAAAGGAGCAGAAACGCGCCGGATGGGGTGAAAATAACGGAACCCGGATTATTATCGAACGAAGAAACCGCGAGATTTTCCGGATGTACCAGAACGGATCGACAGTCATGGAGCTGATCAAAGTTTTCCATCTTTCGGAAGACAGCATCCGCAAAATTATTGTCAAAACCCGTGAATTAACTACAAATCAAGCGTAAAACAGCGACTAATGAGTTGCTGTTTTTTTTATTGACACTTTTTCGTGCAGTGCACGTACATGTATAGTAAATTTCATACCCAAGTTCGGCAAGGAGGGGTGTCTTATAGTTTCGGTTTTTGTTTACGGCACGCTTTTGGCAGGGGAGAGCAATCATCATGTAGCGGCGCCGCATGTTTTGTCCGTTCAGCCGGGGGCAGTCCGGGGGCGTTTGTACGACGTTGGCGCTTATCCGGCTCTTGCGCTCTATGACGAACGGGAGGCCTTTTCAGAAGGGACGGTCGTCGGCGAGTGGCTGGAAGTGACCGAGGAGGGACTGAAGGCGATGGACATTTTGGAGGACTACTACGGACCTGGCGGGCAAAATGAATACGAACGCGTGTGGGTGGCGGATATCAGCGGCCTTCGGGAAGGCTGGGTCTATGTTTGGAAAGATGTCACAGGACTTAAGGAAATTGCCGGCGGTTCGTGGAAAAAGTACAGGATAAAATGATATAATTGGCACGAATACATGTTATAAGGAGAGCATTCATGTCTGCGCATAAGATTTTGCTGGCTGACGATGAGGTGGCGCTGCGGTTTTTGCTCACGGAAACATTATCGGATGACGGCTACGAAATTACGGAGGTCGAAGACGGCCTGCAGGCGATCGACCGGCTGCAAAAGGAATCTTACGATTTAATTATTTTGGATTACATGATGCCCGAGCGAACCGGCGTCGAGGTATGTGAATGGCTGCGGAAAAGCGACAATGCCAACCGGAGCATTCCCGTGATTTTGCTTACCGCCAAGGCGCTCGACAAAGATAAGGAAAAGGCGAAGGCGGCCGGCGTCACAGCCTACATTGTGAAACCGTTCAGTCCGCTTCAATTGCTGGAGACGGTCGGACATTTGCTGAAAAACTGACACAGTATACGGGAGGACTTCATTCCTCAAAGATAAAGGGTGGTCGAACACGATGAACAACATCAATGAGGAACATGCGTCGGACAAAGATGCGAGAATTTTGCGGCAGGGCAGGAAGCTGTTCGTTCAAGAGCTCCATAAACAGTTGGACCAGATGGAGAAGCTGCTGCGTTTAATCCAAGTGCAGCCTGAATTTGATCCCGTGGCCAGGTTTTACCGGATTGCGCATACGCTTAAGGGCAGCGCGCCGATTTTTGGCTACCACCGGATCGGCAAGCTGGCGGAAGAGCTGGTGCACTGCTGGGAATGGAGCCAATCGATGACGAGCGAGAATGCGTCGTCCGTGATCATGCTGTCCCCCGTAGACGATAACATTGCATTTAGCCGGCGATCCCTGCTGCAGTTGAGCATGGAGCTTGATATTTGCGAGACGGAGCTTCAACTGGACGAACAGAAAAAGCCGGGAGGCGGCACGCTGCTCGGAACGTTAAAGAGCCGTCTTCTGCTCGTCGACGACGATGAAGTGCTGCGTTCTTATTTGACCCGCCGTTTGCAGCTTGACGAATGTATCGTCGATGAAGCGTCGGACGTTGAATCGGCCAAGAGGCTGCTGCGCGAGCATAACTATGATTTGGTGACGCTGGATTTGCTCATGTACCCGCAATCCGGATATGAGCTGTTTGAATATTTGAAAGAAGATCCGACGTTGAAGTGGCTTCCGCTCATTGTTCTTTCCGGGCGCGACGACTTGAATGACAAAGTCCGCTGCTTTCATCTCGGGGCCGACGATTACGTAACAAAGCCTTTTCAGTATGAGGAGTTGGCGGCGCGGATCTACAGTATTTTGAAAAGGACGAAAAATTTCGAGCAGCTCGCATTTCGCGATCCTTTGACAGGCGCGTTCAACCGCCGTTATTTCGATCTGCAGATCGGTTTGGAGCTGCAACGACTTGAGCGGTATCCGGCGCCGATTTCGCTTGCTTTTATCGATATCGACCGCTTCAAATCGATTAACGATACGTACGGGCACCATGTCGGAGATCTGGTGCTTCAGGGATTGGCGCATTTGCTGCAGGTGAATCTGCGGTCAACCGACTTGCTCGCGCGTTTCGGCGGCGAGGAGTTTGTCATCGCTATGCCGGGTGCTTCAGTCGGGCAAGCGGTACAAGCTTTGGAGCACGTTTTGGACAAAGTGCGGCAAAATCCCGTCGCCCAAAATGAAGGGCAGACGTTCTCCATTACTTTTTCCGCAGGCATAGCGGAATGGCAGCCAGGCATGGCCATGGAGGAGTGGATCGACCGGGCGGACAATGCGATGTACCAGGCGAAGCAGCAGGGCAGGAATCGCGTTGCCGCCGCCCGGGATGCGGAAGCAACGGACCGCGAATCCAAGCCCGCGCCCGACGCTCCAGCCAGAAAGAAGCTGCTTATCGTTGACGACGATCACATTTTGCGCTCGATTTTGACGTCTCACTTGGAGCATTTGCCTATAGATATTACGCTTGCTTCGGATGGCGAAGCTGCTTACCGGATGCTGCTGGAGAAATCGTTCGATGCTTGCATTTTGGATGGAATGATGCCCAAAATAGACGGTTTCAACTTGCTGGAGCAGCTTAAAACGAATCCCGTTCTGTCGCAGCGACACATGAAAGTGCTGATGCTTTCCGGGAAAAAGCGGGAAGACGATTTGCTCAAAGGCTACCATATGGGCGCCGATGACTATATGACCAAGCCGTTCTCTTTGGTGGAATTGGAAATACGGGTTCGCCGCTTAATGAAGCTGCCGTAAATAAGGGGATGGGAGCCGAGCCCGTTCCTTTTTTGCTGCAATAAAAGTTTGCCTGGAGAGGAGGCTTCACTCTATGTCCGATAAAGATGCGTTAGTCCGCTTCGGGATTTCGATGCCGCAGTCGTTGATCGAACAATACGATCAATTGATCGCCTTGCAGGGCTACGACAATCGTTCGGAAGCGATACGGGACCTCGTGCGCAAAGCTTTGCTCGTAAACAGCTCCATGCAGGAGGAGGAAACGGTGGCGGGCACGATTGTAATGGTCTACGATCATCACGTGAGCGACCTGCCGATTACGCTGACAGAGCTTCAACACGATTATCATCATGAGATTATTTCCACCATGCATATTCATTTGAATCATCAGCAATGTCTTGAAATTCTTGTCGTTCGGGGAAAAGTACGTCTGCTCCGGACGCTTCAACAGCGCATTCAGGTTCTTAAAGGAGTCAGTTATGCGGAATTGTCGGTCACGCATGTAGACGAGGCGCATGGACACGGTTCGTAGTCATGCCGGTTTTTTGATAGAATCGAGAGTAGGAGGTGCCGGAAGTGTCGGGAAAATATTTTACTTTGCAGCAGGCGAATGAGCTGTTGCCTGCAATCGACAAGGAACTGCGGGCCGTACAAGCGTTGAAACGGCAATTCGAGGATAAATACCGGGCGCTTCGCCAAAGCAAGGAGGAGTACTCGGGAGAGCAGCTCGGGGATGGAGAAGATCCGTTCTTTTTTATGGAGGCGGAACTGGAATTCATTCAGATCGAGGCGCGGGGACATATTCAAGGGTTTCAGCTCAAGGGAGTGGAACTGAAGGACATCGATATGGGACTCGTTGATTTCCCGGCTTTGATCGACGGCGAAGAAGTGCTTTTGTGCTGGCGGCAGGGAGAAGAAAGCATCCGCTATTATCATAGTAGGCAAGATGGATTCGCCGGCCGCAAGCCCATTTCGGAATAGAGGTTGAATGATGATAAGAAATCGTTATAACCGCCGGCTTGCCAAGCTTCGGCTGGCGGTCGTTTTGCTGGCATTCGCAGCGGTTATTCTGGGGATGATTTCCACCCCTCAGAAGGCACTGGCCCATGCCTCGCTGGTACAAGCCGTACCGGAAGCAAACAGTACGCTGAAGGATTCGCCCGCCCAAATATCCGTTACGTTCAATGAACGACTGGATGAGGGGCTCTTTTACATCAAGGTGCTCAACAGCAAAGGCAGCGAAGTTACCAAAAGCAGGGCGGTCATGAACCCGGAGCACACCGGTATGGTCCTTGCGCTGCCGAAGCTTTCCGAAGGCGTCTATTTGGTCAGTTATCATGTGATTTCGGAGGACGGCCACCCGGTTGGGGGCAGCTATCCGATCACGGTCGGCAATCCGCCGCAAGAGGAAAAGCTTCAGCTTCCGGCGGGTCAGGTCAACCATCAGCATGAGTTTACCGGTTCGTGGAGCAACAAGATTATGATTCAATACGCGGTTCGCGGGCTGTGGTATTTGGCCGTGCTGGCGCTGGCGGGTTGGGTCGTTTGGTTAAGGATCGACCGCAGAGGGGGAGCCGAAGCGCGGAAATCTTTATCCGCCTGGACATTGAATTTGCAGCGGGCCCAAGTGCTTGCGCTGCTGCTGCTGATTTTTACGCATATCGAGGATCTGCTGGGCGGCGGAGGTGCGGAGGAGCTGTGGCAGCTGTTCAGCGCGACGAGTATCGGGATCAGCTGGCTGCTGCTGCTGGTGCTCTCATGTTTAGGTTTTGCGATCGTGGGCAGGCTGGCCTGGCTTGATATATTGTGGGCGCTCGCCCTGCTGGCCGCCAAAAGCTTCAGCGGCCATGCCGCGTCCTATTCACCGGTCAGCGCAACGGTTACGCTGGATTTTATTCATTTGGCGGCCGCGGCGCTTTGGGCCGGCGGGCTGCTGCTCCTGCTCGTCAAGTGGCGCAAACGCAGCGAAGAGACGCCTGATTTTGTGAAAGCATTCTCGAAAATGGCTTTCGTGTCGATCATCGTTCTTACATTGACAGGCGCGGCATCGATTCTATTGTTTTTGCCCGGTTTGCACTACTTGCTTTACACGACATGGGGAATTTTGATGCTCGTGAAAATCGGGGCGGTCCTGCTGGTCATTGTCGCCGGAATCGTAATCCGCATGTATGTACGCAAGCGGAAGGCCCCGCAGGCTTACTTGTGGGTGAAAATCGATTTCGCCTTGATGGCGGTCATCGTAATTTTGGTCGGGCTGATTACCTACATGGCTCCCATCCCGTCCAATCAGCCTTTGGTGTGGCACGTTATGGGGGACAAGGTGCACATGACCTCCGGCATTAGCCCGAAGGCGCAGGGAACGAACACTTTTGAAACGAAGGTGTTTCTTCCGGAGAAGGCGGGCAAGCCAAAGCAGGTGCAAATGATTCTGCATTATACGGACGATACGGATATCGCTCCGATTCAAATTCCTTTGCAGCCTTTTGCCGATGAGAAGCAGGAGGAGTCTTACGGTTTTGTCAAATATAGCTACACAGCTTCGGGCGCATACTTGCCTTTCCGCGGCAACTGGGATTTGGAAGTCAGAGTAATGGACATGGAAGATAACGAAACCGTGTACCATAAGGATTTTATCGTGTACTAGAAAAAACGGCCCTTTTGCCAGAGGGCCGTTTTCATTTTGGGCGGCTGCAGCGATTGCTTTACAGCCTTATTGTTTCCACGCTTGCGGGTGATTGTCGCTGATCAGCTCGACGGCGCTTGCATTGGCGGCAACCTGCTCAGGGTTTTTGCAGCCCGGGATGACGGCGGTCACGGCCGGGTGCTTGAGGCACCACGCAAGCGCCCATTTGGCCATATCCATGCCCGCGGGAACCTCTTCCTGCCGGATGCGCTGCACTTCTTCCAGCTTCAACCGAGTGCTCTCCTGATCGTGGCGGTGCCGAACGTCCGTCGTATCGAAAACGGTGCCGGGCTTGTATTTGCCGCTAAGATATCCGCTGGCGAGCGGCACCCGGGCTAAAACGCCCAAATCCTGGCGCTCGCAGGATGGGAATACTTGCTCTTCCGGCACGCGGTCGAGCCGGTTGTAAACGACCTGGATCGCCTGCGAGTTGACCTTGGTCGACGCGTCCGTTTGGTGGATGTTGGCATTGCTGCCGATAGAGGTGCCCAAATGGCGTATTTTGCCGGCTTGAATTTGCTTGTCCAGCGTCGTCCACAGCTCGTCGTTGTCGAATGCGGCGTCCGGACCGGAATGGAATTGGTATAAATCTATGTAGTCGGTCCGCAGCGCTTTGAGCGAAGCGTCCAACTGCTTCACAACATCTCCGGCGGAGTAATCGTCGGTTCTGGTGAACCGTTCGTGGAAGTGATGACCGAACTTGGTCGCTACGACCCAATCCTCACGCTTGCGCCGCGACAAATAGTCGCCTATGAACGATTCGGACAAGTGATCGCCGTAGCACTCTGCCGTATCGATCAAGTTGATGCCGAGTTCGGCCGCCTTGTCCAGAATAGCGTCGGCTTCCGCCTGCGTGAACTCCAGTCCCCATTCTCCACCGAACTGCCAGGTGCCTACGCCTATGATGGAGACCTTTAATTCCGTTTTTCCGAGTCTGCGGTATTTCATTTCGACCACTCTCCTTATAAGGGTATCCAAATTCATTAAACGACAAAGCGGATGCCATGTCAAAGACAACGCTTTCTTTAACATTTTTATGTCAGATTAATGTTTGCCGGGCTGCGATCGTTTACAGTAAGACTTATCATGTTCACAAAGGAGAGAGCCATGAAGAAAAAGCTACTGTCCCTCGTCAAAGAGTGGGTGCCCAGCATCGCTTTTGCGGTGGTCCTCGCGCTGTTCGTCAATACGTACGTGGCCCAGGCGATGAGCGTCCCTACCGGGTCGATGCTGCCGACCATACAGCTGCAGGACGAGCTGGTTGTCGAGAAAATGAAGCCGCTCACCCATTTTGAATTCGGCGACATCGTCGTGTTCTGGCCTCCTCTGCCGGACAATAAGGACCGTTATGTGAAACGGCTTATCGGCTTGCCGGGTGATACGATCGAAGTGAAGGGCGGCGCTTTGTACCGCAACGGGGCAAAGGTGGACGAGCCGTATGTGAAAGAAGCGATGAATTATACGTTTGACAAAGTGACCGTACCTGCGGGCGAATATTTTTTCCTCGGCGATAACCGGAACGACAGCTACGATTCGCATTTGTGGCCGACGCCTTTTGTGCCGGAAAAAGACCTTATCGGCAAAGCCGTATTCCGGCTTCTTCCGCTTAATCATATGGGCAAAATCGAATAAAACCCAAAAAGCTCCCTTCCGGCGGAATCCGGTTGGGAGCTTTTTTTATTAGGCGGGCTCGGGAGCCGCCGCCTCCGTTTTTTTGGATTTTGGGTTGGAAATTTTGATCGGGCCGATAAAGAAAGTAACGACGGCGCCCAGCAGCACGAAAACCAATCCGTAAAAAAATACTTGGTGAAGCGAAGCGACAAGCGCATTTTTGATAATCGGCAGCAAATTGTCCACGAATTCTTTAGGCATCTTGGCCAGCGTCTCGGGGCTGAGCAGCGAAGAATACAGCCCTTGCGGATTCGTATGGATCATCGAGGTCAACTGGCCGGCCATTTGGCCGGATTGCGCAGGCAGCTGTTTGATGACGGGAATTAAGTTGTCTTCAAGCAGCACTGTCGATTTATGATTCATAATTGCGCCGAGAATCGTCATCCCGAACGTACCGCCGATTTGCCGGAAAAACTGGCTCGAAGACGTTACGACCCCAAGCTCGGATTTGGGGAAGCTTTCTTGCAGCGCGAGTGTAAGAATCGGCATAACAAGCCCCATGCCAAGACCCAGAATAAGCATGTAGCCGGAAGCGGTCAGTTTGGTCGTATCCATGCCCATCGTGCCGAGCAGCAGGAAACCGGCCGCCATAATGATCATTCCGATCAGCATCTGTCTGCGCACGCCGACTTTGTGAATGAACTGCCCGGAAACCATGCTCGCGATAATCATGGTGATCATCATCGGCGTCATCACGGTGCCGGAAGCGGAGGCGCTGATGCCGACGATGCCCTGCATGAACAAAGGGACGAACATGATCGCGCCGAACATGCCGACGGACATCAGAAACCCGACGCCGTTGATCGTTGTGAACGTCCTGTTCTTGAACAGGCGGACGGGAAGGATCGGCTCTTCGGCCCTGTTTTCGATAAAGGCGAAGGCGGTTAGCGATACGACGGCAATGGCGAACAGGCCGATAATTTGCCAGGAAGCCCAGGCGTAATCTTTGCCGCCGAAAGTTAAAGCGAGCAGCAGGCTGACGACGCCGATAATCATGGTGACGATGCCGGGCACGTCGAATTTTACATTGCCGGCAGCTTTGTGCTTAGGCAAAGCGATCGCGATCAAAACAGTAGCGAGAATACCTACGGGAAGGTTGATGTAAAAGACCCAGCGCCAGCTCAGGGAGTCTACGATCCAGCCGCCGACCTGCGGGCCGATTACGGTCGCCAGACCGAAGATCGCACCGAAGACGCCCTGCCATTTGGCCCGCTGCTTGCCGCTGAACAAATCCCCAATAATAATCATCGCCATCGGCATCATAATGCCGCCGCCGATTCCTTGCAAGCCGCGGAACCAGATCAGTTCCGTCATATTTTGAGCCATTCCGCACAGGGCGGAGGCGCCGATAAAAATAATCAGCCCGGTCACATAGACGACGCGGCGGCCGATCAGGTCGGCCAGCTTGCCCGCGATCGGCACGACGACCGTCGAGGTCAGCATATACGCAGTCGTCAGCCAGGCCATCAGGCCGAGACCGCCGAACTCCCCGACGATGCGCGGCATCGCGGTGCCCACGATCGTTCCGTCCAACGCCCCGAAAAGCATGGCGATGATCAAGCCTGTCAACAAAAGGCCGCGGTTTTTCACGGCCGGCGATGCGGATTCTTCAAGCGGACCGGATGTCTTCGTATGATTGTTTTCCACTCTACTCACTCCTTGTTTTCAATGCCTCAGACTGTTACGGCGAAGTATGAAGCGATTTTTTCAAATGACTTGACGAAAATGTCAAGCTCTTCAGACGAGAGCTGCGATAAAGCTTGCGCCGAGACTTCCTTGTGAACTTCCATCGCTTTTTGCACGATTTGGTCGCCCGACTCGGTCAGTTCGACAAGCACAATACGGCGGTCCGTTTCGTGATGTTTTCGAATGACGTAACCGTTTTGAACCAGCCGGTCGATCATCACCGTAATCGCGCTGGGCTTGACGCCTAATTTGTCCGAAAGCTGGGTTTGCTTGATGAGGCCTTCTTTTTTAATGATAAAAAGCATGAAATACTGAGGCCCCGTAATATCAAATTCCAGCTTCGAAAGTACGGCATGGCCCAGTTTGCGGTGAGTCATTTCGAAAGCGGTCCGAAACCGGTCCGTATATGCGTGAATGGACTCGTCCATAGCAGTCCTCCTTTGTTATAATGGTTAAATTTTAAATGATATAATATTTAAATGATTTAAATAAATTATAAGCCGCTTCGCAGTATATGTCAAACCTTTTAACTCGATTATGAAGAATGCCCACTTGCATATAAGGCGTATCTTGCATATAATTACTCATAAATATACGAGCAAATGCTTTGACGGAGAAGAGTACGCAGTGCTTCTTGACAGGGAGGGAAAGCCGAAGATTGAGAGCTTGCCCCGGGAATCAGGCTGCCGAAGTTCGCTCCCGAGCAGTCTTTTGAACAGGTTGGGCTTATGGAGCCACGGCCTCAGTAGAGAGAACCGGACGGTTCGTCCGTTATCCGCAATGAAGTGAGATTCGGCTTGTGCATAACAAGTCCGGGTCTAATTAGGGTGGTACCACGGCTTTTTCGTCCCTTGTCCGGGGATGGAAAAGCCTTTTTGTGTTTTTATTAAAGGTTCTGCGTTTGAGGGACTAATTTCAGGAGGGATTTCGATGAAAGAGCGGTTAGAGGCTTTAAAGCAGGAAGCGCTGCAAGAGCTCGGAAGCGTTCAGAGCCAGCAGGAACTGAACGACCTGCGAATCAAATATTTGGGCAAAAAAGGACCGTTAACGGAAATTTTGCGCGGTATGGGCGCATTGAGCGCTGAAGAGCGCCCTGTCATCGGACAGGTTGCCAACGATGTCCGCGCGGCCATTGAAAGCGTAATTGAACAAAAACAAGCGGCCTACCTGCAGCAGGAAACCGACAACCGTCTCCGCGCCGAGACGATCGACGTCACTTTGCCGGGCCGTCCGTCGCAGCAAGGGGCCGTTCATCCTTTGAACAAAGTTATTCAGGATATTGAGGACATCTTCATCGGGATGGGCTATACCGTGGCGGAAGGTCCGGAAGTGGAACAGGATTACTACAACTTTGAAGCGCTGAATTTGCCGAAAGATCATCCGGCCCGGGATATGCAGGATTCCTTCTATATTACGGAAGAAATTCTTATGCGCACTCAGACCTCCCCCGTGCAAGTCCGCACCATGGAAAAACGCAAGGGCGAAGTGCCGATCAAAATTATTTGCCCGGGCAAAGTGTACCGCCGCGACGATGACGATGCGACCCATTCGCACATGTTTACGCAAATTGAGGGTCTTGTGATCGACCGGAATATCCGGATGAGCGACTTGAAAGGAACGCTGCTGCAGTTCGTTCAGGAAATGTACGGCAAGCAGACCAAAATCCGTCTGCGTCCGAGCTTTTTCCCGTTCACGGAGCCGAGCGTCGAGGTGGACGTAAGCTGTGCCATGTGCGGCGGCGCAGGATGCAGAACGTGCAAGCAAACCGGCTGGCTTGAAATTCTTGGCGCCGGCATGGTGCACCCGAGAGTACTTGAAATGGGCGGATACGATCCGAAGGAGTACAGCGGATTTGCCTTTGGCATGGGCGTTGAACGGATCGCCATGCTGAAATACGGCATCGAGGACATTCGCCATTTTTATACGAACGACTTGCGTTTCTTGAAGCAATTCTTGCACGTGTAGGCATAAAGTGAAACTTATGCTTGCCATGCAAATTTTGCGGCGGCAAAACTTTAAGGAGGAATGAGACCATGAAGGTATCCTATCAATGGTTATCGGAATATGTAGACGTATCCGGCTATACGGCGGAGGATTTGGCGGAAAAACTGACCCGCAGCGGGATTGAAGTTGATATCGTAGAGGATCGCAACAAAGGTGTGACGAACGTAGTCGTAGGTTATGTAAAATCGCGCGAAAAGCATCCGGACGCAGATAAGCTCAGCGTTTGTATCCTCGACGCGGGGCAAGGCGAAGACTTGCAAATCGTCTGCGGCGCAAAAAACGTAGCCGCAGGGCAAAAAGTGCCCGTAGCTCTCGTAGGGGCCGAACTGCCGGGCGGCTTGCAAATCAAACGCGCCAAGCTGCGCGGCGTGGAGTCGCAAGGCATGATCTGTTCAGCCAAAGAACTGGGGCTGAACGATAAATTGCTGCCTAAAGAAATCCAGGAAGGCATTCTGGTCCTTCCTGAGGATACCGTTGTAGGCAGCTCTATCCTTGAAGTGCTGGCGATCAGCGACAAGGTGTTGGAGCTTGATCTGACCCCGAACCGCTCCGATGCGCTAAGCATGATCGGAGTGGCGCACGAGATCGCTGCGATCCTCGACCGCAGCGTCAAGCTGCCGGATGCGGAGGCCGCACTGCAAGCTGCGGAAGCAGCTGCAGTTAGAGCCGCGGACCGCATCAGCGTGAACATCACAGCGAAGGAGCAGTGCACCCACTATGCGGCGCGCCTCATCGAGGGCGTCCGCATCGGCACTTCCCCGCTGTGGATGCAAAACCGGTTGATGGCCGCGGGCATCCGCCCCATCAACAACATCGTCGACATCACGAACTTCGTGATGTTAGAGTACGGACAGCCGCTGCATGCATTTGACGCGGATCAGCTGAACAACGGCCACATCGATGTACGGCTTGCCGAGCCGGGCGAGAAGCTCGTCACGCTGGACGATGTGGAGCGCAATCTTGAGCCGCACATGCTGCTTATCACTGACGGCACGAAGCCTGTCGCGCTTGCGGGCGTAATGGGCGGCGCCAACTCCGAAGTGACCGAGAGCACGACGCGGATTTTGCTGGAATCCGCGAGATTCGCGGGCAGCTCCGTCCGCCGCACGTCCCGCCAGCTTGGCTTGCGCTCCGAAGCGAGCCTTCGCTTCGAAAAAGAAGTCAACCCGGAGGCCGTGCTTCCGGCTTTGAACCGCGCTGCGGCCCTGATGGCTCAGTATGCAGCGGGCCAAGTTGCCGACGGCATCGTCGAAGCCGTCGCCGGATCGCACCAGCCGGTCCGTATCGAGCTTGCGGTGGACCGCGTCAACAACTATCTCGGCACCGCGCTGACGCTGGCCGAGATCGAGAAAATCATGGAGCGTCTCAGTTTCACCTTCGTTAAGACGGACGACGGACAGCTGCTCGTTCACGTTCCGAGCCGCCGCGGAGACATTACCCGGGATGTCGATCTGATCGAAGAAGTTGCACGCCTCTTCGGCTACGACAACATCCCAACGACACTCATGAGCGGCGTAACGACTCCCGGCTCATTGACCAAAGAGCAGTCGATCCGCCGCATCGCGCGGAATCTCCTGACACAAAGCGGGCTGCATGAAGTTATTACCTATTCCTTCACGCACCCCGATCAAAATTCGCTGCTTGCAGGCCTCTATCCTGCAGCAAAACCAATTCCTCTCGCCATGCCGATGAGCGAGGAGCGCAGCCAATTGCGCACAAGCCTGCTGCCTCATTTGCTTGAGGTTGTCAGCTACAACCGCAATCGGAGCAACGACGACGTGGCTGTGTTCGAGACGGCCAGAGTTTTTGTCAGCGAAGAGTCCGTCCTGACCGCTTTGCCGCAAGAAAAGCTGCTTCTTTCAATCGCCATGACAGGCAAACGCCGCCAGCCGCATTGGGGGCAAAAATCGGAGTCCGTCGACTTTTTTGATCTAAAAGGGATCTTCGATCGTCTAATTCATTATTTGGGAATTGAAAACCTGGAGTACGTTTCTGCAGCTCCTGAGGGCTTCCATCCGGGCCGCACGGCCGAGCTCTACTTGCATGGCGCAGGGGGAAGACAACTTATTGGAAGAGCGGGCCAGCTTCATCCCGCGCTTCAGCAGCAGCGCGATCTTGACGATACCTACGTTCTCGAAGTCGAGATGGGGCCGTTAATGGCCGCGGCAACCCATTCGATTGCCTACAAGCTTCTTCCGCGTTACCCGGCAATCGGCAGAGATATAGCTGTCGTTGTGAACGCAAACGTTCCGGTCGGTCATATGGAAAACACGATCCGCGAAGTGGCAGGCGAACTGCTGGAATCCATCCAGGTGTTTGACATTTATACGGGCGAAAGACTGGGGGCCGGCAAAAAGAGCGTAGCGTTCGCATTGATTTATCGCCATGCCGACAGGACATTGCTTGATGAAGAAGTAACGGACCTCCATGCAAAGGTCGTTCAAGCCCTTGAACGGCAATTTGAAGCAGAGCTAAGAAAATAGTGTGACTTATAGCGTTGAGGCAGGAAATCAGGCTGGTCTTATCGAATTGTTGTCGATAGGACCAGCCTTTCATCTAAGGGAGGATATAAAGAGTGAGCGCTGAAGAAAAGACTAAAATAACCGTTGAAATATACGGCAACCAATACAAACTCATGGCAAGCACTAGCACCAACTATATGAAGCGCGTTGCTGAGCACGTGAACGACCAAATGTTTCGTATCGCCAAAGGATACCCGCGCCTGGATTCGCAAAGAATTGCCGTGCTGGCTGCCGTTAACATGGCCGATGAACATCTTCGGATAAACACGGAAATCGAATTGCTCCGCCAAGAACAAGCAAAGCATGAAGAAGCACAGAAAGGGTATGACCAACTGCTCCAGAACTTCAATGAGCTAAAACTGGAGCACGAAGCCAAACTTCTACTCATCAACGAGCAAAATAACCAGCTTAAGCAGCTTCAAGACCGTCAGGAGGCCGCACAAGAGCAATTGATCCGCCAACACCAGGAAGAAAAAGAAGCCATCATCAAACAAAGCCAGGAAGAAAAAGAAGCCATCATCAAACAAAGCCAAGAAGAAAAAGAGGCAATCGTCCGACAAAACCGTGAAGAGAAAGAAGCTATCGTCAAACAAAACGAGGAAGAAAAAGACACTGTTGTCAGACAGATTCAAGAAGAGAAAGAAGCTGCCATCAGACAATATCAGCAAGAAAAAGAAGCGGCGGTCCAACAGCTGCAGGCGGAAAAAGAATCCGCGGCCCATGAATTCCGCTCCGAGAGAGAAGCCTTGCTGCAAAGACACGGCGCAGAAATGGAATCCATAATCAAGCAATATCAAGCCCAACTGAATGATCTGAATAGACGTCATAAAGAGCATCATGAAGAAATGGGGCAAATGTATGAGAATGAAAGAAGGCAGCTCATGGAGCAAGTGCAAGCGGAAAGAGAAGAACTCGTGCAGCGAAATCTGCAGGACGAATCGCTTCAAAGAGAACTGAACAAAGTACGGGCTGAATACCGTGAACTGCGGGAGGAATACACGAAACTGCAGAACGAATACAATGAATGGATCGAACTGGCCGAAACAGATGGTCCCGGCAGGTAATCTCCGTGCACATGAATAACTTGGATTACATCATTTTGGCAGTAGTAGCCCTCGGATTGCTTTTCGGTTACTTTAGAGGATTTATTGCGCAAATCGTATCGCTTTCCGGTTTTTTGCTTGCTTACCTGGTTGCGTTCTTCTTTTATAAAAACGTGGCCCCGATCCTGCGCCTTGCAGTTCCGGTCCCTGCATACGAGAACTATCAACGGTATGAATTTATCGTTAAAGGTCTGAATCTGGATACTTATATCTTCAATGCGCTGGCCTTCGCCATTCTGTTTTTCGGAACCAGGCTTGCAATAAGCATCATAGGCAAAACATTGAACGTTATCGCCAAAACGCCGGGACTTAACCTCATCAATCGCTGGAGCGGAGCTCTACTTGGTTTGGCGGAAGCGCTCCTGATCGTCGTTATTGCCGTCAACGTCTTAACGATAGCCCCGTCAGACGGATTGCAAAAGCTTTTGTCCGGCTCAACTATAGCCCCCTACTTCATTAACGAACTCCCCAGCATTGCCGGAAAACTCCAAGAATTATGGAAGCAAGGAATCTCCGTATAAAAGCTGCCTCTTTCCTACCCGAGGGACAGGGGGCAGCTTATCAACAAAACGCATTTTCTGTGTCATCTACAAAAACAGAGTGTCGGCACCTCTTCACGACCTCACCCCCAAAAGCCGCCGCTGCAACGACCAAAACAAAGCATCGGTCCTGCCTGCCTTAAGCAACCCAAGCAAACGCAGCAAATCCAAATCACCAAAACATACTAATCCACACAAAAACCCGAAATCACTTGACGGGACACACTCCTCTTTCGCTAGCCGAGACCTTATTTGGAGACACATCTCTTTAAATTGATGGGACCTTATTTGGAAACACATCCATTCGCTTGATGAGACCTTATTTGGGAACACATCTCTTTAAATTGATGGGACCTAACCCCATCACTTGCCAGAACCTTATTTGAAATACTTCCCTTCACATAAGAGGCGATCCAGTTCCCAATCTGGCCCAAAGATCAGATCTATTCAAGATTACATTGAATGTGGGATTTTCTGGTATCCGGCATGTCAAGCGACTCACTTCCAAAGTATTTGATATTTAAGCACAATGTGTGGTCGACCGACCGCCGTCAAGCAGCGCAACACCGCGCGCTGGGAGCTGCACACGTACCCGGAATCGGGCGCAGGGGTATTTTTGGTTTCTCAGCAGCTTTACCTGACCGACAAGAGGCTTTGTAGATATTACAGAATTGTGGTGTATGTGGTGGACCGGCCACCGTCATGCAGAGCAACAACGCGCACTGGGAGCTGCACACGTGCGATTTATCGTCATGGTGGTTTTCGCCTGCTTTAAAAGTGGTTGACCACCGTCAGGTGACGCCAAGCACTGCGCGCGGTGCGGAGTTTTTGCAGATACTACAGAATTTTTTTTAGAACGATGTAGCTCGATGAGATAGGGGGCAATTTATTCTTTACATACGAACATATATTCTGTATAATGGAATAAAAGGGAATGT
Organism: Paenibacillus sp. sgz302191; assembly: GCF_057749925.1. Lineage (NCBI taxonomy): Bacteria > Bacillati > Bacillota > Bacilli > Caryophanales > Paenibacillaceae > Paenibacillus > Paenibacillus sp. sgz302191. The sequence goes on from NZ_JBYLHY010000029.1 coordinate 73,030, forward strand.
TTGTTCCTGTTTGGGGAGGGCGGAGAATGGACTTTTCGGTGGAATCTTTGGATCGGATGTTTACCAGTGAGGAAGATTGTGTAGAGTACTTAATGAACAAGCGGTGGAGGAATGGATTCTGCTGCCCTCGCTGTGATCATACGGAATTTTTCAGGATTCGTACGAGGAACTTGTTGGAATGCAAAGAATGCAGAACGCAAGTTTCGTTAACCGCAGGCACGGTTATGCATAAATCGAAACTTCCGCTGTTAACATGGTTCAAAGCGATATACTTGCTTATTCGGACTGAACAAACCTATACCGCTTCTGCATTAGCACAACAAATTGATGTGAATTATCGAACTGCAAGGCTTATGTTGAATAAAATTCAATGCTCTTTGCATAAACGATATGATCGAATAGATTCTCCCAAAGCTAATGAATCGGCAGCTTCTAAACGACAAATGACCGCCGCGACTTCCCATAATCAAGCGGAGTTAATTCAAAAGCTTGCTGCTCGACAGCTCGCGGCGAAGTTTCCGTTGAAGGGAGCAGTTAACTTGACCTCATTTATTTTTAAAAGTTCCGGGCTTATACTCCATAATACGGATGTTTTGCTTTCCAAATGGGTCGATGCCTGTATTTCGGTTTTTCAATATCCGCGATTTTTGCGGTATCATCAAGTCCATTAAATAAGTGAATATCAAAAACAGCCCAATCGCAGTAAAAGCGATAAGGCTGTATGGGAAAAAGAATAATTATTCAACAATAAGGGTTGCTTTCATTTCAGCGTGTCCGGATCCGCACATGATAGAACAGATGATGGGGTATGAGCCGGCTTTATCGGGCGTAAAAGTTAACGTTTTGTTGTTGTTGTCCAAGTTCACTTTGAAGTCTTTGATTTGGATACCATGAGCGCCTTGCGTGTTATCAAGGGTGATTTTTACAGGCTCTCCCTTTTTAACGCGGTACTCGGCTTGATCAAATTTAAAGTTGCTTGCTTTAACTACGACTTCTTGTGCTGTGCCTTGTGCGGAATCTGCTCCATTTGTCGACTCGGCTGTTTTTTGATCTTTGCTGCCGCAAGCCGCAAGTGCGAGGATTAGGCAAACTCCCATTGCGAGAACGAGTAATTTCTTCATCGTGTAAACCCCTCCATAAAACTGGATTAAGTACAAAACCCATTTTACACGACCTTTTGCAAAAAAGCAGTGACAAACTCGTGAAAAGGAAAAGATCGACCCGGCGAATGGATACGCTGCAGGCCGATCTTTTTTGGACTTTAGCATTCGCAATTACCGATTTTCTCTGCCTGCCGCACCTTGTTCGAAAGGGGTTTTGACAGGAATGAACAAGTCGATAATCCCGATGACTAAAGCTGCTAAAATCGCACCTATCATGCTTATGGAAACATTGCTTACGATGAATTGCGCTATCCAGATTACAAGAGCGCTCACCAAAAAGCCAACGATTCCTCTGCCAAAAGGAGTAATTTTTTTGCCGAAGATTCCTTCAATAATCCAAGCGGCAAGGGCAATGACCAGAGCCAGGAAAAAAGCGCTCCAGAAACCGCCGACTCGAAAACCCGGCACCAACCAGCTGACAAACATCAAAACCACAGCGGATACAACGAACCTGACCAAATGACCAAGGAAATGCATCCACATCCCTCCTTCATGTAAATATGAAACGAAGCTGTTGCGAGAAAGGTTTTGCCTAACAGTCATGGTGCCGATTGGGTGCTTGAAGGTTGTACTTCTTTTGGCAACAGGTGCACAACTTAGTATGCACGAAATCAGAAAAAATATAGGCAGCGGAATTATTTATAACGATTGTCTGCATAGCTAATCATTATCGCTTTGGTTTATAATAAAGGATAGTGAAAAGGGGATGGAGATCAATTGAACAAGAAGATTATTAAAACATTGGAATATGAAAAGATTTTACATAAATTGAGTCATCATGCATCGACTTCTCTCGGCAAGGAGGCTGCCGAACATTTGGAGCCTGTCGGAGATTTTGAACTAGTGAAGCTCAGATTGCAAGCGACGGATGAAGCGGTGAACATCGAACGGCTGAAGGGCAATGCGCCGTTTGGCGGAATTCGTGACATTCGCGCGGCTTTGCATCGCGCCAGAATCGGCGGGACGCTCAATCCGGCGGAGCTTCTTGACATTTCCACGACGATGTTCGGAACAAGAAGGCTAAAAAGGTTCGTCATGGCCGTCGACGAGGAGTATTCAGTTCCGATGCTGAAGGAACAGGTTGATTTGCTGTCTGAAAACAAGCCTGTTGAAGACAAAATCAACAGCTGTATCGATGAAAATGCGGCAGTACTCGACAGCGCAAGTCCGGAGCTGGGCCGGATTCGAAGCGAACTTCGCACGGGGGAATCGAGAGTACGGGAAAAACTGGAGCAAATGATCCGCACGCCATCCATTCAAAAAATGCTGCAGGACGTGCTCGTAACGATCCGAAACGACCGGTATGTCATTCCGGTGAAACAGGAGTACCGCTCCAATTTTGGCGGTATGATTCATGACCAATCCGCTTCCGGTGCGACGTTGTTCATTGAACCTGAATCGGTCGTTCAGCTGAATAATAAAATCCGAGAGCTCAAGCTGAAAGAAGAAGCCGAGATTGAGAAAATTTTACGTGCCCTGACAGCTTTGGTGGCGGAAAATGTGGAATTGTTCGTTTCCGACGTGGAGCTGCTTGCGCAGCTTGATTTTATTTTTGCCAAAGCGGGGCTGGCAAGAGAGTTGAAGGCTACGATGCCGAGGCTTAATGACCGCGGGTTTATTAAAATCAAGCGGGGACGGCATCCTTTGATTGCTGCAAATGCGGTTGTCCCCCTTGATTTGGAGCTGGGGAACAACTATCAGACGATCATCGTCACCGGACCGAACACGGGCGGTAAAACGGTGTCCTTAAAAACTGTCGGCTTGCTTAGTCTGATGGCGATGTCCGGGCTTTTTGTGCCGGCTGAGGAAGGCAGCCAGTTATGTGTGTTCGATGCGATTTATGCCGATATCGGCGACGAGCAAAGCATTGAGCAAAATTTAAGTACGTTCTCCAGCCATATGACGAACATTATTAGCATTTTGCGGGATATGACGCCGAAGAGCCTCGTTCTTCTGGATGAACTTGGGGCGGGAACGGATCCTGCCGAAGGTTCTGCACTGGCGATTGCCATTTTAGAATACATCCATCAAATGGGCTGCCGAATCATCGCTACGACTCACTATACGGAGCTGAAAGCTTACGCTTTCCAACGGCAGGGGACTATCAATGCAAGTATGGAATTTGACGTCCAGACGCTGAGTCCGACCTATCGTTTGCTTGTCGGCGTCCCGGGGCGAAGCAACGCTTTTGCTATCGCGCAGCGGCTGGGGTTGTCGAGCCGGATTATCGAGCATGCGCAGGGTCAGGTGGACGAAGAGGACAAGCGCGTCGAATCGATGATCGCATCGCTTGAGGAAAACCGCCTTACGGCGGAGGCCGAGCGCCAAAGCGCGGAGCAGCTGCGGCGAGAGGCCGACGAGCTGCGCCGGGAGCTGGAGGCGCAGAAGGCGAAGTTCGACGAGCAGCGCGACAAGCTGCTCGAAAAAGCCGAGCGCGAAGCGCGCGAGGCCGTCGCCAAGGCGCGGCGCGAGGCGGACGAAGTCATCGCCGAGCTGCGGCGCATGGCGCAGGAAGAAGCCGGTGCCATCAAGGATCACCGGCTCGTGGAGGCGCGCCGCCGGTTGGACCAGGCGGCGCCGGAGCTGCGCGAGAAGCGCGAAGCTCGCGCGGCAAAGAAGCGGCCTGAGCAGATCGAGGCCGGCGATGAAGTGCGGGTCGTGAACCTCGGCCAGAAGGGTCACGTCGTGGAAATTGCCAGCAGCACGGAAGCGATCGTGCAGCTCGGCATTATGAAAATGAAGGTCAACTTGGCCGACCTTGAAAAAACGGGTTCCCCTGCACCGAAAAAAGCGGTGCAGCAAACCGCCGCGACTGTCAAAAGGTCGCGCGACGATCATGTGCGCACCGAGCTCGATATGCGCGGCCTCAATTTGGAGGAGGCGCTCATCGAGGCCGACCGGTTCCTGGACGAATCGTTCCTTTCCAACCTCGGCCAAGTTTATTTGATACACGGCAAAGGCACAGGCGTGCTTCGTACCGGGATGCAGGATTATTTGCGGCGTCATAAACATGTGAAAAACTATCGGATCGGCAACTACAACGAAGGCGGAACGGGCGTCACTGTAGTTGAGTTGAAATAACTCATAAAAAAATAAAAACTTTTTGAAACTCCGCCTTAAGCATTTGCGTATGTAATGAGTGTAAGCACCGGTGACCAAAAAAGAATTTGCAATACCCAATCATAGACGATTTTCAAAACTAGGAGGAATTTACAAATGGGAATTTTTAAAAGACTGCGCGACATGACTATGGCTTCAATCAACGACCTGCTTGACAAAGCGGAAGATCCGGTGAAAATGCTGAACCAATTCCTGCGCGATATGGAAGAAGATATTTTGGAAGCAGAATCCGCAGTTGCCAAGCAAATTGCGATCGAGAAGAAATTCAAGCAGCAGTACGAAGAAGCCGAAGAAATGGTTACCAAACGCACTGAGCAGGCGATGAAAGCTCTGGAGCAAGGCAACGAGGATCTTGCCCGCCGCGCTCTTCAGGATAAGAAAGAGCATCAAGAGCGTTTTGACGAGTTGAAACGTCAATACGATATCGCCAAAACTAACGCGGATCAGCTGCGCAACCAGTTGACTGAAATGAAAGACGAGTTCAGCAAAATGAAAAACAAGAAAGACCTGCTGATCGCTCGCGCCGAGTCTGCAAAAGCACAAAAGCAAATCAATCAGGCGATGTCCGGCTTCGGTACGGATAATGCGGCAAAAGGCTTTGACCGGATGACGGAAAAAGTGCTGCAAATGGAAGCCGAAGCGCAAGCAAGCGGCGAAATTCGCGCGAAAAACCGCAGCCTCGACGATGAGCTCGATCAACTCGGCAAATCGGACGGCGTAGACGATGAATTGGCTGCTCTGAAAGCAAAGATTGCTGAAAAAAAACAATCTTAATGATATAATGTGGAAGCACCTGCGAGAGACTGAGTACTGCTCAGTCTCTTCGACCTTTTGTAAGGAAGGCAGGAGTCGATATGAACGAAGAGGTGGATGTATTGCTCAGTAACCCGTATTTGGGCACTCTGGCGTTTTTCGCCGTGGCCGTCATTGCACTTGTGGTGTTTCTTACTGTGTTTGAACTCGTTACGAAGTATGATGATTGGGCTGAAATCAAGGCGGGCAATTTATCCGTCGCGATGGCGACCGGAGGTAAAATTTTCGGCATTTGCAATCTGTTTCGCTTTTCGATCCTGAACAACGACACGATGATTCACTCATTGATTTGGGCGGGGTACGGGTTTTTGCTGCTGCTTGTCGCGTACTTTATTTTTGAATTTTTAACGCCGTATTTTAAAATTGACGAAGAAATTAAAAAAGATAATCGTGCCGTCGGCTTCCTTTCCTTGACGATTTCCGTATCGATCTCTTACGTGGTCGGAGCATGCGTAACCTAGGGAGGGGCTAAGCAATGAAATACTTATGGGGCAGCTTGTTTGCCCTTGCATTTGTTTTTGTGGCGCTAGGAGTATATTATTTAATGAAATAGGTTTGTGAATGATGTGGAGGATTACGAAATGAGCGCCAATGAAGAAGTCGTGTGCCCCTGGTGTCAGACGGAAATTGTATGGGACCCGGAAATCGGCCCTGAGGACGAATGTCCGCACTGCTTTAACGAACTGAAAGATTATCGCAGCATCCAGCTGACGGTGAAACAGACAGGTCAGCCTTTGCGCTTTGAAGAAGAGCCGGATGAGGGAGAAGAAGATTTCACCGCAGCCTGGGAAGGCTTCGATGAGCCTCTTGACCGTTATGGGGAAGCGGTGCAGAGCGTTACGGATGAGCAGGAAGAAGCGCCTGAATGTTCGGGCTGCCACGAATTTATGCTGCTGGCCGGCAAAGAGACCGTGTCAGGGGAAAGTTTTGATCCCCATATTTCCAAAACGATAGGCAGAGCATTCATACAAGCTCCTTTTTCGTTAGATGTGTACGTATGCCCGTCCTGCTTTAAAGTGGAGAAGCTGCTTTCCGATACCGATCGGATGCTGATGGTGCAAGCCATCAAAGAAAGTAAATAACAAGCCGAATCCGTTATGGATTCGGTTTTTCGTTTCTTTTTGCCTGCTCATATTTTCACTCGATTGGGGAAGCTTAACTAAAGCTAATTCAATCCAGGGGAAAGGTGAGGAACAGCCTTGCAGCACAATGATAGCGGACATCGGATTCATCCCGGATGGAGTCGGGGTCCGGCAAGCGGCAATTACTTTGCAGATCGCGGAAATGCCGAGGTTAACAGAGCCGGAAAGGGCCGGAAGAAAAAAGGGCGGCTAAATGCCCAAGCTGTTTTGTTATTGGCTGTGAATGCGCTGTTCGGGGTTGCCAATGCATTATCGGGCACGTTCGTAGGCGTGTACTTATGGAAAGCCAAAAATGACTACGCGCTCATCGGCTGGTTCACACTGGTAACGCATTTGACGATGGCGCTGACGTTCTGGGTTGCGGGCAAATGGGTCAAAGAGCATAATAAAATGAATTGTTTGCGCGCAGGAGTGGCTGTTTCCGCCTGTTTTTATATGCTGGTACTGTGGCTCGGGCGTGGCAGCATTCATTACATCGTAGTTTTGGGGATCGTTCAGGGGATTTCATCGGGGCTGTTTTGGCTCGCTTTTAACGTCGTTTACTTTGAAGTGACCGACCCGGACAGCCGGGACCGTTTCAACGGTTGGGCAGGGCTGCTGGGTTCCGGGGCCGGCATTGTTGCGCCGTGGATATCCGGGATGCTGATTGTGTCCATGGGCGACAAGATCGGGTATCGCCTTATTTTTTCAATTTCTCTGGGCATTTTTGTGCTCGGAGTCATTGTCAGCTTTTTTTTGAAAAAAAGAAAAGTTCAGGGAACTTATGAATGGTTTCTTCCCGTTCGCTGCCTCAAACAAGCGGAGACGCCATGGAAGCGTGTCAGTCTGGCGCTTGTCGCCCAAGGCTTCAGGGAGGGCGTATTCGGGTTTATGATCGGTCTGCTCGTGTATATTTCGACTTCCAGCGAAGCGAGTCTGGGCAATTTTGTGCTGATCAATTCCGCAGTTTCGCTGATCAGTTTTTGGGTGGCAGGGCGCTATATTAAGCCGCGTTTCAGAAAGTGGGCAATGCTTGCGGGAGCGGCGATGATTGTGGCCGTCATATTGCCCTTTTTTTGGAAGATGAACTTTGCCACGCTGTTGATTTTTGGGGTTGGCGTTTCGCTTTTTCTTCCGCTGTACACCATTCCGATGGTTTCCGAAGTATTTGATTTGATCGGTTCCGAGGACAGCAGCGCGAGACAGCGGGAAGAGTATGTCGTATTGAGAGAGCTATCCCTCAATGCCGGGCGGGTGCTGGGCGTTCTTCTGTTCATCATGGTCGTATCCTGGAGCAGAGCCCCGATGGTGCTGAATGTACTGCTGTTGATTATTGGGAGTTCCCCGTTGGTCAGCTGGTTTTTTATGCGCAGGCAGCTTTCGCTAAATAAAGCTTGACTTCCGCGGTAATCCCGATAAAAATGGTTGGTAAAGGTTTATTGGGTTGGGGGAAGGGAGGCCGAACTTTGGCGCATCGTAAAATGGTAAACAACATTACAGAACTGATCGGCGATACGCCTGTCGTGCGCATCCGGCGGCTTGTCGATGGCGATGACGCGGAGCTGTACGTGAAGCTCGAATATTTCAATCCGAGCGGAAGCGTGAAAGACCGTGCAGCCTACAACCTGATCGCGCAAGCGGAGAAGGACGGGCGGCTGTTGCCCGGCGCTACGATCATTGAGCCGACGAGCGGCAATACGGGCATCGGCCTGGCCATGAACGCGGCGGCCAAAGGGTACAAAGCCATTCTCGTCATGCCGGACAACATGACCAAAGAGCGCATCAATCTGCTCAAGGCTTACGGAGCAGAGGTCGTTCTGACGCCCGCGGCGCAGCGGATGCCGGGCGCGATCAGCAAGGCCATCGAGCTGAGCGAGCGGATGCCCGGCAGTTTTATCCCGCAGCAGTTTGAGAATCCGGCGAATCCGAATATTCACCGGACGACGACGGCTGTGGAAATTTTGCAGCAGATGGACGGTCGGCTGGACGCTTTTGTAGCTACCTCAGGAACAGGCGGAACGATAACCGGAACCGGGGAAGTGCTGAGGGAGAAACTGCCGGGGATCGGGATTTATGTCGTCGAGCCGAAAGGTTCGCCGGTGTTGTCGGGAGGCAGTCCGGGCCCGCATAAGCTCGTTGGGACAAGTCCCGGCTTTGTGCCCAAAAACTTGAATACCGGCGTTTACGACGAGATTATTCAAGTTTCCGACGAGGACGCGATTCAGACGGCTAAAGATTTGGCCGCCAAGGAAGGCATTTTGGTGGGACCTTCTGCCGGCGCTTCGGTGTGGACTGGATTGCAAATCGCCCGCAAGCTGGGCGCCGGCAAGAGAGTGTTGTGCATCGCGCCGGACACGGGCGAGCGATATTTGAGCATGGACATTTATTGAAAAAAAATGGTTCCTTGGGCTGCGTGCGTACGGCTGCTTTCAGGGAATCATTTTTTTTGAAGGTGTTGAATATTTATACATCATAGTGTATAATTATATAGAGAAGAGAAAGTTGTTCGGAAGGTGGAGTTAACAGTGAAAATCGCTTATGTCAATGAATTACCCGGGCAGGAACAGCTTGCGGCATTCATACAAGCATATACAAAAGAATGCATGATGCTCGGGGAAGCTCCGGCGGACAAGGTGAGCGTCAACGGCTCCGCCTGTGTGATATCTGTTTATGATAATCAAGACCTGATCGGAATCGGCTGCTTGCATGACAGCCTTGAAGTCCATGTGCTGCCAACTTACCGTCACCGGGAGGTCGAAGGGAATATAAACAAGCTGCTGAAGGCGGAAAGCAAATATTGCTACAGCGTCTAGAGCTTATAGAGAGCCATGAGGGTTTTGCGTCCCTCGTGGTTCTTTTTGTGTTGTTCGTCCGGCCGTATAAAGGTAAGGGAACGAGCGCTTGAGGTGGCGTCGGCGGCCGTTTTATGAATCGGCTGGGATTGGTAACCGGAAAAACCTGCGAAAGTGCAGGCTTTTTCTATGAAAGCGGTTCGTTTTGGCGAAAAGCCTGCGAAAGTGCAGGAATTTCCGGTGAAAATACGTCTGAACCCGGATGTTCGATGAAAAACCTGCACATTTGCAGGAATGTTCCGTTGCTTGGCGTAGAAACGAGCAAAAAGCTGCACTTTTGCAGGTTTTTTGCGTGCAATGATGGCCGGAAGTCTGCGGAGCCCGCGGAGGTCTACGCGAATGCTCGCGGAAGTCTGCGCCATGCCCGCGTGGCTCTTAACGCTCGTCGGCCAGCAGCCGGAGCGAGACTTTGTCATTCAGTTGGAACTGCATGGGGGAGCTTATCTCCCATTGCCCGTCTTCCGACTGAATATGATAGTGATATTCCCTGCCCTGAAACTGGATGTTCGCGATTTCGCCGCGAATGCCGGGCTGGTCAGGGGCACACAGCTCAAATTGATCCGGCCTGACGGGGTACAGGCCGCATGATTTGAAATGGCCGGCCACACGGCGGCCGAGCCACTGCACGGTGCCGTCCGAGCTTGTCGGCACGAACGTATCCAGGTTCCAGCGTCCGCGAACCAGGTTCGCTTTGGCCACGAATTTGGCGACGAATTCGGTTTCGGGGCGCAAATAAATGTCCTGCGGCGTTCCGACCTGCTCGATGCGCCCGTCTTTCATCACGACAATCCGGTCCGCCATAGCCAGGGCCTCTCCTTGGTCGTGCGTGACGTATACGATGGCGGTGCCGGTCTGTCTATGAACCGCCTGGATTTCCCTGCGCATATCCATGCGCAGCATCGCATCCAGACTGCTGAGCGGCTCGTCCATCAGCAGGAGGGAAGGCTCGGCGGCGATGGCTCTGGCAATCGCCACCCGCTGCTTTTGCCCGCCGGATAGCTCGTGGGGCATACGGCTGCCGTGCTCGGACAAGCCGACCATTTGCAGCACGCCGGCGATGCGGTCCTGCTCCCTGCTGCGAATGGAAGCAGGGATTCCTTTATGGTGACGGATCGGAAAGCGCACATGCTCCGTCACATTCATGTGAGGCCAAAGGGCAAAAGCTTGAAACACCATGCCGATTCTGCGTTTTTCCGGAGGCAGGCTGAAGCCGGGCTTCGCTACCTGCGTTTGATTCATATAAATTTCTCCGGTTGTCGGCTGCTCGAATCCGGCAAGCAGTCTGAGCAGCGTCGTTTTGCCGCAGCCGGACGGACCGAGTATGGCGACGAACTCCCCTTCGGCTATGGCGAGATTCAAAGATTTGAGCGCCTGAAAGCTCCCGAATGATTTGCTGACTTCGATTAACTGAATGCTCATGGCTGCTGATCTCCTCTTTTGGTTTGAAGCTTTTGCAGGATTTGCAGAACGATCATTCCGAGCAGGATCAGAACGACGATCAAGCTGGACAGAGCGGTCGAGTACAAGGTGCTGCCGGCCTGTTCGAAGCTGAATATCGTAACCCCGATCGTTTGCGAGCCTGTGGACCCCAGCAGAGCGGATACCGTAAGCTCGGTGAATGCGGTCAAAAAGACAAGAAACGCCCCGCTAAGCAGCCCTGGCAGCAGCAGCGGCAAAAGCACGAAAACCCACTTGCGCCAAAAACCGGCGCCGAAAACATGGGCCGCTTCCTCCAGCGAAACGTCGATCTGAGTGAAAGCCGTTATGCCCGCTCTTACTTGCAAAATGAGAAAACGGCATACGTAAGCGATGAACAAAATCCGGACCGAGCCGTAGATGCCGGGATTCCAGCCGGGAATCGGCTCCATCCAGGTGAAAATCATGCATAAGCCGAATACGATTCCCGGCAGCGTGTAAGGCAGGGCGACGGCGAGCTCCGCCGATTTGGTCACCCAGGAAGGGTTGCGCACCCTGGCGTAAGCGAGCAGGGACCCGAGCACGAGGCAGATGCCGAATGTAGTGACGGACAGCACCAGGCTGGTTTGGATCGATTGCCACACCTTCGGATTGTCCAGCAGGATGTACCGATAGTTGGACAAAGTTAAATTCGCCGCCTTAAACGGGACTCCATACGCTTTCTTCAAAGAAATGGCGACCATGGATACAAGGGGAACGGCGGTGATCAGAGCCAAAGCGGCCCAGACGGCCGACGTCGCCAATCTCCGGTACTTGCCAAGCGAATAGCGAGGGCTGTTGTCGATGGCGATCGAGTCTGCGGCTTTAATTTTTCGGACGGCAAGCCATTGCAATAGTGTCCCGATAATGGCGATAATGCCAAGCATGACGGACAAAGCCGCCCCTCTGGCAAATGCGGAAGGGCCGAATCCGATAATTTCCTCATAAATGAGTGTGCTCAAAACCGAAATGTTTTTAGGAATGCCGAGAAAAGCCGGGATTCCGAAGTTGTCCAAAGAAGCGAGAAAAACGAGCAGCCCTCCGGCCGTCAGGCCAGGCAAAGCGAGGGGGAGCGTGATGAGGCAAAACGTTTTCCATTTGCCCGCACCGCTTGCTCTTGTCGCCCATTCCAGATCGCGGGGAATTTTTTTCAGCACTTCCACCGTCAAGAGATACACGAGCGGAAAATGATGAATGCCCATAACGAAAATAATGCCGCCGTAGCTGTACATGCTCCACGGTTTCATATCGGGGCTAAACCCGTGCAGCACCTGGGCGACTACCCCTTGATTGCCCATAAACGAAGACCAGGACAACGTCAAGACGTAGGACGGCAGTATTAAAGGGAGCAGCATCGCCATATGCAGCGGCTTTTTGTGCTTAATGTCCGTAAAGGCTATCAACCAGGCGGCTACGACGCCTAATATGCAGGATACGACGGTAGAGCCTGCGACGATAACGAACGTATCTTTCAGCGTTTTCCATAAACGGGCCTGGCGCAGCATTTCGGCGTAATGCTCGAACGTCGGTCCGGCATTCCCCTGCGCGCTTAAATAGACAAGCTTGGCGACCGGGACGACAAACAGCACTGCAAGAACTAGCAGGAGAAGCGCTGCGGCAATGCGTTTTGCGATTCGGGAAAAGCTTCCGGGGAGGGCAGGGCCGACCCTGCCGTTCTCCCTCGCAAGCTGAGTTGGTTCTGAATCCGACATGTATGATGCGCTCCGCTTCCTATTGTCCGAACACTTGGCTGAATTGTTTTTTATCCGCGTCGCGGGCTTCCGCCAGCTTGGTAATATCCGAGGAAATCACTTTGAATTCGGAAATGCTCTTCAGCCCTTTCGGCGCAGCGACGCCTTCGCGGATCGGTGTATACCCGATATCGGAGGACACTTTTTGCCCGTCTTCGGACAGCACGAAATCGACGAATGCTTTGGCGGCTTTTTCGTTGGCGGCATTTTTCATGATGCCGATTGGCTCCGTAATGACGGGCACGCCTTCCGTCGGGTAGATCAGATCGACCGGCGAGCCTTTGGCTTTTTCGCGGGCAACCAAATAATCGACCACCATGCCGTACGACTTCTCGCCGCCGGCTACAGCGTTCAGTACGGCTCCGTTGCCTTTTACCACAGACGTGTTGTTCGCCTTGAGGTTTTTGAAGAAGTCCCAGCCGAAGCCGTCGGTACGCGTCAATACGCCCACGTTGTATGCTGCAGCGCCGGAGTACAGCGGACTCGGCATGATGCCGGCATCCTTGCTCTCAGCGGACGCTAGCGCCTTCCAGGAGGTCGGCGGCGTTTTTACTTTTTGCGTATTAATGGCCAGTACGGTCGCCATCACTTTCGTGCCCGTGTACATGCCGTCCGGGTCTGCGAGATCCTTCGGAATTTTGGATAACTCCGGCGATTTATAGGAGCCTAGCAAATTTTGCTTCTTGAGCCCTTCGAAAGTTACCGCATCGGCCAGCAGAAGCACATCCGCCTGGACTTTGCCGGCCTGGTTTTCCGCCTGAATTTTGGCGGTTACTTCCTCGGTGCCGGAACGGAAGCTTTCGACCTTCACATCGGGATACTTCTTATTGAATGCCGCCACTAGTTTGGTCACATCTTCCTCCGGTTGGGATGTATAGAAGGAAAGCTTGCCGGAAACCGGGCTTGCGGCTTCTTGTTTCGGAGACGATTGGGGTGTCGATTGCGCGCCTTGCGTTGCTGCAGGTTGTCCGTTAGTTCCGCAGCCGCTGAAAATCAGCAGAGCCGCTGCGCTCATCATCAAAGATCCTTTTTTTAACAAAATGGTTTCTCTCCCTACGTTTTTGTCTATGTTCTCTTCGAAACTCATTATATAAAGCGAATGTTAGACGACTGTAAATTGGGAAGGCTCGGTTTGTAAAATGCTTTTGCTCCGCCAGGATTGAATTCGGACAGCAGTTCATTGTAAGATTGAAAGATGAACATATTTCCACCAACGAAAGGTAGGGTTAACCATGGATGCTTTGAAGCTTAAAATTCTCGAAATATTGAAGGAAGACGCCCGCCGCAGCGCGGAACTGATTGCCACCATGCTGGGAACGCCGGAGGCTGAGGTAGCGCAGGCGATACGCGAGATGGAAGCGGATAAGGTCATCGTCAAATACGCCACGGTTGTCAATTGGAGCAAGGTGGATGATGAGAAGGTTACGGCCCTGATTGAAGTGCAAATTACGCCGGAACGCGGCCGCGGCTTCGATGCGATTGCGGAACGGATTTATTTATATCCGGAAGTAAGATCCGTTTATTTGATGTCCGGCGCCTACGACCTGCTCGTCGAGATCGAGGGCAGATCGCTTAAGGAAGTCGCTTCGTTCGTTTCCAACAAGCTTTCGCCAATCGACCGCGTGCTGTCGACGAAAACTCATTTTATTTTGAAAAAATATAAACAGGACGGCATTATTTTCGAGGATCAAGAGGACGATCACCGAATGCTCGTCTCGCCGTAAGGGAGAATTTCGCCATGATTAAAGATGAACCGACGGTCCGCAAGCCAAAGTCGATGACGGATTATTTGGCTCCTATGGTAAAAGCGATCCCGCCATCGGGCATTCGCAAATTTTTCGATCTGGTCAGCAACAGCAAGGAAGATATTATTTCGCTGGGGGTCGGGGAGCCGGATTTTTCCACGCCCTGGCACGTTCGCGAAGCCGCCGTATATTCGCTGGAACGGGGCCGGACCAAATATTCGCCGAATTCGGGAATACCGGAACTGCGGGAGGCGATTGCCGAATACTTGCACAATTCGTTCCAGGTAAGCTACGAGCCCGGCGACGAGGTGCTGGTGACCGTAGGAGGAAGCGAAGCGATCGACCTCGCGCTGCGGGCGCTGATTACGCCGGGGGATGAAATTTTGATCCCCGAGCCGTGCTATATCTCTTACTCGCCCATCACGACCATCAGCGGGGGGAAAGCGGTAGGCATCGAGACATTTGCCAAAGACCAGTTCAAACTGACCGAGCAATCGCTGCGAGCGGCGATAACGCCCCGATCCAAAATTTTGATTTTGTGCTATCCGAGCAATCCGACCGGCGGCATTATGACTTATGAAGACTGGCTGCCGATCGCCAAAGTCGTCGAGGAGAACGACCTGATCGTCATTTCGGATGAAATCTATGCGGAACTCACGTACGGACAAAAGCATGTGAGCTTCGCGGCCATGCCGGGAATGAAGGACCGGACCATCCTTGTGAGCGGTTTTTCCAAAGCGTTCGCCATGACGGGCTGGCGCATGGGATATGCGTGCGGGCACTCCGACCTGATTTCCGCGATGACCAAAATTCACCAATACACGGTGATGTGCGCGCCGATTATGGGGCAGGTGGCCGCCCACGAAGCTCTCAAGAACGGGCTGGAAGAGAAAGACCGCATGATGGAATCGTACAATCAGCGCCGGCGCCTGATCGTCAAAGGATTTCGCGAGATCGGGCTCGAATGCCACGAGCCGCAGGGCGCGTTTTACGCGTTTCCGAGCATTGCGGCGACGGGGATGACTTCGGAGAAATTTGCCGAAAGATTGCTGTTCGAAGCGAAGGTGGCGGCAGTTCCCGGACACGTATTCGGGCTTGGCGGAGAAGGCTTCCTGCGCTGTTCTTATGCGTATAGCGTTTCCCAGCTAAATGAAGCATTAGAACGAATAGGAAAATTCATCAAAAAAATGTAAAACATTTTAAAAAGATATTTTCAATAGGGACAAAAACTGGTATCCTTGAGGTAAGGAGGGAAGAGCATGGCTTTTATGGAATATCAACTTGCTTCATATAACAAACATTTCCAAATTCGGGAAGATGATTCCGATCGTAGCTGGTTGATCAAGCATGCTAAGAAATCCGCCTCCTTGAGTCCGCTCGAAGAAGAGATTCATTCTTTGAGACGGATGCTCGAACAGATGGTTGTCGAAGGCAAGGAAATGACTTCCGAAGCCGTCGTCGAGCTCAGCACAGTCCTCGATCAAAAAATAAACGAATATATGAATAGAGGCAAAAAAAGTCGGTGATGAGCCGGCTTTTCTTATGACCGTACAAAACTTCGGAAGGATTGAAACTGCATGAGAATCAAGCTGCTTTTAGTGAGCATCGCCATGCTGGCGGTGCTGTTGGCCGGGTGCGGAGGCCCGAAGCCTGATGTGCCTATTTTCGCCATGGGAGCGAACGGATTTCCTTCGGAAATCGGCGACAAGCTGGAAGCTTCCCTTGCGGCCAAGGTAGGCGAGAAGCCGACCGTAAAGTTCGTCTCAACGCCGATTTTTTCGATGGAAAAAATGATTGTCGAGCTTGCCGCCGGCGGCAACGGCATTCTTATTTTGCCGGACGAACAGTTTAAAGCGCTGTCCAAGCAGGCCGGGTTCGTAGCTCTTGACGACGTGATCAAGCCGGAGGATTATCCGGATGGGGTTATGGAACTAGCCGAGGACGGAAAGCCGGCGGAAAAGCATCTTTACGGCATTCCGATGGCAGGCAACAAATGGCTGAAAGAGCAGGGGCTGGAGGGCAAAGGGCTAACCGCCTTTATTCCACAAAACTTTAAACAAATCGATGAGGCCAAGCAGGTGCTGAAGGTCATCGCCGCGAAGTAATTCGCCTTCGGCTTGTACATGCCGGGAAACTCATCTATAATCGACAAAGAGATACTGAATGTTGTAGCTATGCAGCCACAGGTGCCGGCAGCTGTGCCCGATCGATCGGGCGCTGCCGCTTAAAAGGGAAGCCGGTGCAAATCCGGCGCGGTCCCGCCACTGTAACCGGGAATGTTCCTCATGATGCCACTGTTCCGATTTAGGGGATGGGAAGGCGGGGAAGCTCGATACCCGAAAGTCAGGAGACCTGCCTATGGTGCCGTACACGACTTCCTTCGAGGAAAAGGATGGCGTTAAATCAGGGAGCAGCCGGCGGCTGTCAGCTGCCTGGATTTATCGTCCCCTGCTGTTCCTTCGGGAAACGGCAGGGGATTTTTTGGCAGGATGGAAGTCCTGGAAGTCCTGACGGACGAGGAAAAGGAGAAAAGCGAGATGAAAGTGAGCTTGTGGAAAAAGACCGCGCTGCTGGCTCTTGCCGCAGCTGCGGCAATCAGTCTTGCAGGCTGCGGCAAGACAGTGGAGAAGCAGCCGGAGCTGACGGACCCGGCCAAGCTGGGAGCGGGCGAAACGAAAGCCCCGTCCGCGACGGCGACGGCTGCGTCAACCGCCAAAGCGTCCAAAAAGACGCAGTACCCGCTCAAAATCAAGGATGCGACGGGAAAAGAATTTACGTTTGACAAGGCGCCGCAGCGGATCGTATCCGTATCGCCCGCCGAGACGGAAGCGCTTTTTGCTATAGGGCTCGACAATCAGATTGTCGGCGTATCGGACCTGGACGATTATCCGGAGGCGGCGAAATCGAAGCCGAAGATGGGCGGCATTACGAAGCCGAATCAAGAGGCGGTCATCGCTGCTAATGCGGACATCGTTTTCACGGGCGTTTCGATGAAGGCCGACACTGTGGAAAAGCTTCGCGCGATGAATATCAATATGTTTAAAGTGGAGCCCAAGACGCTCGACGACGCCATTGCCGACGTGCTTACGTTCGGGGTCATTACGGATCATCAGGAACAGGCGGAGCAGGTGGCGGACAAAATGAAAGCGGACCGCCAGAAAGTGGTCAGCGCCGTGAAAGACGTGAAGCAGGCCAATAAGAAAAAGGTCTACGTCGAATTCAGCGCAGGCTGGACGGTCGGCAGCGGCGAATTTATGGACGAGCTGATTCAACTGGCCGGAGGCGTCAATGTTGCAGGGGACAAGAAGGGCTGGTACCAAATCAGCGAAGAGAAGATCATTCAGCAAAACCCCGACGTCATTCTTTTCGCGGCTGGCGTGACCGATGACAAGAGCAAAAAAACGCTCGACGCGATCATTCGCGAACGCAGCGGATGGGATCAGATTGAAGCCGTGAAAACGAACCGGGTTGTCGGCATCGATCAAAATCTGCTCAGCCGCCCGGGCCCAAGAATAACGGACGGCCTGCTTGCCATGGCCAAGGCGATTTACCCCGAACTGGTGAAGTAGATGAAAAGAAAACTGATGCTGTGGGGAGGAGTAGGAGTCTTACTCCTTCTTCTTTCTATTCTGATCAGCTTGTCTTTGGGCACGGCCCATGTCCATGTGCTGCAAATAGCCGGTATTATCGGCAAGCACATTCCGTGGCTGGGAGAGCGAATCGAAGCGGATTGGCCGCAATCTTCCGAGCAGATCATCATGAAAGTCCGGCTTCCCCGCGTCATGCTCGGCATCCTTGTGGGCGCCTCGCTGTCGGTAGCGGGGGCGGCTTTTCAAGGAGTGCTGCGCAACCCGCTGGCCGATCCTTACACGCTGGGCGTATCTTCGGGCGCTTCGGTGGGCGCAGCTTTTCTGATTTATTTCGGGCTGCAGTATTCTTGGCTTGGGCAATGGTCGATTCCGGCCGTGGCGTTCGGTACCGGGCTTATTTCGCTGCTGCTCGTGCTGAAGCTGGCGCAAATCGACGGCAAGCTCAAGCTGGAGACGCTCATTCTCTCAGGCGTGGTCATGCAGGCGTTCCTGGGCTCGATCGTTGCGTTCATGGTATCTTTATCCAACCAAGTCATTAACGAAATCGTATTTTGGCTGATGGGCAGCCTGGCATTGCGGGGCTGGTCCTACGCGGCGTTGGTAACGCCTTATTTGCTTATCGGCTTTGCGGTATTGATCGGCTTGGCCAGATCGCTGAACCTGCTCGCGCTCGGCGAGCGCCAAGCCGCCCATCTCGGGGTCAATGTCGAACGGACGAAATTGACCGCACTGATCGTTGCGACATTCGTTACGGCGGCGGCCGTATCCGTGGCCGGAGTTATCGGCTTTGTAGGACTTATTATCCCGCATCTGGTGCGCCTGTTGGTCGGCCCCGATTACCGCCTGATTATGCCCTTATCCGTTCTCGGCGGCGGAATTTATGTGCTATGGGCGGATACGTTGGCCCGCACGCTGCTGAGCCCGACGGAAATACCGCTCGGCGTCATTACCGCCTTTTTGGGGGCGCCGTTCTTCGCTTACTTGTTGAACAAAGATAAGAAAGCGCAGAGAGGTTGATCTTGATGATACAAGTCGAAAGCGTTTCGAAAAGCTTCCACGGGAAGCAGGTGCTGCAACATATGAGTTTCGAGGTCGAAGCGGGCGAATTTTTCGGCATTATCGGGCCTAACGGAAGCGGCAAATCGACGCTGCTGCGGATCATGTCGGGCATCGACCCGGCCTCCGCAGGCGATGTGCGATTGGCCGGCAGGCCGGTGGCTTCCTACAGCCGCAAGGAGCTGGCCCGCCGGCTCGCCGTGCTGCAGCAGGACGCCCTGCCGCCTGTCGGCTTCACCGTGCGGGAGGTCGTGGAGATGGGCCGGTACCCGTTTCAAAACTGGCTTGGCGAAGATTCGCAGAATGCCGGGCATTTGATTGCAAGCATCGTGGAGAAGCTCCATCTGGAACCGCTCATCGGCCGCACGGTAGACCGCCTTAGCGGGGGTGAGCGGCAGCGCGTAGCGCTCGGCAAAGTAATGGCTCAGCAGCCCAGGCTGCTGATGCTCGACGAGCCGACGACCTTTTTGGACATCGGATATCAAATCCAGATGATGGATTATGTCAGGGCATGGCAGCGGGAAGAGGGTTTGACCGTCGTAGCCGTGCTGCATGACTTGAACCTGGCTGCGCAGTATTGCAGCAGGCTGCTCGTCGTCCATGACGGCAAGCCGGCGGCCATAGGGACGCCGCAGGAAATTATAACGAGCAGGCTGATCGCAGAGGTGTACGGAACCGAACCGATCGTGCTGGAGCATCCGTTGAACCGGGCGCCGCAAATATTGCTGCAGCCCGGCAAATAACTGAAAATGCGAGGGATGAAATGATGTCTAGATTAGATCAAGAAATCAGCGCTATTCAACCGATCGATCAGGAGTTCGCCGAACTGGCCGGGCGGCATTTGGATCAGCTTACGAAACCGCCGGGAAGCTTGGGCAAGCTGGAGGCGATCGCGTGCCAGACAGCCGGCATTACCGGTGAAGTAAAGCCTGTATTCGAGAAAAAAGCCGTCATCGTGATGGCCGGCGACCATGGCGTCTGCGAGGAAGGCGTCAGCGCGTTTCCGGCGGAAGTGACGCCGCAGATGGTACTGAACTTCGTGCACGGCGGCGCGGCCGTCAACGTGCTGGCGCGGCATGCCGGGGCGGAAGTCGTCTGCGTCGATATCGGTGTAAACGCGGATCTGGAGCATCCGCAGCTTGTATCGAAAAAAGTGCGCAAAGGCACGCGCAATATGGCCCGCGAAGCGGCGATGACGCGTGAGGAAGCGCAGCAGGCGATTATGGCCGGGATCGAAGTGGTGGATGAGCTTGCCGGCAAAGGTTTCCGGCTTTTTGCTACAGGGGATATGGGAATCGGCAATACGACGGCGAGCGCGGCGATTCTTTGCGCGATGACCGGACTTGATGCGGGGATGGCGGTAGGACGAGGCACTGGCATTGACGATGCCAGATGGCTGCACAAGCAATCCGTCGTCAAACAAGCGCTGGAAGTGAACGCCCCCGATGCCGACGATGCGCTCGACGTGCTGGCCAAAGTCGGCGGCCTGGAGATCGCCGGTCTCGTCGGCGTCATCCTCGGAGCGGCGAAGAACCGCTGCCCGGTCGTCATCGACGGCTTCATCTCTTCGGCGGCTGCGCTGGTGGCCAGCCGCTTGGCGCCGGTGTGCGCGCCGTACATGCTCGCTTCACATTTGTCGCACGAACAGGGTCATGCCCGGCTGCTCCAGGCGATCGGCCTCGAAGCGATGCTGCAAATGGATATGCGGCTTGGCGAGGGGACAGGCGCGGTGCTTGCCTTTAACCTGATCGATGCCGCAAGCAAAATTATGCGGGAGATGGCGACTTTCGAGAGCGCGGGCGTGTCCCGCTCGTAGGAAGTTTGAGCCGAGCGGGTGCGGGAGGTCCGATCATGGCAGTATTGGTAACAGGCGGCGCGCGCAGCGGCAAGAGCGCCTTCGCCGAGAGGCTGGCGATGCGCGGCAGCGCCAGAGGCATTTATATCGCGACCTCGCAAATCTACGATGAGGAAATGAGGGAGCGGGTCAGTTTGCATCAGCGGCAGCGGCTGGAGTCGGGGTTTCCGTGGGAAACCCTGGAGGAGCCGTATGCGCTGCGGGAGCTTCTGCTCCGGCTGCAGGCGGACGGGCGCAGCGCGGAAGCTTCGGTGCTGGTCGACTGCCTGACGCTGTGGCTGTCGAACTGGCTGCTGCGCCATGAGAGCGAGCCGGAAGCGATTATGGCGCAAATCGAGGAACTCGTCCGCGCCGTGTCCTCCTACAGCGGACAATTGGTGCTCGTCACCAATGAAGTCGGGGACGGGATCGTGCCGGAGTATCCTTTGGGACGACGCTTTCGGGATTTGGCCGGACGGATGAACCAGCGGCTGGCCGAAGTGTGCGGCGAGGTGTTCCTGGTGACGGCCGGAATCCCGATCGAGTTGAAAAGCAGGGCGTACCGGCTGGATTAGATGCGGAAGATGACTAACAACAAGCTTGATAAAGGGCCGCCCCCGCTCTTTCCCAACCTGCGCCTCTCCTCACGGGTCGTGGCGCTGAAGTGGGGGGACAAGGCGGCTTGGCGGGGAGAAAACCTGCGATTATCAGGCTGCCCGAGAAAGTGACGACACTAGAGGGGACGCCTAATGCTTGGCGCAGCCGCGCGCTCCCGGTTGTGCCTCCCCTGGCGTGGTTACGCGGCTGTATGACGGGCGGTCATGAGACGGTTTGTACGTCAGGACAGGAGAAAACCTGCAAAAGTACAGTTTTTTCCTGCAGAATCGGTCTGTTTTGGCGAAAAGCCTGCGAAAGTGCAGGAATTTTTGCCAAAATGAACCTGAGTCCATGTCCGGCCGCGAAAAGCCTGCACAATTGCAGGAATTGTTCTTGGCAGGCAGATCAAGGTCGCAAATTCATGTATTTTTGCAGGTTTTCTTCGCACCGCCAGGCAGATCGCGACTACCGACGTTACGCGGCTGTATGGCGGGCGGTCGTGAGACGGTTTGCAAGGCCAGGACAGGAGAAAACCTGCAAAAGTACAGTTTTTTCCTGCAGAATCGATTTGTTTTGGTGAGAAGCCTGCGAAAGTGCAGGAATTTTTGCCAAAATCAACCTGAGTCCATGTCATGCGGCGAAAAGCCTGCACAATTGCAGGAATTGTTCGTGGCTGGCGGATCAAGGCTGCAAATTCATGTATTTTTGCAGGTTTTTTCGCACTGCCAGGCAGATTGCGGCTATCGACACCGGCTTGGGGGTTTTTCAACAGGCGAGAGGCTTTCGACAGTCTGGATTTTGCAGGAATTTTCGATGAAGACGAATATGAGCATTGGCAGGATAGCTTCGGGGGAACGGCAATGTGGTGGGTATATTCTTGGAAAGAGCTGGCCGTCATGACGGCGGCGGCTCTCGCACTCGACTGGATCGTCGGCGATCCCAAATGGCTGACGCATCCGGTTGTCTACATAGGCAGGTGGATTCAATTCATGGAGCGCCGGCTGCTCCGGGGAGCGGCCTTGAAGGCCAAAGGCGTGCTGCTGGCGCTCTCCACGGTGCTGCTCGGCTTCGGCGCAGCGCTGCTGCTCGTGCTGGCCGCCCGAGCGGTGCACGAATGGCTCGGATATGCCGTGTCGACGTGGCTGATTTCGACGACGGTCGCCGTCAAAGGGCTGAAGGATGCCGCATATTTGGTGGCCGTGCCTTTGCGCAGCGGCAATATGGACGACGCCCGCAAGTACACGGGGTATATCGTGGGCCGCGATACCGCGCATCTCGGGGAGGCGGAATTGACTCGGGCCGTCGTCGAGACGGTGGCGGAGAACATCGTGGATGCGGTCATCGCTCCACTGTTTTATGCGCTGCTCGGCGGAGCGCCGCTGGCGATGTTCTACAGGGCGACCAATACGCTGGATTCGATGGTCGGCTACAAAAATGAGAAGTACCGCCAATTCGGCTGGGCGTCGGCCCGCTGGGACGACGTCATGAACTGGATTCCGGCCCGGCTGACCGGCCTCCTGCTCGTGCTCGTCGCCCTGCTGCAGCCGGGGCTTTCGGCGAAGCGGGCAGCGGCAGCGATCCGCCGCTTCGCGCACCTGCACCCCAGCCCGAACAGCGGGATTCCCGAGTCGGCGGTAGCCGGAGCGCTCGGGATCGAGCTGGGCGGGCTGAACGTCTACGGCGGCGCCAAGAGCGAGCGGGCGCGCCTCGGCTGGCCGCTGCGGGAGCGGACGCAGCGGGATATCGTACTCGCCGTACGGATACTGTACGGCGTCAGTTTTGCCGCGATGGGAGGAATGCTATGCGCAATCGCGATGTTGTGGTAGGCTGGCTGCATGGACTCATTGCAGCTTTTCAGTTTTTGACAAGACTGCCGGTTCCGGTGCAGATTGCTTATACGGAGCAGGTGTTTCGGCGAAGCGTCGTTTTTTACCCGCTGGCCGGCGCAGTCATCGGGCTGCTTCTCGCCGGTGCGGGAGCGGGCTTAAGGCTGGCGCTTCCCGCTTTTCCGGCGGCGGTCTTGCTTCTCGCGCTTTGGGTCATCCTCACCGGCGGTCTGCACCTGGACGGTTTGATGGATACGGCGGACGGCATACTCAGCCATAGACCGCGCGAACAGATGCTGGAAATTATGAAAGACAGCAGGGTAGGCGCGATGGGGGTTATCGTGTGCGTTCTGCATTTGCTGTTGAAGCTCTCGCTGCTTTACACGCTGCTGGACGTTCCTTCCGCTGGTGTTCGGCTGACGGGCGGCATGCTGCTGGCGATCATTCCGATATGGAGCCGCTGGTTTATGGCCGCAGCGATCTATGGATGGCCTTACGCCCGGCGCGAATCCGGACTCGGCAGTTTATTTCAGGGCGTAGGGCGGAAGGAAGTGGCCATGTGTACGGCGGCGGCGCTGCTTGCGACATCGCTTACGGTTTTGGCGGTCCATGCGTCAGCAGTTCCGGTTTCCGAATATTTGAACATCTGGACGATAACCGCAGGTTTTACGCTCGGGACGTTCATGGCCGGCTGCGGCATTGCCGGTTATATCAGCCGCAAGCTTGGGGGATTGACCGGGGACACGTACGGCGCTTTGAACGAACTGCTGGAGGCTTTGCTCCTGCTGGCTGCCGCTGCGGTCTTCATTCACATATAGAGAGGTGAGTTTTGATGCTGGAACGTTTTGGACACGGAGGGGATGTGTGGACGGCGGAAGAGGCTTTCGGGCGCCCGAAAGAACAGTTTCTCGATTTCAGTTCGAATATGAATCCGCTCGGGCCTCCTTCCGTCGTTGAGCATATTATGCGCAGCCGATGGAAGGATGTGGTAAAATATCCGGACCCTGCGGTGCGCGAGCTGCGCAGCAAATTGTCCCGCAAATACGATATTCCTGCGGAAAGTATTTTGGTCGGCAACGGAGCTGCGGAGCTGATCGATCTTGTGGCAAGAGCGCTTAAAACGGTCGTTACCGGTCTGGCGAGACCGTCCTTTACGGAGTACGAGGAAGCGGTTCTGGGGTCCGGCGGCTCGGTTCATTCCATTCCGCTGCACAGAGAACATGAGTTCGTGCTGCAGCAAGAGGATGTGGCCGCGGCGAAATCGTTCTGCGATTTGCTTTTTCTCGGGCATCCGAACAATCCTACGGGCAAACTGATTCCCCGCCGGGTGCTGCGCGATCTTGAACAAAGCGGCGTCCGTCTGGCGCTCGACGAGGCGTTCATGGATTTCGTGCCGGACGAGCGCGAGCATTCGATGCTGCGGGCGGCGGCCGATAGCAAACGTTTGTTCGTCCTGCGCTCGATGACGAAATTTTACGCCATTCCGGGCATCCGGCTCGGCTTCGTGGTTGCGCATCCGGACTGGATCGCACAGCTGAAGGCGATGCAGGTGCAGTGGAGCGTGAACTACTTGGCGCAGCTGATCGGTTCGGCGGTGCTCGACGATGAGGAGTTCGAACGGGCGAGCAGAGCATGGCTTGCGGCGGAAAAGCCGTGGCTGACGGATCAGCTGGAGCGGCTCGGTTTGGAAGTCGTGCCGAGCGATGTCAACTTTTTGCTGTTCGCCTTTCCTAAGCAGTCGGGCGTTACCGTGAAAGAAGCGCAGCAGGTTATGGGGCGGCAGGGCATTTTAATCCGGGATGCGTCCTTGTTTGAAGGGCTGGATCGCCGTTACTGCCGGGTGGCGGTGCGGCTCAGGGAAGAGAACGAACGGCTGGTCGGAGGTTTGCGCTCCATGCTGCAGACGTTCCGGGAAAGAGGCGGCGACGATGAGCGATAAAACGCCGTATGCGGCTGCATTGATGATCCAGGGGACGGCGTCCGACGTCGGCAAAAGCATTTTAACTGCGGCACTCTGCCGCATTTTTGTACAGGACGGCTTGCGTACCGCGCCTTTTAAATCGCAAAATATGTCGCTGAATTCATACGTCACTTACGACGGCAAAGAAATCGGCAGGGCGCAGGGGGTTCAGGCCGACGCTTGCGGCATTTTGGCTACGACCGACATGAACCCGATTTTGCTCAAGCCCAAACAGGATATGGTCGCCCAGGTGGTGGTGCACGGCAGGCCGCTCCGGGATCTGGATGCGCGGACGTACCGGGAAACGTATTTGCCGCAGGCCGAGCAAATTGTGAAAGACGCGCTCGCAAGGCTGCGCAGCGGCTATGATCTCGTCGTTCTGGAGGGCGCCGGCAGTCCGGCCGAAGTGAACCTGAAGGACCGCGACATCGTCAACATGCGGCTTGCGGGTTGGGCGGACAGCCCGGTCCTGCTCGTGGCCGATATCGATCGCGGAGGGGTGTTCGCATCGATTGTCGGGACGATGGATATTTTGACGCCCGAGGAGCGGGACAGGGTGAAGGGGTTCGTCATCAACAAGTTTCGCGGAGACATCACTCTGCTGAAACCGGGGCTCGACTGGCTGGAGGAGCGTACGGGCAAGCCGGTGCTGGGCGTCATTCCCTATATGCCGCAGCTTGGCATCGAGGATGAGGATTCCGCTTCGCTCGACGCCAAGCGCGCGAAGCGTGAGCGGGACCCCGTCTCGCGGCCCCGGCCGGCGGACAAGCTTGATATCGCGGTCGTCCGTCTGCCACGGCTGTCCAATTTTACTGATTTCGATCCGCTGCAGGAAGAGAGCGATGTTCATTTCCGCTACATTTCGCATTTGTCGGAGTGGGGGGAGCCGGATGCGGTTGTGCTGCCGGGCAGCAAAAACACGATGGACGATTTGCGTTATTTGCGGGAATCGGGGCTTGCCGAGCGCATTGTGCAGTTTGCTCTTGCAGAGCGGGGCTGGGTCGCGGGGATATGCGCCGGCTATCAAATGCTGGGCCGAAGATTGCTCGATCCGGACGGTCTCGAAGCGGGTTATCCCGAGCTTGAAGGATTGGGGCTTTTGCCGACGGAGACCGTGTTTACGGTCGACAAGCGCACCGTTCAGGTGCAGGGCTACAGCGCCTTGTTTGCGGCAGCCCGGCCGGAAATCGCGATCGACGGCTATGAGATTCACATGGGCAGAACCTCGTATGTCGAAGACGTGGAGCCGCCTTTTCGGGTGAAAGCCCGGCATGAGGCCGATGTGCTTCCTGCGGGTCGGGACGATTTGCACGGTGACGGGGCTTCCGCTTTTGGAGGGCGCGTCTGGGGGACGTACCTGCACGGCATTTTGCATAACGACGATTTGCGCAGAGCTTGGCTGAACGAGATCCGCAGGCAAAAAGGGCTTGCTCCGTTGGAAGCGGGACCGGGCTTCAAGCAGCGACGGGAAGCCGCTTTTGACCGGCTGGCCGATCATGTGCGCCGGCATTTGGATATGAATCGCATTTATGAGATTATACATGTATCGAAGCGGCAATAAAGGAGGATGAGCCTGATGAAAATTTATACGCGCACGGGGGATGCGGGGCAAACCGGCGTAGTCGGCGGCAGAGTCGACAAGGACGATGACCGGGTTGAGGCTTACGGGACCGTAGACGAGCTGAATTGTTATCTCGGGCAAGCGATGAGCTTCATGGACCCGGACAAATTCAAAGATTTGCTGGAGGATATGCTGAAGGTGCAGCACGAGCTGTTCGATTGCGGTTCGGATCTGGCTACGCTGAAAAAAGAAATCCGCCCCTACAAAGTCACATCCGACATGGTCGATGCGCTGGAAGGCTGGATCGACAAGTACGATGCGGAGACGCCGGACATTTCGCGGTTTATTTTGCCGGGCGGCGGCCGTGTATCCTCCGCGATCCACATTTGCCGGACGGTATGCCGCCGGGCCGAGCGCCGGGTGGTCACATTGGCCCGCACGCAGGAGATTAATCCGGAAGTACGGCGGTATTTGAACCGCTTGTCCGATTTGTTCTTTACCGTCGCCCGTACGGCGAATTTCCGCGAAGGTGTCGCGGACGTGGAGTACGAGCGCAGCGGGCACGTATTCCGCCGCAAATCATGAGCTACTACGAGCCGCTGGTATACGTCGTTCCTCCCGAGGAAGAGGGCATGCTGCTGAAAACGATTTTGCACAACAGGCTGATGGTTTCCCGCAAGCTGCTATCCCGCCTGAAGCTGACGGAGCAAGGCATTACGGTGAACGGCGCCAGACAGTATATCAGTGTCAAAGTAGCCGCAGGCGACAGGGTTGAAGTGAGGATGGAGCAGGAGGAATCGGAAGATATTTTGCCGCAGGACCTGCCTCTCCACATTTTGCACGAGGACGAGCATTTGCTCATTGTAGCCAAAGAGGCAGGCATCATCGTACATCCGACGCACGGGCATTACGTCAATACGATTGCCAACGCCGTCGTGCATCATTGGCGGCAAATGGGGATCAGCTGCCGCTTTCGTCCGGTCCACAGGCTCGATCAAGAGACGTCCGGCGTGCTCGCCATTGCGAAGACCCCTTACGTTCACCAGCAAATATCCGAACAAATGATCAGGCATACGGTCAAGAAAGAGTATCTCGCATTCGTATGGGGCGATGTGGCCCAAAAGCAAGGGACGATCGATGCGCCGATCGACCGCGACCCCGAGCAGCCTCATGTGCGGATTGTGACGCCTGCCGGATATTCGGCCGTCACTCACTACGAGGTGGTCGAGCAGTATGCCGATGCCGCTCTGGTCCGGCTGTGGCTGGAAACGGGGCGAACGCATCAAATCCGCGTGCATATGAAACATTTGGGCCATCCCCTGCTGGGAGACAAAATGTATGTGCTTCCGGACTTTGCGGAAAGCGACGAGGCCCGCGAGGTTGCTGGGCTGCTCGACAGGCAGGCGCTGCACGCGTTCAGGCTCGGATTCGTTCATCCCGGGACGCGGGAATGGGCGGAATTTGGCGCTCCGCTGCCGGCGGATCTGGCCCAATTGCAGGCATGGCTGAGGGCGTAGGCCGCGAATCGCATAGCATGCAAAAACCAATCGGACTTTCCGAATGGTTATTTGCACTGTCCGAAAAAGCAAGTACAACTTGACTTTCCCGCCCGTTTGGCCCAAAATTTTAAGAATAGTTATACATTATCGCAATAAAAGGAGAAAACAGCGTCGTGGGAGTAAAAGTTTTTTGTTATGATAAATGCGGGACGTGCCGCAGCGCGTTAAAATGGTTGAAGGCGCATGACGTGGACGTCGCGGAAAATGTCCCACTGTTCGACACGCCGCCCTCCTCTGCGGAACTGGCCAAGCTGCTGGCTGACAGCGGACTGCCGATCAAGAAATTTTTCAATACTTCCGGCGAAGTGTATAAGGAAATGGGACTTAAGGACAAGCTGCCGGGCATGTCCGAGCAGGATATGCTGGAACTGCTTGCCTCCAACGGCAGGTTGATCAAGAGGCCGATCGTAACGGACGGCAGCAAAGTGACCGTAGGGTTCAAGGAAGAGGACTACGAGGCGGTATGGGGAAGGGAGTGAAGCCATGGCGCAATCGGGCAAACCGAATCGTAAAAATCCATTCTGGGTGCTTGGCGCAATCGGAATGTTTCTTGTATCGCAGGCCAAGCTGATTCTGCCGCTGCTCAAACTGGGGAAATTCGGCGGAGTCGTGATCAGCATGTTTATCAGCATAGGAGCTTACGCGATCATGGCGCCGCTGCCTTTTGCCATCGGAATCGTGATTATGATTCTTATTCATGAACTGGGCCATGTGCTTGCGGCCAAAATCAAGGGACTTCCCGTCACAGCCCCTGTATTTATTCCATTTCTGGGAGCTTTGATCACGATGAAAAAGCATCCCAGGGATGCGGCCACAGAGGCTTTCATCGGGATTGGCGGGCCCATTCTCGGGACTGTCGGTGCGGTAGCCGCCTTTGGACTTGGCGTGGCTGTCGGCTCTCCCCTTCTTGTTTCCATATCGTATCTTGGATTTTATCTCAATCTGATCAATCTATTGCCGATACATCCGCTTGACGGAGGCAGAATTTCCACCGCCGTAACCCGCTGGCTCTGGCTTGTCGGACTTGTCGGCGGGCTTGTCGTCATTTACTATATGGAGAGCATCTTGTTTTTCATTATTTGGTTGATGTTTGCATGGGATTTGTATAATAAATATGTGAAAAACAGGAATAAAGGCGGAGTCAGATCGGCGAACACGCGCTTCGAGTTTAATGCTGAGCATCTGCTGCAGCACGGCATGATCGTTCCCGGCGAAGGCCATACCCGCGAGCTTGAGTTTACGACTTTCTCCGAGCTGGACGCGCAGGCCGAAGGCAGCCAAAAAATCGTGATGTGGTGGCAAGCCATCGGGTTCGAAGGCTATTTGCATTTGCCGAGACAAGCGCTGATCAAGAAAGTATCCGTCGTGAAAGTCGAGCATCTGCACAAAGAGATCGAAGGCATCGAACGCACGGACAACGGATACGGGCTGCATTTGGGCATTCATGTCAAAATCGACTTCGTTCCGCTCGACGAGCTTAACGAATATTACGATGTCCCGGTTCGCACCAGATGGACGTTCGGCGCTGTTTATCTGGCCCTTGCGGCCTTCCTGTTCTTTATGATCAGGCAAGTTCATCAGACAGGAATTGGAACGGGTTTGTAGAACATATTAAATGATTTATTACGTTAATTAATAAAAAGAAGGTTTTTGTCCATGAAGATTAAAGGTTCCGAACGTTTGACCCGGCTTGGTTCGGCTATTTTTGCAGAGGTAGCCGAATGGAAGAGAGAGGTTATGAACCAAGGGGTAGACGTCATAGATTTAGGTATCGGCAGTCCCGATTTGCCGCCTTCAAAGCGGATTCTCGAAGCGATTGCGCAAGCTGTGGGCAACCCGAAGCTGTACGGCTATCCTTCCTCGGAAGGAAGCCCGGAGTTTCGCGAAGCGGTGGCCAAATGGTATCGGTACCGATTCGGCGTCGAACTCGATCCGGCCGATGAAATTTTAACGCTGATGGGCTCCCAGGACGGTCTGGCGCATTTGGCGCTGGCGTTATGCGACCCTGGCGATATGGCGATCGTGCCCGATCCCGGCTATCCGATTTATTCCGCAAGCCTTGTTTTGGCCGGGGTTAAACCGTATCTTGTGCCGCTTCGCGCAGATAACGATTATTTGCCGAAGCTGGACGATATTCCGGCGGATGTCGCTGCGCAGGCGAAATTTATTTTGCTCAATTATCCGAGCAATCCGTTGGCGGCTGTCGCAGACCGGGCTTTTTTCGAACAATTGGTCGCTTATGCGAAAAAGCACGAACTGCTCGTTGTGCATGATTTGGCGTACTCGGAGATGGCTTTTGACGGATATCGGCCGATGAGCATTCTTGAAATTGCAGGAGCCAAGGAGGTTGCCGTCGAATTTCATTCGCTATCGAAGAGTTTTAACATGGCAGGCTGCCGGATCGCCTTTTTGACGGGAAATGCCGAAGCCGTGAAAGCTCTGAAGACGCTTAAGTCCAATATTGATTACGGCGTGTTTCAGGCCGTTCAAGCCGCAGGCATTGCAGCTTTGGAAGAAGATATGGAAAATGAGCATTCCGTTGCCGGGATTTACCAAAGCCGGAGAGACGCGTTTCTTGCAGCGCTTGCCGAAGCGGGCTGGCATATTCGTCCGCCCAAAGCGACCATGTTTATTTGGGCCCCTGTGCCGCAAGGCTGGACCTCTCGACAAATTTCCCGGGAAATGCTTTACCGCGCAGGCGTTGTCGTCATTCCCGGAGACGCTTTCGGGGCAGAGGGGGAGGGATTTGTCAGAATCGCCATCGTACAGGATGAGCAAAGGCTGCTCGAAGCCGCGCGCCGAATTGGAGAATGGCTTCGTTCAATAGAATGAAACTAAGATTTTTTGGAAAAAATAGGAGAAAGAGAACCGTATCGAATATTGATTTGAAAGGGGTACCTATGATGGATGCTATTAATTCATTATCCGAGCTCTTGGCTGAGCAAAAACATTCAACGTTTGTAGAAATCCCGGGAACATTGGGGCATACCTTCGGACAGCCTACCATAGCTGCAACATTGCCGATGAGCAAGCTGTTTTCGATCTATGAAGTGGATTTGGAAGTGCAGCGCGCGATTATTCCGCGCAATCTGTCCAAACTGATCGATTATGTCAATTTGTATTTGGAAGACCGGCAGCCGATTTATTTCCCCGGCATTATTTTTTCGGCACGGGGAGCGGGCCATTATGACGAGGAGCAGCGGATGCTTCGCTTGCAGCCAATCGAAAAGCTGTATGTCGTCGACGGACAGCATCGCCTGGCCGCTTTTCAGCGCATTATGGAAACATTGCAAAGCCAAATGGCGCGGGCCAAAGACCGCCGGGAATACGATAAAATGGAAGAGATTACGGAGAAGCTGCGCAGATTGTACGCATTCCCGATCTCGACGATGACTTATTTGGACATTAACGCCCGGCAAGAGCGCCAGTTATTTTCCGACATCAACAAGCTTCCGCGCAAAATCGGCGGAAATCTGGCCGTTCTTCGCGATCAGCGCAGATTTTATCATGTCGCCGCAACGGAGCTGGCCGCCAAAGCGCCGGCTATGCAGACGCTGACGGTTGATATGTTTTCCGAGCGCGGCAAAGCGCCTGAATATTTGTTTTCCTATCACCTGCTGATTGAAATTTTGGTCGCTCTGTTTGAAGGCCGGATGAAATCGGCGGCGCGAAACAACGGGTATCAATACGAAGACAAGGAACTGCAGGAGCATGTGTCGTTAGCGGCTTCTTATTTCAGCGGATTGCTAAACTATTTGCCGACGCCGACCAAAGGCGAGCTGGTCTGGAGCGAAAACATTCAAATCGCGCTGGCGCTCTTCATCCACGAAGAAGCGACAAAAACCGGAAAATTCAATCGGTACGCATTGGAGCACGCTTTGAAAATATTGCCGCATGTGAACTGGAACGGCATTTATGCGGGCGATGAAAAGGACCGTCTTCCAAGACGTTCGCGGATTATGAAAGCATATCAATTCATCAAAGGCTTCTACCAGGAGCAAAATGTTTTTCTCATCAGCGATAAGGAGGATGCGGGCTAATGGAAGGTTTGCGTTTGCGGATGACGATTCATCCATTTTGTGACAAATTCGGGCTGGCCACGGTCGCTCTTCGCGTACAGGATTTGCTTAACTACACGATGATCGATCCGATGGTTCAACGGAAGCTCAGCAATATGCAAAGACGGAAAATTTCTACGTATTTGCAGGAGCGCGAGCTGGATCATGTATTTTTCGGACCGGTAACGCTGTCTTTGCGCGAGGTGAACCAGCTGTCCAAGGGCGACAAGGAGTTTCTCTTGAGACACGGCAGCAAATTGAGCATCCTCGACGGGCAGCACCGGATTCTGGCGCTAGGTTACGTCAACGACCAGATGCAAAAGGAAGTGCGGCGGTACGAGAAAAAGCTCGCTCTGTTAAAAATCAAACAGCGCAGATTTCCGGAAGATGCCGAGCTGAAACAGGAAGTGGATCAAACCGAAGGCGTTGTGAGCCAGTTGGAAGGCAGACGGCTGGATTTGATGGAAACGGAGCTTGCCGTGCAAATCTATATCGGCCTGTCCGAGGAAGAAGAGCAGCAGTTGTTCGGCGATATTAACTCCAAAGTACAGCTTGTGAGCAAAGAACTGGGCCATTCCTTCGACTCGATCGATCCGCTCAATCTGGTCATTCAGCAGGTAGTGGACCATAACATTTATCTCAAAGCGGCCGGCGTGGAGCGCCGCAGCAACTTGACGGCGTTCAACCGCAACTTTACGTGCTTCAGCTGGTTGTATTCGACGGCAACGATGCTGTTCTCCGGCAGAATGCAGCCTTCCTACGAGCTGCAGCGCAAAATTCGTCAAGACCCGTCCACCTACGTGGAAATTTTGCATCAGTTCTTTAACACGATCCTTCCGATGATGCCTGAACAGCCGGGACTGGCTTCGTACACTTCCGCCAACCGCGTCATTCAGGAAAGCATCGCGCTGTACGCCAACCGGTTCTTATTCCCGGAGGGACAGTACAACGAGGAATGGACGCAGTCGTTGAGCATTCTCGAAGGCTTCGACTGGTCGCACGATAATGAGGAATTGATTTACGTATTCGGAACGCTCGATAACGGCAAAATCAACCTGATTCACGAAAAATCGCTGAAAAAGCATGTCAAACTCGTCCAGTTTTTCCTGGAGGGCACAGACGCCGCATCTTCGGGAGAAGATGAAGTAGCTTCGCCGGCATAAATCGCGAACCCCCTTTTACGTACAACTTGAATGTTGGACGTGAAAGGGGGTTTTTTGCCGAACCCGCCCGGGCTTTGAGGGCGGGTTTTCCATGCGGCGCCACAGCCCGGGTCGGCCCGGCAAAGCGGCTTGAGTCAGCGCAGATACTTGGCCTGGCCTTGCGTAGCTCTGCAATGGCTCGAGGCAGCGGCAGATACTTGGCGTGGCATGGCATGCATGGCAGCGTGAGGAAAACCTGCAAAAGTACAGTTTTTTGCCCGGCGATGTGCTTGGGACGAAATATTCCTGCAAAAGTGCAGGTTTTTCGCCGCAAACATGGGCTCAGATTCATTTTCAGCGAAAATTCCTGCACTATCGCAGGCTTTTCGCCAAAACGAGCCACTTTCAGTGAAAAAGCCTGCACTTTTGCAGGTTTTTTATCGAACACATGTGCCCGCTCGGGCGCATTTCCACCGAAAATTGCTGCAATCGCAGGCTTTTTGCCAAAACGAGTCACTTTCAGCGAAAAAGCCTGCACTATCGGCACAATCGCAGGTTTTTCGGCGTGCCCGAGTCCAGGCAGGTTCAAGAACGGCTGCCGGGGCGGGCGAACCGAGCTATGCTCCAGCATTGGCCCACGACGAAGTGTTTGAAATCGCTACCAAAAGATGCGACCGCCACCATGCCCCCACCACGAAACACGGTCATGCAGCACCACCATGCAGCACCGCTATGCCGCCATCGCACTGTCACAAAGTAGCCCAGCCAGACAGTAACACCGTACAGCCATGTAGCCCGGCCATGCCCCCCACCATGAAGCACGGCCATGCAGTACCGCCATGCAGCACCACCATACAGTACCGCTATGCCGCCATCGCACCGCCACCATGCAGCACCGCCATGCGGTAACACTATGCAGCCGTGACACAGCGATGCACCGCCACCATACCCCCAATGTTGTCAGGTTAGTAGATTTTGGTATAGTAGAGGTAAACGATAGAAACGGATGATAGCGCGTGAAAAAAACGGAAAAACGGCCTTATCCCGTGTGCTTAACAAGATGAAAAGCGAGGAATTCAAAGAAAGCGCGAAGAAGAATACGCAGGATTTTAAACGCAATCGCAAGATTGGTTTCTTTCCGCTGCTGCTTCTCATCCTCCGCATGGTCCGAAAATCGACGCAGTTGGAGTTGGATAAATTTCGCGAGATGTTCATGCCAGAAGAGGCGACAACGACAACGTATACGAAACAGTCCTTTTCCGAGGCCAGACAAAAGCTCTCCCCGGCCGCGTTCACCTTGCTAAATGACGAACTGGTTCAGGC